>JBBQPM010000057.1:0-36662 GCA_038217425.1 Gemmatales bacterium
TACTCGGTGGGCCGCGAGCTTTCCAGGTACATTAGCACCACCGCGAGGTCGGCGGGGCTGATGCCACTGATTCGGCTTGCCTGTCCCAGGCTCGCGGGGCGGATTTTGCCGAGCTTCTCGCGCGCCTCGATGCGCAGTTGCGTCAGCCCCGCGTATTCGAAGGTCGCGGGGATCGTCTTGTGCTCCAGCCTTTGAAAACGCTCGACCTGGGCCGCCTGTCGATCGATGTACCCGGCGTACTTGAGTTCCAGCTCGACCTGCTCGATCACCTCGGCCGAGAAATTAAGGGCGGCCAGTTGCGGATGGAAGCCGGACACCTGGTCCCAGGCCACCTCGGTGCGCTTGAGCCAGCGCTCGAGCGTGTCGCCGTCGTGCCGCTGACTGCGTAAGTAGGTTTGCAATTCGCCGATGGCCCGGTCTTTCGCCTGATAGCGCAGCCAGCGGTCGTCGTCGACGAGGCCGATGCGCCGGCCGAGCGCCGTCAGTCGGCGGTCCGCATTGTCGTGCCGCAGCAGCAGACGATACTCGGCCCGCGACGTGAACATCCGGTACGGCTCGTCGACCCCCTTGGTGACGAGATCGTCGATCAGGACGCCGATGTAGGCTTGACTCCGATCGAGCACCAGAGGCGGTTCGCCCTTGATCTTGAGGGCCGCGTTGATGCCCGCCATCAGGCCTTGCGCCGCCGCTTCTTCGTAGCCAGTGGTGCCGTTGATTTGGCCGCCGAAGTAGAGCCCGGCAATGTTCTTGGTTTCCAGCGTCGGCAAAAGCTGCGTCGGCGGGGCGTAGTCGTACTCGACCGCGTACCCCCAGCGCATGATCTCTGCCCGCTGCAGGCCCGGAATCTTTGCGAGCATCGCCTGCTGCACGTCCTTCGGCAAGCTCGTGCTGATGCCGTTGCAATACACCTCGAGCGTCTGATATCCCTCGGGTTCCAGGAAGATCTGATGGCGATCCTTGTCGGCGAAGCGAACGACCTTGTCCTCGATCGACGGGCAATACCTCGGTCCCCGGCTACAAATTTGTCCCGAGTACATCGGCGCCCGATGCAGGTTGGCGCGGATCAGTTCGTGTACTTCCTCATTCGTGTACGTGATGTGGCACGCGAGCTGCGCGTGCGCGATTTTGTCCGTCATGAAGCTGAACGGCGTCGGCTCGGCGTCGCCGGGCTGCAGTTCGCACTGGGCGTAGTCGATGGTTCGGCCGTTGAGTCGGCAGGGGGTGCCGGTCTTGAAGCGGGCGAGTTCGAAGCCGCCGGCCTTGAGAGAATCGCTCAGATCTTCCGCCGATTGATCGCCCGCCCGGCCGCCGCGGGTCTTGGCTTCGCCCATGTGCATGAGGGCTTTGAGAAACGTCCCCGTCGTGAGAATGACGGCGGGAGCGCGGTACAGCGTGTCGCCGCGGACGCGCACGCCGATCGCTTTGCCGTCCGCGAACAGGATCTGCTCGACAATTTCCTGCCGTAGCGTGAGCCGATCCTGGGCCTCGACGCGATGCTTCATGGTGAATTGGTAGAGTTTCTTATCCGCCTGGGCCCGCGGCGAATGCATGGCCGGGCCCTTGCCCTGGTTGAGCATGCGGAACTGGAGGCCCGCGAAGTCGGTAACCCGGCCCATCTCGCCGCCGAGGGCGTCGATCTCGCGCACGATCTGCCCCTTGGCGACGCCGCCGATCGCAGGATTGCACGACATCGCTCCGACGGTGTCGGCGTTCATGGTCAGGAGGACGGTGCGCAGCCCCATACGGGCGGGAGCCAGCGCGGCTTCGATCCCCGCGTGCCCGGCCCCGACGACGACGACGTCGTAATCAAAAATCAGCTCTGACATACGTATGTCACCGCGAACGTAGAAAATCAAACATTAACCACAGAGTCACAGAGAGCACAGAGGAAGGCAAGGAGAAGGAAAGGGACAGAACACCGCTGGAGAAAAGGAGACTCGACGCCAAGGAGTTTCTCTTCCTTCTTTTCCTTCTCCTTGCCTTCCTCTGTGCTCTCTGTGTCTCTGTGGTTAGTGCATTTTGCTCTCAGTTCAAAAATCGCTGCAAGAACGCGATCGCCCGCGGTAGCTCGACCTGGGCGTCCTGGGAATACTCGCGCTGGATCGTCATCGTGCCGCGGTAGTCGACCTCCTGAAAGACGCCCAGAAGCTGCAGCCAATCGATGTCGCCGTGGCCCAGCGCGACCTCCTGGCCGGCGCCTCGGGCGCTGGCCACCCGGGCGTCGCGGGCATAGGCGTAAGGAATCATGCGATAGAGGGTTCGCAGGGCGGCATACGGGTTGTGACCGTGGATCAGGAGATTGCCCGGGTTGTAGGCCAAACCGACGCTGCCGACCTCGAGTTTGCCGATGAATTCCTCGAGGACCGCCGGGCCCTCGAGCCCCATCTCGAGCGCCACTCGGCAGCCGATGCGGTCGCCGTGCTTGCCGAGGTTCAGGAGCGCGTCGGTCAGCCATTGACGGCGCGGATCGTCCGCCTTTTCGGGGATCTGGCCCGCTTGCAGAACGATGAGCCGGGCGCCGAGTTCGAAGCTCAGCGTCATCGCTTCGCGCAGATACTCCAGGCGCGCGTCCTGCCCTTCGGGGACGTCCAAACCTTTCCGCAAGGGACAGTAGACGGCCGTCAGCACCAGATCGTGCGAGGCAATGATGTGACGAATTTCGCGCCGGCCCGTGTCGGTGAGCGCGCGCGGCGCCAGTTGGCCGACGGCGTCGATCTCAAAACCCCGAACCCGCCAACGAGTCAGCAGGCTCACCGCCTTGCGCAACGGCAAACCGAGCGAACTCCGGCACAATCCGATCGAAATTCGACCCATCGACGTGCTCCTCTGAGTTTTTCAGTACGTGGGAAAAGTACCGAAACGGACGAGCCAGGTCGCGATATACGGCGCTGGGAAGATGCACCGTCCCCCACTTGGGACTGCGCGTCTTCATATGAATTAGATAATCCTCGAAGGCCACGCACCGCAAGAGGTACGTTTGTTCGCGGAACGTCCAGAGATCGACGCACGGCGTCGGCAACTCCACATTCGGGCCGATGCGGTAGATGAAGACGAACATGGCCAGGTAGTTGGGGCCAAAGACTTCGGTCCAGGCGCGGAAGCCGTCGAGGTCCTCGCTGGTGGCCCAGTTTTCCCAGGTGTATTTGGGCTTATCGGGCGTCCCCCCGGGAAAGCGTCGGCCCTTGACGTCGACGAGCAGCCGCCTGCCGTTGGCGCCCAGGACGATGAAGTCGAGATTCTTCACCGGCGTGTCGCCCAGCATGGAACGCCGACCTTCGTCGACGGCGACATAGCAAAGATTTTGTTTCTGCAGATACCCTTCGAACGCCGACTCGTACGGATTGCTGCGATCCATGATCGTCTCCCGTTCTGTTTCGATAGCCCGCAACCGCGCCGCGAGGGCGCGGCGGCTAAACGAGCTTTCGTCGAATCGATTCCGCGACCTGCGCGTGCGGCACCGTCTCTTCCTGGCGTTGCGCGAGATCCTTGATCTTCCATGTCCCCTGGGCGAACTCGTCGCCCCCCGCGATGAGGGCGAGCCTGAATCCCTTCTTCTCCGCGAACTGAAGCTGCGGCCCGATCTTCTTGGCCTCGGGATAGACCTCGACGTTGATGCCCGCGGCACGCAGTTCGCGGGCCAGCTTTTGATACTGGCCCAGATATTCGGCCTGGAACTGCACGATGAAAACCTGGGCGGGCGTGGCCGCGGATTTGAGCATCTTGAGTTCTTCCAGGGCCGCAAGCAAGCGGTCCAGCCCGAGCGAGGCACCGACGCCGGGGAGTTGCTGTTTGGTGTAGAGTCCCGCGAGATTGTCGTAACGGCCGCCGGAGCAGACGCTACCGATGGCGGGGAGGTCGCCGAGGAAGGTTTCGTAGACGGTGCCGGTGTAATAGTCGAGTCCGCGCGCGATCGACAGATCGAGTTTGATAACGTCGGGATCGAGGCCCGCGGTAATCGCGGTGCTGAGGAGGCTATCGAGACGGGCGATGCCGTCAGCCGCCTTGGGATTGCCGCCGAAATCGCTCTTGAGGCGAGCCAGGATCTCGGCGTTGCTCCCTTGCATCTCGGCGAGGGTTAGTAGACGCTCCGCCTGACCCGCGGCGACGCCGGCGCGTTCGGCCATCTCGGCGAGGACGCCGTCGCGGCCGATCTTCGGCAGTTTGTCCAGGGCGCGCAACAGCGCCGACGTCTGCCCCGCGAGGCCGATCTCTTCGAGCAGGCCGTTGAGAACCAGGCGATTGTTGACGTGGATGTGGAAGCGCTCCAGGCCCAGCGCCCGGAAGAGATCGTGGATGACCAACACGACTTCGATATCCGCGGCGTTCGACGTCGTGCCGATGGTGTCGAAGTCGCACTGCCAAAACTCGCGGTAGCGGCCGCGCTGGGTGTTCTCGCCGCGCCAGACGGGGCCCATGTGATAGCGTTTGAACGGCGTGCCGAGGACGCCGATGTGCTGCGCGACGAATCGGGCCAGCGGCACTGTCAGATCGAAGCGGAGCGCGACGTCCCGGCCCCCGTGCGTGAAGCGGTAGAGCTGTTTGTCCGTCTCCTCGCCTCCCTTGCCCATCAGAATTTCAGTATATTCCAGGGCAGGCGTGTCGATGGGCGCGAAGCCGTAACTTCGGTAGACCTGGCGAGCCTTGTGCAGAAACTCCTCGCGCGGAATCATGAGTTCCGGCAGGTAGTCGCGAAATCCCTTGAGTGTACGCGGCTCGATCATGGACGTAGGCCCGGAGTTGTTCGTTTGTATTCTGGACATTGTTACACATTCCTAGGCGAGAATCAAGATGGCGACGTTCGATTCGGAGAAGGCAATCGCCCGACTTATGACGTTCCTCAGCGTGGAGGGGATCACGGGGCAGGAAGCCGCGATCGGCCAGGCGGTGGCCAAGCACCTGATCGCAGGAGGCGTCCCCAAGTCGGCGGTTCGCTTCGACGACGTGCACACGAAGATTTCGCTTCCGACGCAGGCGGGGAACTTGATCGTCTCGCTACCAGGAACCGTGCCTGGCCCGCGGCGCATGTTCATGACGCATCTCGATACGGTCCCGTTGTGCGCCGGGGCCAAGCCGGTGCGCCAGGGGAAACGCATCGTGCCGGCCGGCAAGACGGCGCTGGGGGGCGACAACCGCACCGGCGTCGCCTGCCTTTCGACCGCGATCCTGACGCTTCTCGAAAAGAAGCTGCCGCACCCGCCGCTGACGTTCCTGTTCACGGTGCGCGAGGAAAGCGGTCTGTGGGGCGCCCGCTTCGTCGATCCCAAAGATCTCGGCGAACCCGAGATGTGCTTCAACGTCGACGGCGGTTCGGCCCGTTCGCTGGTGATCGGCGCCGTCGGGGCCGATCGCTGGGAAGTTGAGATTTTCGGCAAAGCCTCGCATGCCGGCGTTCGGCCCGAAAACGGCATCTCGGCCACGCTCGTCGCCTCGATCGCGCTGGCCGACGTCCATCAGCAAGGCTGGTTCGGCAAGATTCAGAAGGAAAAGGAGGGGACTTCCAATGTCGGCCCCTTCGGCGACGCCCAGGGAAATTGTGCCGGCCAGGCGACGAACGTCGTCACCGACTACGTCAAGATCCTGGGCGAATCGCGCAGCCACGATGTGAAATTCGTCGGCGCCATCACCGCGGCTTACAAGGAAGCCTTTCAGAAGGCCGCGAAAAGCGTCGTGAACGACCAGGGCAAAACCGCGAAGGTCAAGTTCACCGCCCGCCGCGATTACTATCCCTTCAAGCTGAAGGAGACGAGCCCGCCCGTGCGGCACGCGCAATCGGCTGCGAACGCACTCGGCTGGGAACTCCTCCTGCGCACCACCAACGGCGGACTCGACGCCAACTGGCTCACCCGCAACGGCATCCCCGCAATCACCTTCGGCGCCGGGCAGAACAATGTCCACACCGTCGAGGAGTTCGTCAATCTCGACGATTTCCTGGAAGGCTGCCAGTTCGCGCTTCAGCTGGCATCGGCGTGACCGTCTCGGCGGACGAAAAAACAAACGAACACTGGAAAATGGACCTCCGAACTCGCCTATAATGAGTGTCGTTCACAGTTCGCAGGAGAATTTTTCCCTCGGCTCCAGAATTAAGCTATAGTTGGCTCAGCCAGTCAGGATGGATCCGATCGAGAGCGGAACAGATCAACTTAGGCACAGGAGTCGGCCCGTGAAACGCCGAATTCGCCTTCGAGGCGTCAATGGCGCCATCGACGGCAAAATCTGGGAGTCGGATACGATTCTGCGCAGCGGTCGCCTGGCGACCCTGGAAATCGTTCTCGAAGATTCCTCCGTCAGCCGGCGCCATGCGGAAATCCGCCCCACCCCCAACGGTTGGCGCGTCCGCGATCTCGGTTCCACCAATGGCACCTTCCTCAACGGCACCCGCCTCGGACCCGGCGAGTTCCCCGTCCGCGTGCAAGACATCGTCCGCTGCGGCAACGTCACGCTCGTCGTCGAGCAAATCAAAGAATTCGAAGACGAAGGCCAAACCCCCAAAGACAACCTGCTCATCGAGGCCGTCGCCAACGTCAGCTGGGAAGACGCCCTCAGCAACCTCGCCTTCGACCGCAACCGCAGCCCGCGCCCCGGCGAACAGCTGCTCGCACTCCTGCGGGCCGGGCACCATCTCGTCCATCTCGAGAGCGAAGAAGACCTTCTCCACTCGATTCTCCACGACGCGGTCAGCACGCTCGACGCCCAGCGCGGCGCCATCGTCCTGGCCGACGGCCCCAACGGCCCCTTGCGCTTGCGCGCTCTCGCCAGCGGACATTCGCAGATTCCGAGCCGGCCCGGCTTCAGCCAGAACCTCGCCAATCGCTCCTTCGCTCGCGGCGAATCGATCCTTTGCACCAGCGTCGACGAAGATCCCGAACTCGCCGGCGCCCGCAGCATCGCCGAAGGGACCATGGCTTCGGTGCTGTGTATCTTGCTGCGCACGCCGAGAAAGCGCATCGGCGTCCTGCACCTGGACCGCGGCCCGCTGCAGAAGGCGTTTACGAAGGACGACCTCCACCTCGCCGACGCGATGGCCGCCCATGTCTCCGCGGGCATCGAGAGCGCCCAGCTCATCAAGAAGCAGCGCGAACTCTTCCTCGCCACCATCACCATCTTGGCCCAGGCCGTCGAACTTCGCGATCAGTACACCGGCGGCCACACCGTCCGCGTCACCGAATACTCCTCACTCCTCGCCGCCGAGTTACAGCTTTCTCCGGAAGAGCTTAACCTGATCCGCATCGGCACGCCGCTGCACGACATCGGCAAGATCGGCATCGACGACTCGATCTTGCGCAAGCCCGGCAAGCTGACGCCGCAAGAGTTCGAGGTGATGAAGTCGCACACGACCAAGGGCGCCAAGATCCTCGAGCAGATCGGCGACCTCAAGGAAGTGATCCCGATCGTCCGTTCGCATCACGAACGTTGGGACGGCCAGGGCTATCCCGACGGCTTGTCGGGCGAGAACATTCCGCGCCTGGCCCGCATCGTGGCCGTGTGCGACGCCTTCGACGCCATGACGTCGGACCGTCCGTATCGCCAGGGAATGCCGCCGGAGATCGCGTTCGGGGAAGTTGAGAAGCAAATCGGCAAACAGTTCGACCCGGTGATCGCCGCCGCATTTCTGGGGATGAAGGCGAAGATCGTGCAGGAGATGCAGTCCGAGACGCAGAAGTTGGGCGTCTCGAACCTGGTGACCTTACGGCTCGCGCAGTGAGGTTTAGCCGCCGCGTTCTCTCGGCGCGAACGTGAAGCCCAGGTCCGCGCCGCGAGGGTGCGGCGGCTAAACGAATGTTTCCCACGCACCGGCAAATCGATTAAGATGATCCGAGGGACACGCGTCCTTCGGATCTTTTCGTTGGAGGGTTTGCAATGGCGACAGGCACAGTTTCGCAGCCGATGACGGTGGACGAGTTCTTGGCGCTTCCAGACGACGGCGTCGAACGTTGGCTGGTGCGCGGTGAACTCAAGGAATGGGGCACGACGACTCGAAACCGTAATCACAGTCACTGTCAGCCGCGCGTCGGGCGGGCGCTCTTGAACTGGTTAGACACGCAACCGGAACCAAGAGGCGACGTGTATGCCGGGGACGCTTTGTTTCGATTGCAGAGAGATCCGAAGGTGATCGTCGGCGTTGATGCCGCATACATTTCTCCGGAACAAAACTCACGACTCGTCGTTAAGGATCGGATCATTCCTTTCGCACCGACGTTGGCGGTCGAAATATTGTCTCCCAGCGACACTATGGAGCGCATCGCTGAAAAGCTCGAACTTTATTCGGAGGCGGGCGTCCCGTTGGTTTGGATCATCGATTGCGATGATCTCACCGTCCTGGTCTACCGTCCGGGCGAAGAGCCGGAACTTTTTACCGTCAAACAGGAGTTGACCGCGGAACCGCACCTGCCGGGCTTTCGCTATCCGGTCGCCGGCCTGTTTCGTTAAGAGATCGCGCAGTAACGTCTTGCTTCGATCGTGGAAGACCGTTTAAGATGATCCGAGGGACGCGCGTCCTTCGGATCTTTTCGTTGGAGGGTGAGCGATGGCTAGTGGTACGAGTTCCGCACTGATGACGGAGGAAGAGTTCTTGGCACTCCCGGAGGATGGAGTCGAGCGTTGGCTGGTGCGAGGCGAACTCAAGGAGTGGGGCATGACGACTCGAAACTGGTTCCACAGCGAGTGGAGTGCGTTGCTCAGCCGAGCCCTTGGTATCTGGCTCATGTCGCAGCCGAAGCCTCGCGGCAAGGTTTTGGCTGGCGACGTTGCCTTTCGGCTTCGCTCCGACGCTCCTTCGGTGATCGGTGCAGATGTCGCTTATCTCACGCCAGCGCAAGCGGCCCGCCTTAGCACCAAGCAAAAAGTCATTCAGGATCGGCCCACCTTGGCAGTCGAGATCTTGTCGCCGAGCGACACCATCGAAAGAATCAACGAGAAGCTCGAACTCTACATGGAAGCGGGCGTTCCGCTGGTGTGGGTCATCAACGGATACAATCGAACGGTTGAAGTGCATCGTCCGGGCAAGGTGCCGGAATTCTTCACTACCGAGCAAGAGCTGACTGCCGAACCGCACCTTCCGGGATTTCGCATTCCGGTCCTTGGACTTTTTGAGGATTTATGACTCTAGGTCTGCGTGCAATCGCACTGCTTGCTTGGCTTGTTGTCTCCCAAGCAAGCGCCCAAACACCGCCCGTCAAAAAGTTCCTCCTCATCGGCATCGACGGCTGCCGTACAGACGCGCTACTCGAAGCGAAGGCTCCGAACCTGCACGCGCTCCTCCGCGACGGGGCGTTCAGCGAACGCAACGACGTACTCGGCAAACGCGGCATCGGGGCCGACACCGTCAGCGGCCAAGGCTGGACGAGCCTGCTCACCGGCGTCTGGGCCGACAAGCATGGCCAGAAGAATAACCTGGTCGATAAGCAAGTCCTTTTTCCCACGTTCTTCGCTCGCTTTCGCACGGCAAATCGCAAGGCAACGACGGCGGCGCTCGTCTCTTGGAAGGCGATGAAAGAATACATCTTCACGCCGGGCGACGGAGCCAGGCTCGTCGCGGATAGTAATGCCGTCGGCGCGATCCAGGCCGATCGAGACGTCGCCGCGGCAGCGGAGAAACTTCTCACCGAGGAAGATCCGTCGGCCGTCTACCTACTCTTCGCCCAGGTCGATTCCGCGGGTCACAAGCACGGCTTCAGTCCTAAGGTCGCCGAATACGTCGGGGCCATTGCGTCGGTCGACAAGCACATCGGCGGTATCGTCAAGGCGCTTGCGAAACGCGAGAACTTCGCCAACGAAGATTGGCTCATCGTCGTCGCGGCCGATCACGGCGGCCGCGGCTTGGGACATATCGGCGGACGCAGCTACGAAGAAGTTCGGCACACGTTCCTGATTCTGCACGGCCCCTCCGTAAAACCGGGCAAGATCAACGAGAAGACCGAAAACGTCGACGTCGCGGTCACCGCCCTCACGCATCTGGGCGTCGTCATCCTGCCTGAATGGAAGCTCGACGGCAAAGTCGTCGGCCTCAAAGCGAAGTAACGCGTCACCTTGTCGGCCCCCTCCCCACGGCTACGCTATCTGTTTGCAAAACCAGGGAGCCGTGATGCCGATCTACAATCCGAAAGACGTCGAGCCGCGCTGGCAGCAGTTCTGGGAAGCGCACCGAACCTTCCGCACGCCCGCCGACTCGCCCAAGCCCAAGTACTACATTCTCGATATGTTCCCGTACCCCTCCGGGGCCGGGCTGCATGTCGGCCATCCCGAAGGCTACACCGCCACCGACATCCTCGCCCGCTACAAGCGCATGCTCGGCTTCAACGTTCTGCACCCCATGGGTTGGGACGCGTTCGGTCTCCCCGCGGAACAGTACGCCATCCAGACCGGCACGCATCCCCGGCTCACCACCCAGACCAACATCGACAACTTTCGCCGACAGATCAAGATGCTCGGCTTCAGCTACGACTGGGACCGCGAGGTCGATACGACCGATCCCGACTACTTCCGCTGGACGCAGTGGATCTTCCTCGAACTCTACGACACCTGGTACGATCACGAACAAAACAAAGGCCGACCGATCAAGGATCTGCCGATCCCCGCGGACGTCGCGGATCGGGAAGCGTACGTCAACAGCAAGCGGCTCGCCTATCAGGCGGAGATCCCCGTGAACTGGTGCCCCGCCCTGGGGACGGTGCTGGCCAACGAAGAGGTGACCAATGGTCGGTCCGAGCGCGGTAACCATCCGGTGGTGCGGATGCCGCTCAAACAGTGGCTGCTGCGGATCACCGAGTACGCGGAGCGACTCCTTGGCGATCTGGCGATCGTCGATTGGCCCGAGCCCATCAAGAAGATGCAGCGCGACTGGATCGGCCGCAGCGAGGGAGCAGAGGTCGATTTTCAACTGAAGGGTTCCGATGCGACGATCCGCGTCTTCACGACTCGGCCCGACACGCTGTTCGGCGCCACCTACATGGTGTTGTCGCCGGAGCACTCGCTCGTCGATCAGATCACAATGGCGCCACAGAAAGCGATCGTCGAAGCATACAAAGTGTCCGCGTCGCACAAGAGCGACATGGAGCGAACCGAGCTCGCAAAGACGAAGACCGGCGTCTTCACCGGCGCGTATGCCGTCAATCCAGTGAATGGGGAATCGGTCCCGATCTGGATCGCCGACTATGTGCTGGCCACGTACGGCACCGGCGCCATCATGGCGGTTCCCGCTCACGACGAACGCGACTTCGAGTTTGCCAAGACCTTCGACCTACCGATTCGCGCCGTTGTGCAGCCGAGCGCCGAGTGGCTCAAGAAGACGAAGAGCACGCTCGAGAATCTGACCGAGGCATACTGTGAAGAAGGCGTCGCCGTCAATTCCGGCGCGTTCAGCGGACTGCCGACCGCCGAGTTCAAAGCAAAGATCACGGCCAAGCTCGAAGCCGACAAGAAGGGGGCGAAGAAGGTCAACTTCAAGCTGCGCGATTGGCTCTTCAGTCGGCAACGTTACTGGGGCGAGCCGTTCCCGATTCTGCACGAAGTCGATGCCTCCGGCAAACGCACGGGCTCGATGCGCACCGAAACGAATCTGCCGCTGCGCCTACCCGACGTCGAGGATTACAAGCCGACCGGCAATCCCGAGCCGCCGCTGTCGAAGGCGAAAGAATGGATGACGGTCACCGAAGGGGGAAAGACGTACGTGCGCGAGACAAACACGATGCCGCAGTGGGCCGGGTCGTGCTGGTACTATCTGCGTTACATCGATCCCAAGAATTCGACGATGTTCGCTGACAGCGTGCAGCTCAAGCACTGGCTCCCCGTCGACCTCTACGTCGGGGGCGCAGAACATGCCGTACTTCATTTACTCTACTCGCGATTCTGGCACAAGGTCCTCTTCGACCGGAGCCACGTGGCCTGCGCCGAGCCGTTCCAGCGGCTCGTCAACCAGGGCATGATCCTCGGCGAGACCGATTACCACGTCTCCGCGGCCGCCTACGAACAACATCGCAGCATCATCGACGGGCTGGGACTAAAGATCGTGCCCATCAAGGATGACGACGACGATATCTGCATTCTGCGTAACCCGTCGGAAGCGGGCAAATTCGCGCCGCTCACCGAGGAACAGATCGCCAAGGACAAGGGCCGAACGTTCCTCAAGGGGACGACCATCGAACTCGTGGGCCGCGCGGACAAGATGTCGAAGGCCCGCGGCAACGTCATCAACCCCGACGACGTCGTCGCGGAGTACGGCGCCGACGCGCTGCGGCTTTACGAGATGTTCATGGGCCCGCTCGAGGCGACGAAGCCCTGGAGCATGCGCGGCGTCGAAGGCGTCTTCCGCTTCCTCAACCGCGTTTGGCGCCTGGTCGTCGACGATCGCGCCGAAGAAATGCGGTTGCTCGATAGCGTTCAAGAGGCGACGCCTGACAAGGAGGCGACCCGGCTGCTCCACTACACGATCAAGAAAGTCACCGACGATCTCGAAGCGATGGCCTTCAACACCGCCATCTCCGCGATGATGGAGTTCACCAACTTCATGACCGGCCAAAGCGTTCGGCCCAAGTCGGCCCTCAAGACGTTCGTGATCTTGCTCAGCCCGTTCGCCCCGCACCTTGCGGAGGAGCTGTGGCACGTCCTCGGCGGAACCACGACGCTCGCCTACGAACCCTGGCCGACTTTCGACGCCAGTTTGCTGGTGGCCGAGTCGGTTGAAGTGCCGATCCAGATCAACGGTAAGATTCGTACGAAGCTGATCGTAGCGACGAATGTTGACGCCAAGGAGTTGGAAGCGCTCGCCCGCAGCGACGACAAGGTGAAGTCAGGGCTGGAGGGCAAGACCGTCCGCAAGGTGATCGTGGTTCCGGGCAAGCTGGTGAATTTCGTCGCCAACTGAGCTTGACGCCGGGCGTGGATCGGGTATTCCCCTCGCCCGAGGGGATGCTATGTTCCGCGTTTGCCAGTCGTTTGCACTGCTGATCGGTTTGGCCGGTTGCGCGCTACCGACCGGTCCCGATACCGGACGCGATCCGCTCCGCGGGGCACACGCAGCCGCGGACCACTGGCAAATCCCCGTTGCCGCGGGTCTGGAGGCGCCGACGCCGCCGGGGGGGCCGATCAGCCTGCCGGAAGCCGTGCAGTCGTGCGTCATTTCCAATCTTCGGCTGCAGGCGCTGGGCGAGAAAGTCAGTCAAGCCCAGGCCGACTACTGGACCAGTTCGCTGCTCCCCAATCCCGAACTCTTTACCGACTACCAACTCATCCCGCTGCAACCCGTCGACATCACACGGCAAGCGGGTCCGCCGCAGTTCGACTTTCTGGTGACCATTCCGATCGACTGGTGTCTATTCGGCAAGCGGGTGGCGACGATGGAGGCGGCACGGCTGGGCGTCGCCGTCGCAGGGGCGGAGTATTCGGACAAGATTCGCCAGCGCGTCAGCGAGACGGTGCTGGCGTTTTACGATCTGCTCGAGGCGGAGGAGTTGGCGAAGTTGGCCAAGAGCGACGTCGCGGACATCCAGCGCGTGGCCGACACGGTGCAAAAGAAGGTGGAGAAAGGAGGCGCGGGCACGATCGAGAACGATCGCCTGCGCCTGGCGGTGCTCGACGCGCAGCGGGAAGTGCGGAAACGCGAAGGGGCCATTGAAAGCGCACGGGCCAGGTTGTTGCCGCTCCTGGGCCGGCGCGAGAACGACGCGAGTTTCGGCATTCGCGGCACGCTCGACATCGCCAAGGCGGCGCCGAGTCTGACGCTGGAGCAGGCGCTGGCCCTGGCGGAGCAGCATCGTCCCGACCTGCGCGCCGGGCAACTGACGATCCAGCAGGCCCACGCCGGTCTCGAGCGCGAACGCCGTCGCGCCAAGCCGATCGTCTCCGTCACGCCCGGGTACAACTACCAGCACCAAAAATACATCACCGGCTTCCGCGACGCACACTTGGCGACCTTCGGCCTCACGACGACGCTCCCCGTCGCGGACCGCAATCAGGGGAACATCCAGAAAGCGATGTCGACGATCCGCGAAAGCGAGCTGAATCTACAGGCCGACCTCGAAGCCGTGCGTTCGGAAGTCGCGCTGGCGATGGTCGAGTACAAGAATGCGTTGGTCGCAATCACGAGCGAGGATCCCGCGCACATCGCCGCCGCGAAGATTTTCCGCGACGGAACGGAGAAGGCCTACGCCGCGGGGCAGAATAGTTTGGCCGACATCCTCGACGCCCAGCGCGATTACCGCGAGCGGATCCGCAGCACGGTGACGAATCGGGCCGACTACTGGCGAGCACTGCAGCGTGTGCACGCCGCGATCGGGGCTCGCGTGTTGCCGGAAGAGGCGGCGAAGGCTCCTTGATTTGAACCTACCGAATACGCCCGCCGTCTGATAAAGTAAGCCATGCCGCTGACACGGCGGCTGACGGACGGCTCAAACCGCGGGTCGGGTATGCCGCAATCGGAAGTGCGCGTGTTCTGTACGGAGTCGAAGGAGACGCCTTTCGTAGATTGGCTGGAGCGCCTCGGCCAGCGTCAGCCCAAAGCTTTTGCGAAAATCCTACAGAGAATCCTTCAACTGGAAGAATTCGGCTACGAACTCAGGCGACCGCTCGCCGATCAACTTCGCGGCGGAATTCACGAATTGCGGACGAGATCGGGCAAGGTGAATTACCGCGTCTTGTACTTCTTTTGCGGTGCGAATATCGTGTGTCTTTCGCACGGAATCTCGAAAGAAGGAAAAGTCCCGGACGCGGAAATCGTGCTGGCAATGAGCCGCAAAGAACTCGTCGAAAGCGACCCGGAAAAATACACGGCTGAGTGGGAGGAATAATATGGGACGGACCAAGAATTTTGCCGAGGTCATTCGCGCAAAGATTGCTTCGAGCCGGGAGTTGGCGGAGGCGATCAAGCGCGAAGCTGTTTACTCGGAAGTCGCCCAAAAGGTTTACGACCTCAGAACGCAGGCCGGGCTCACGCAACAAGAGCTTGCGGAGCAAATAGGCGTCCGCCACTCGGTCATCGCGCGGCTCGAAGCCGCAGACCACGAGGGGCACTCCCTCAAACTGCTCGTTCAGATTGCCGAGGCGCTCGGCTGCAACTTGCGCGTCGAATTCGACGAGACGCCCGCGTTGCAATTGTGAACTGGCGGCGACATTTCCGGATTACGGTACGCCCCTAGAGTTTGATCTCCGCCAGCGCCGTCGCCAAAACGTCGATATCCTCGGCCGAGTTAAACGCCCCCGGACTGACTCGTACGGCTCCGTCGGGGAAGGTGCCGATCGCCTTGTGGATGTACGGAGCGCAGTGCAGGCCCGGACGGATGGCGATTTCGAACGCCTGATCGAGGATGCCGCCGATCTCCGCGGCGGCGAGCGCTTCGCTACGGAAGCTGATGGTGCCGACGCGGCGCTGGTGGTCGCGATGGCCGAAGACTTCGTAACCGCCGATCTCGTCGAGCTTCCTCCATAAACGCTCGACCAACTCCACTTCATGCTGATGAATCTTGTCCAGCCCGCGCTCGACGACGTATTTGACGCCCGCATTGAGCCCGGCGATGCCGAGGACGTTGGGGGTGCCGCCCTCGAGGAAGTACGGGAATTCCTTGGGTTGCGTTTCGCTGGAGGAATCGCCGCCGGTGCCTCCCTCGCGCCAGACGCCGACCTTGGCTCGGGAGCCGACGTAGAGAGCGCCGGTTCCGGTCGGCCCGAGCAGCGATTTGTGACCGGGGAATGCCAGCAGATCGATGTGCATGGCCTGGACGTCGATGGGGAGGACGCCTGCGGTCTGAGCGGCATCGACGAGGAAAAGGACGCCCTGCTGCCGAGCGATGGCGCCGATCTCGGCGATGGGCTGCACGGTGCCGAGAACGTTGCTGCCATGCGTGAGGGCGACGAGCTTTGTTTTCGGGGTGATCGCTTGCCGCACCGCGTCGGGATCGAGCGAGCCGCCGGCGTCGGCCTTGAGGCGGGTGAGCGCGATCTTGCCCGCGAGTTCCATAGCCCGCAACGGCCGGCTCACGCTGTTGTGTTCGAGATCGCTGGTGATGACGTGATCGCCTGGGGCGAGAATGCCCTTGAACGCCATGTTGAGAGCGTCGGTGCCGTTGAGCGTGAAGACGAATCGTTCCGGACTTTCGCCGTGAAAGAGTTGGTTGAGCAAGTGCCTGCCGTCGTCGAGAATGCGTTCGGAGGCGAGAGCCATCTTGTGCCCGGCCCGGCCCGGATTGGCGAGCGATTCTCGGGCGAAACGGTCCATGGCCTGGTAGACCGATTCGGGTTTCGGGAAGCTAGTCGCGGCGTTGTCGAGATAAATCATGGCTTCAGTCGATCGCGAGGTCGGAGGAATTTGCAACTCCGTTATTGTAGATCGAGTGCGTGAAGATCAGCATAAGAGAATGTTTGTGTGCTCGAGAACTTAATCTTCGAACGAGAAATGCGAGCCACGTTTCCCAGGGCGCATAGGAATAGCGTGTGCCTCGAACGAACCTCCGGAGACTAGCGCCATGGCCAGAAACTCCGTACGAATGAGCTTGATATTGGCGCTGCCGTTCCTGTCGGCGCTCGCGGCCCCGGCGGAGGTCATCTGGCGCGGCGACTTCGAGACCGGCACCACCGAGCAGTGGAAAGGGGCGTCCCAATCGGACCACGTCAAGATTGTGCAAGAGCCCGTGCGCGAGGGCAAATACGCCCTGCGGATCGACGGAACCAATGCCGCCCGAAAAGGAAAACTCGACCGCATCGAGTTCCAACATCAACCCAAGCCCCCCGGCACGGCCGAGGGGACGGAGCGCTATTTCGGCTGGAGCGTCTTCGTGCCGAAGAAGCTCACCGACGATTTTCACTCCGTCGGCTACTTCGAGACGCGAAATAGTTGGCGGCAGTTGATGTCGTTCGAGGTGCATGGCGAAGACATCGTTTTCAGCACGCGCGTGCCGTACGCGCGCCGTTGGTCGGGGAAGGGAAAGCTCACGCCGGGCCGGTGGCATGACTTCGTCGTGCACGTCCTGTGGTCGCGGGATGCCGACAAGGGTTACGTCGAGGTCTGGTTCGACGGCGAACTGGTCGTGCCGCGCGTGAAGACGGCGACGCTGCTCGACGAGAACGTCGCCTTCTTTCAGCTCGGCTTCATGCGTGCCACGAGCGACGTCCCCGAGACGATAATCATCGACCACGTCGTCGAGGCCACGACGCGGAAGGAAGTCACGCCAGCTCCAAACCCGTGAGCGTCCCCGTGCCGCTGCTGAACCTGCCCGTCTCGATGCCGAGCCGCTGCAGCATGCTGACGTAGAGGTTGCAAAGGGGCGGCGGGTTCTGCGGGTCGAAATGCAGATGCTGCCCGTGCCGAAAGCCGCCGCCGGCGAGCAGCACCGGCAGGTTGCGCACCGAGTGGCTGCTGCCGTCGCCCAGGTTGCTCCCCAGGAAGACCATCGTCCGGTCGAGCAAGCTGACGCCGTCCTCGCGCGATTGCCTGAGCTTGGCGAGCAGATCGCGCAGGGCCTTCATCGTCTCCAATTCGACGATCTTGAGTTGATCGAGCTTGTGCGGATCTCGGCCGTGATGCGACAGGTCGTGATGGCCCAGCGTCACGCCGGGGATTGGCGGCACGAACGTCGTGCCGGCCAACATGATCGTGATGAGCCGAGTCGAATCGGTTTGGAGGGCCAGGTGCGTGAGGTCGAACAGGAGCCGGGCCCTGCCGATGAGATCGGCGGCATTGGAGATATCCGTGGGGGGCGGAACGTCGACTCTCGGCTTGGGCGATCGGCACCAGGCTTCATCCCGGGCCAGGCGTTGTTCCAGTTCGCGGACGCTGGTGATGTACTCGTCGAGTTTATCGCGATCGTCGGCGCCCAGGCTGGAGCGCAGGGTCTTGGCCTGATCGCGGACGTCGTCGAGGATGCTTCGGCCGTCTTCGAGCCGACTCACTTGAGCCCGGACTTCTTCCGGACGACCGTCGAGGAAGAGCCTGGCGAAGACCCGCGCCGGCGAGGTGGCCGCCGGCACGAGCGCGGCGGTTCGCGTCCACGACAGCCCGGCGCCCTCGGCCGACAAGGCCAAGCTCGGGAAACGCGTGCGGCCGCCGATGTGCTCGGCCGCGAATTGATCCAGCGAAATGGCGTTGCGGAAACCGGGGCGACCCGCGCCCGGCGCCCCTGTCAAGAAGCTCGCCGACGCTTGATGCGCGAACCCCGGACTCATCCCCGCGTGCGACAGACCGGAGATGACCGTGGTGTCCGCACGAAAGTCCTTAAGCACCTCGAGATAGGTAGTCGTCTCATAGTCTCGGCCCGTCCGTTCCGGAAAGAAATCGGGCGAATGCAATCCCAACGGCGTGCAGAGACAGACCATGCGCCGCTTCGGCTGTGCGGCGGGTCCGTTGCCGTGTGAGAAGACGTCGAGGCACGGCAGAGCCATCGAGATGCCGGCGGCCTGGAGGAATTTTCTGCGTGGAAGTTTCATCGGAGAGATCCTTTTGGTTCGATCCGTAGCGTTGATGGCACAGAAATCAGATGGCCCAATCCTCGATCATGAGGCCCGGCACGCGCCCAAAATCACGACGATTTCGAGTCACTACCGTGGCCCCGAGTTCCTTGCCAATCGCTGCGATCCGAAGATCGTTGTATCTAACATTTAGTTTCGCACGAACAAGAAGGTCGAACTGCTGCAGGGCGGACTCGGTAATGGGAACAATCGCGAATCGATTCCATGAAACGATAATCGTCGCAAGCAGTATCGCCGCTTGTTCCTGCTCCTGATGCGTCTTTGCAGAACGCGACAACCCCGACCATCCTCCTATCTGCTCCTCAATTGTAGTAGAACCCAAACAAAGTCGGTCTGTCGAGTGATTGGCCACTGCTGCAAGAACCTGTGCGTGGTTGCGTTGATAGAGGCTCAGAATGTCGGTATCGAGCAGAAAGATCGCCATCGCGCTTGCGCACCTCATTCGTAGATTGCACGGTCTTGTAACTCTTTCTCTTCGCGGAATTTTTCAATGGCTTCCAACCACGCGTCAAACAGCGGGTTCTCAGCCAACGGAATCAACGGGATCGGAGACTGAGGTGCAGGCATAGGATGCTGGATAAGTATTGCTCCTTGCGCGAATCGAGAGCCGATTTGAGCTTGTAAGTCCGTCAAAGCCGCCGCCACCGAACCCGCCTCCGCTGACAAGTCCAACGGCGATCCCGTGGTCGCACGAAATCCGACCTGGCTGGGTTCCACTAAAATCGAAATCGTCATGGAAGCCTCCAACATCTAGCGGCAACTTTACTGCTGCGTTATTCTACCAAACCGCGTTTCGGGCAAATCGAACCGCCTTCAACTTCACCTGCTCTGAAACACCTTGCTCTGCACGACCTCGTGAACGAGCGTCCGCAGACCGTAATCCTTGGAACGAATCTTCGCAACGATCGCTTCAATCTCCGGCTGATCGGACTTCGCGGGCGTTCCGCCGGTGGCGTAACTCAGCAATTTTTCCGTCAATGCCCTGGCGAGCTGGTCCTTGTCCTTGAGCAAGAGTTGCTTGTACTCGTCGATGTTTTGGAAACGCCGGCCGTCCGGCAGAACGTCGGCCGCATCGACCGGGAGGCCCTTCTTGTAGCGCATCGTTCGGCCGTCCACGACCACGGGGTCGCCTTTGCCGACGCTGCGGTAGTTTTCGCGCCAGCCGCCGATGACGTCGAAGTTCTCGAGCGCGAATCCTGGCGGATCGATTTTGACGTGGCACGTCGCACAGGCGGCGAGCTGCCGATGCTTGGCCAGTTGCTCGCGGATCGTCGTGGCGCCGCGGATGTCGGGCTCGACGGCTTCCACGTCCACCGTGGGCCGGGGGGGCGGCGTTCCCAGGATGCGGTCGAGAACCCAGGCGCCGCGCAGGATCGGCGACGTCGTCGTGCCATTCGCCGTCACCTTCAAGACGCCGGCCATCGTCAGCACGCCGCCGCGGTGGCTGTTCGCCGGCAGCGTGACCTTGCGGAACTCTTGCCCGGTGACATTCGGGATGCCGTAGTGTTTGGCCAGCCGGCCGTTGAGCATCGAGAAGTCGGAGGCGGTGAAGTTCGTCAGGCTGAGGTCCTGCTTCAGCACTTCGTCGAAAAACAGCGTCGCCTCCTTGACCATCGAAAGTTTGAGCACCTCGTCAAACTCCGGGTAGAGCGTCGGATCGGGGACGGTGGCGTCGATGGCGCGGAGGTTGAGCCATTGGCCGACGAAGTTCTCCGTGAAGGCCACGGCTTTCGGATCTCGTAGCATGCGCTCGACCTGCGTACGGATCACATCGGGCTGGCTCAGTTTCCCTTGCTCGGCGAGCGTGAGCAGTTCTTCATCGGGCATTGAACTCCACAAGAAGGACGAGAGTCGATTGGCCAGGGCGGCGTCGTCAAGCTTTCCGGGCTTCTCGCGGAAGAACAGGAAGTGCGGCGACACCAACACGGCCTTGAGGCCGATACGCATCGCCTGCTCGAACGAGACTTTCGCGTCCAGCTTGGCCTTCACGCGGGCCAGCACCGGCCTGACGTCGTCGTCGGTCACCGTCCGACGAAACGCCCGGCGCATGAATCCGCGGAGGATTCGCTCCGCATCGGCCAACGGCTCCTTCGAGACGACCTCCAGGCGGTTCCGGTCGCCGTCGACAGGCGCCTGCGGCAGGTCGCCAAAGATTCGCCGATGGCTGACCGGCGGCCAGGCGTCGTGCAGCGGACCTTCGATCTCCACCCACTGTAAATTGAGCCCCGGCCCCTTGTAGTTCTCGGCTCCGACTTTCTGGACGACGGGCGGGGTCACTCCCAGGCCGTCGACGATGATGCGGATGGTGTTCTGCACTTCCAGGCGTTTGACGAACTCCACCACGGTCGGCTTCTCGGGCGGCACTTCGTAGTAGCCGACGAGATGTTGCTGGGTCGCTTCTTTCAAGGTGCCGGCCATCACGTGAAAGGTGACGGGCTTGGTCGTTTGAAAGCCGTAGCCGGCGATGCGGAAGCGATACTTGCCCGGATCTCGGCTGCGGAAGTTCCACAGCGTGACCTGGATGTTCGCCGAGGCCCACGAGCTGAAAATCGCGACTCCGTCGTCGAGATGGCGGTAGACGCTCCCCTTGGGGTTGACGGTTTTTTCCTCGCGGAGGTCGAAGCGTCGCTTGATCGTCGTCGGCCGAGGTTTGCTGGCGATGGCCGCATCCAGCACGGCGTCGGCCGCTTCCAGGTATTGCTCCATCAAGAACGAGGAGACGTGCAGCGCCTCGGCGCGATTGTCGAAGCCTTCCGTCGCCGCCTCCGGCGCCAGCACGTCTTTCAAATCGACGTCCACGCCCAACAGATCGCGCACGGTGTTCTCATATTCGGCCCGGTTCAGGCGGCGCAGGACGACGCGCCCCTGGGATGCATTGTCGGCTGCGGTCCCTTTCTCCACCCGGACGCGAACCCATTCGGACAGGGCCTGGATTTCTTTCGCCGTCGGCCGCGGGCGTTCCTTCGGGGGCATGGCGCCGGTATTGACTTGCTCGAGAACCGTCAGCCAGCGCTCGCGATTGGCCTTGTCGCCAAAGTCCGGCGACAGACTTTCCAGGCGGAAGTCCCCCTTCGGCTTGGTTCCCGCATGGCAGGTCTGGCAGTGCGTGACGAAGAAAGTTTTTGCCGGCCCATCAGCTTCCGCCGCCCGTGCAAGCGCCGGCCGTCCGCCGAGAAGCACCAATATCACGAAGAGCCGGTTGGTCATGAATCGTCACTCCGGTGCGATGCGATCGAAGGGGGCGCTGGGAGTTCGGGATGCGAGGGCGGGATATGTGATCCTATCCGTGAACCGCACGGAACGCAACGACGACTTTGCCGCCGGAGTGCGGTTGGGAACTTTCGTTGTTCAGGGCACAATACCGGTTTGCTACAATCCAGGAGAGTGAATCGAGAGGAGAATGCGATGCCTTCGCCGTTTCCGGGGATGAACCCGTATATCGAGCGTGCGTCCGTTTGGCACGACTTTCACGAGACGTTGATTCCCGCCATTCGGGAGGAGTTAGTCGCACAGGCCGATCCCCGCTTTGTCGTGCGCATTGACGACCGAGTCTACATCCACGAGTCGCCCGACGAGCCGCGCCGCTGGATCGGTCGGCCCGACGTCGGCGTCAGTGCGTCCGAGCGGCTGGAAACGGCCCCTGGCGTGGCTACCATCGAGGCTCCGTTCCAGGTCGAAATACTCGACGTGGATGAGGAACGCCTCTCCTTCGTCGAGATCCGCGATCGCGAAAGCTGGCACGTCATCGCGGTCATCGAGCTGCTAAGCCCTACGAACAAATACGAGGGCCCTTACCGCGAACAGTACTTGAGCAAGCGGCGTCACTTGCAAATGAGTTCCACGCACTTCGTCGAGATTGACTTGCTGCGCGGCGGACCGCCGTTGCCGGCTCTCCATCGGCCGCAGTGCGATTATTCGGTCCTGGTCAGCCGTTGGCAGCAGCGTCCCCGCGCTGACTTTTGGCCCATTCGTTTGCGTGAGCGACTTCCCGTGATTCCCGTGCCGCTCACCCAAGGTCACGCGGACATCACCCTGGATCTGCAGAGTTTGCTGCACCGAGTGTACGACGCCGCCGGCTACGCCAATCACATTTATCGCGGCGAGCCCGAACCGCAGTTGAGCGAAGTGGATCTCGCCTGGGCGCACGCGCTGATTCCCGTCCTCGCGTAAACTCGAACTCAAGGGTTCCCGATCCGGAAATTCGCTTGTTGGACAGCGCCACTTTTCTGGCCTTGTCAACACAACGTCAAGGGCAAAGACAGGTTGTCTCTACTCCGAAGGGGTTGAATCTCAAAGCCTGGGGTTGCGTACTCGCAACCCCAGGGCACAGGTATCCGTGGCAACATACCCCGAAGGGGTTGCATCGAGGCGGCCATACGGATGCAACCCCTTCGGGGTAATCCTGTGTTGCGCCTTTGTTCCCTGGGTTGCGAGTACGCAAACCCAGGGCTTTGAGATCCAACCCCTTCGGGGTAAATGTAAATGACTTCACTCATTGGGTTTACGTTAGAAGATTGAGGAAAAGCGGCGCTGTCCAACTAGGCAAGCGCATTTAGAAGATCGATTTGCTTATCGCTCCTTATTCCGCCTTGGGCATCGTGAAGTGCGCCACGCATTCGTCGTAGGTCAGCGCTTGATCGATGACCGCGTCGCGGAACTCCGTCTCCAGAATCACTCCCTCCTTACCATACCACTCGATCCGCAAGGGCCAAAGCGTACCCGGGTCAATGTAGATCAGGCACCGCTCCGGCGCGAATCGGACCGACCTCTTGGCCTGCATGCGCGCGTGTTCCAAATTCACCTTGCCCTTCAAGACCGTGACCTCGCGCTGGTGATGCGTTCCTTCGGAGATCTCCAGATCCGTCAGCACGTCGCGCAATTCTTGCACGAACGATAACGGCCCGCCGCAATTGCGCTGGGTCAGGAAGCTCTCGCGCAGGGGCGAGAATTTTTGCGGATCCGCGACCTCGCGGGCCGGCAGGACGTAGCTCTTGAACAACGGGGGCCGGGCGTGATAGCGCAACCGTTCCGCCAGCACGGAACTGTCGCTGACGATCAGCTGGGTCAATTTCTCGCCGTCGCCGGTGCGGATCCAACCTTCGAGGCGGGCGGTGTGATTGAGGCCGCGCAGGAGCTTGCCTTCGGATTCATACGCAATCCGGGCATCGTAGCGTCTCTGCCAAACGGTGGTCCGCAACCAGGTGATCGACTTGAGGCGTTCGATCGACTGATCGAGGAGTTCTGGGGAAGCGACGGGGGAAGATCGGGCGGTGAGGATGACCGGGACGGAATCCGGATTGGCGGAGAGAGCGGGGCTCGGCAGCGGGATGAGTCTGCCCAAGACTCCCAGACTGACGCTGACCACGGTGAACAAGACGAATAGCCGTGTGAACATGGCGAGATTTTTCCGATATTGACGAAAGTTCGGGACGAGGGCGGTCGAAATATAGCGTCAAGGGATGTTTTTGAAAAGCCGAATGGGGGAAGAACATGAGGCGAAGCGCCGCGGCCCTGATGATAGGGAGCCTGATCTCGGGCTGTTTCTCGTACGATGCAGGTCCGGAGACGGGCGGGCATCGCTGCGGCCCGGGCGGCTACGGGAAGGCGCATTCGCCGCCGTCGATCCCGGGCATGGTCGGCGCCAACGGCGCACCGGTCGGCATGACCGGGCCGTACGCCTACGGCCCGCCTCCCAGCGAACTGCAAGCCAAGATGATGATGCGGCAAAGCATCCCGCTCAGCGCCATGTCGATGAGTCCCGGCCCCGGCGGCATGCCCGTCTACGCACCTGTGGGAATGGGCAGTATGCCCGGCATGGGCGGCGGGCCCGGTATGCCAGGGATGCAAGGAATGCCTGCAATGGGAATGCCTGGCATGAATCCGCCCCTGCAGCCCACGAGCGGCGTCATGCCAGCTAGCGGCCCCGGTCCCGGCGGCGGCGGGCCCGATGCGTTTCGCTTCTCCTCGCAGCGGACGCAGGTTCGCTTCGACCGTCCCACGGGGATGAAGGTCGCCTGGTTCGCCCAGGGCGCCGACGGCCGACCCGCCTACTCGCAGTATCCGGTCGAGACGCCGGGCCGATACAATTTCGGCCAGGGGGCGATCTATCGCCTGAAGCTGAGCCACATCGACGGCTACCCGGAACTCGAAATCTATCCGACCATGGAAGTCGTCCCCGTCTCGCCCAAGAGCGAAGCGTTCCTGGCGCACTCGGCGGTGCCGGTGTCGTTCACGCCGGACGATTTCAAACAAGTTCGCGACGGAAGCTACCTGGTCAAAGTTATTTATCTGCCCGATCCGCAGTATCAGGAGGCGGGGGGCGCGGCGCTGGACGAGATCATCTCGACGCGCCTGGATCCGGGGGTCGATCCGGTGGCGGAGGCGGCGCGGCGGGGCTGCATTCTGCTGATCATCCGCATGGGCAACGTGGACCAGGAAGCGCCAAACACGCCCGGCCTGAACGTACCGCTGAACGGTTCGGGTCCGCCGGCGCCGGCGAGTTCGCCGCTGTGGCCCGGTCAGCCGGGGATGCAGGTGCCGTACCAGATGACGCCGATGGGTCAGGCGCCGGGGCTGCCGAGTCTGCCGCCGAGTTTCGCGTCGAAGCCCGGAGCGATGCCGAACCTGTTGCCGCCGAAGGTTGCGGAGACGCCGGTGTCGGCGCCGGTGCAGAAGGTCCCGGCGTTGCCAGTGGGGAATCCGTTGCTGTTGCCGTCGAGTCAGATTCCCGTGGAGTTGCCGGGCGTGAAGACGGCGAGCGAGACGACGCCGCTGCCGATGCCGCCGACGATTCCGGAGGGAGTGGCCCCGCCGCCGATGGCGCCTTCGGTTGCTCCGCCGCCGGTTGCCCCTCCGCCGATGCTGCCGATGTTGCCGTCGGCGCCGTTTGTGGAACTGCCGGGCTCGG
The DNA here is from genome assembly GCA_038217425.1 of Gemmatales bacterium. Taxonomy (GTDB): domain Bacteria; phylum Planctomycetota; class Planctomycetia; order Gemmatales; family Gemmataceae; genus JAIEPT01. The sequence continues at coordinate 25,358 of JBBQPM010000057.1, forward strand.
GAATTGCACCGCCGCCGATGTTGCCGAAGCAGTAACGTCCGAACGTCCTTGAGCCCGACGCGCCAGCAAGGGTTGACAGAAACCCTTGCTGGCGCGTCGGGCTCAGTCCTTGCACGGAGACCCGCACATGCGTCTGACTTTGATCGCCCTGTTCGCGTGTACCGCCGGGCTCGCCGCGCAGCCGCCGTTGCCGTTCGTGCCGCCGCATTTGATGCAGACGCCCGTTTACACGGGACAACGGCCGACGCCGCCGACCGCCGCTCCGCTTCTGTATCTGCGTCTCTCCGGCCCCGACGGCATGAAGGTTACGCTCTACCGCAATGGCCGAGAACACGAGTATGACGCCCCCTGCGTTGTCGGCGTGCGCCCGGGATTCGTCCAGCGCATCAAACTCTCCGGCATGACCAAACTCCCCGCGGCCAACTACTACCCGACGCTCGACGTCTTCGGCAGCCTGTACATGGGGAACTTGCGCAGCGTCGACTTCCCCGCGGCCGTCGTTTTCAGCGAGGAAGACTTTCTCAAGGTCGACGCCGGCGGCTTCCTGCAGAAAGCCATCGTCCTGGAACGTCCCGAGACTGCCTTTCCCGCGGCGAGTTCCGCGAAGCAGCCCTTCGAGTTTTCCTTTGCCGCCACGCGTAATTTGCACGACGAAGCCCGCGAACGGGGCCAGCTTCTCGCGTTCGTTCAACTCGGACAGCGGAAGTGGAACAAGGAAGATCTCGTGCGCGACGTCGTCCCCGGCATCTTACTTTTGCCGGGCGAGAAAGTGCTCATGCCCCCGGCCGCGCCGCCGCACCACGCGTGGAACTGTTACCCGCTCGTCGACCCCATCGTCGGCGTCCCCCATCCCAAGGATCTCTACTGCCTGCCCGACGGCGGCGATATCAAGGGAAAGGTCGGGTATCTCGGCGGCAAACTCGTCGGCCTCGACGCCAGCGACACCGTGGCCGAGTACAAGGACGCGCTGGGCCGGCGCAAGATCGCCGTCTCCAATCGCATCTGTTTGTGCGTGCCGCGGTTCGTTGTGCTGAAGCAAGAATGGAACCCCACGAACGCCGTCGCCGTCATTCACCCTGGCACGACCAACGGCGCCATGGCCCGGCTCGAGTACAACGTCACCTACAACGCCGCGATTCGGGATCAACGCCTGATCCTCGAACAAACGAAGTCGCAAGCCAGACCCAGCAGCAACGTCAACATCCTCGGTACCGCCGTCACCGCCTCGGTCGCCAACACCAGCATCAAGGCGACGCTGCAGCCCGTGCGAACGCTCGACGGCACGCTCATCTGCGAGAAATCGCAGCCCGACGCGCCGCTCACCATCGACAAATGGCCCGACAAATGCGCCGCCCTCGTCGGCGACCTCGTCACGTTCTACCTCCGCTACACCAACCGCGGCACCCAGCCGATCACCAGCGTCGTCGTCTCCGACAGCCTGACGCCTCGCTTCGAATACGTCCCCGGCACGGCGCAGGCCGATCGCGACGCTCTCTTTTCTGCCGAGCCCAACGACGAGGGATCTTCCGTGCTCCGCTGGGAAATTCGCGGCGCCTTGCAACCGGGCGAGACCGGCATCGTCCGCTTCCAGATTCGCGTTCGCTAGTCCATAGAATCTGTTCATGGATGAATTACTGGCCCGCATCCCCGGCCCGCTCCTTTGGTTGGGAGCGACGCTGGGGCATGCCTTCTGGATCACGGTGGCGCTCAACGTCCTTTTCGCGCAACCCTTCCACTACCGTCTACTGCGCACCGTTCGCAAGATCGCCTTCCCGTCGATTCTCGCGGGCCCCGCCTTCTTCGCCCTGGGACTTGCGCTGGACTTCGGCGCGCTCTTTCGCGCCTACGCCCTCCTCTGCTTCGTCCTGGGACTGGGCGTGGCGCCGATCTGTCAAATCCTCTACTGGTCGCGCCGCACCGCGCCGCAACTCACCGCGCAGACTTCTCAGCGCGTCGACATGACTCAGGTGCTCGGCTACGTCCCCAGCGGCGAGGGTCGAGACGCTCCGAAGTGCCTTTGGCCCGGCAACCAGGTCTTTCAGGTCGAGTTCAACGAGAAGGTGCTCACGTTGCCGCAACTCCCGGCCGCGTGGGACGGGCTCACGATCTTGCACCTCACCGACCTGCATCTATGCGGTTCGCCTGACAAGAGCTTTCACCAGGCGGTCATCGACCGTTGCCTCGCCCAGGGGGCGCCGGACCTGGTCGCGATGACCGGCGACGTGGCCGACTCCGATCGGCATCACACCTGGATCGTGCCGGTGCTGGGCCGACTGCGCTGGAATCTAGCCGGCTTTGCGATTCTCGGCAACCACGACCACTACTACGACCCGATGGTGACTCGGCGCCGACTGCACGCGGCGGGGTTCGACGTTCTGGGCAATGCCTGGCGCCAGATCGACGTTCGCGGGCAACCCATGACCGTCATTGGCCACGAAGGTCCCTGGTTCGGCGCCGGCCCCGATCTCTCGGACTGCCCCGCCGGCGGCTTCCGCCTGTGTCTCAGCCACAGCCCCGATTCCATCGCCTGGGCGCGACGCGCACGCATCGACCTCATGCTCGCGGGCCACGTCCACGGCGGGCAGATCCGACTCCCGCTCCTGGGTTCGATCATCGTGCCAAGCAAGTACAGCCGGCAATACGACGCGGGGACGTTTTATCGCGATCCCACGGTGATGCACGTGAGCCGTGGAGTCGCGGGGCAACATCCGCTGCGCTACCTGTGCCCGCCGGAGGTGACGCGGATCGTGCTGCGCCGCGGGAGTTCGGGTTAGCTTCCCGCAACCGCCCTTAGTTCACTGAACACGCGCGTCAGCCAGCCCAGCACGGCGTCCGCGAGTTCGCTCCGCTTGCCCGAGTAGACGTGGTCGGCCCCCGCGATCGTCTGCACCTCCACCGGCAATCCACGCGCTTTCCAGGCCTCGACTTCCTCCGGCAATTGCTGGAATGCGACGTTGCTCTCCACCTCCAGGCTGCCGAACGTGAACAGCGTGGGGCAGTTCAAATGGCGGACGAAGCGAAGAAGGTTGTACCGCTCCTCGGGCCCATACTTGTCGACGTACCCGGCCGCGGAGATCGCCATCGGCAACGGGATCTTCGACTCGAAAAGTGCCTGCGGTTTGCCCTGGCGAACCAGGTCCTCGGCCTGGCGATAGCCGTCGAGAAAGGTCTGGGCGTGAGGCGACTGGCAGAACCACTCGTACGAAAGCCGCGGCGGCGAGACGGCGATCACGCCCGCGGGTTCCAGGCCCGCGTCGTGCGCCGCCGCGTAGAGACATTTGACGGCGCCGAGACTGTGCCCCAACAGCACCACGCGCGGCCCCGATTGCCCACGCAGATACTCCGTCCAGCCGCGGACGTCGTGCCGGCAGTCGTCGACCGTTTCGAAAGCGGCTCCCAGACGCAACCCGCCGCGCCGCGTGACCACAGTGTTGATGCCGTCGTGTCCGCGGGTGTTGGCGCGGATGACGGTCAGGCCCAGTTGCGTCAACGGTTCGAGGAGACTGGCGAGCATGCGCGAGGCGTAGAAGTTACTGCCGGTGCCGTGGAACAGGACGACGCCGTCCAGGCCGAGCGATTTTGCAGAAGCGCCGGCGTCGAGGGCGCCGTCGAGTTCGACGCCGTCGGGCGTCGCGGTTCGGACGAGGATGCTGGCCATGGTCGATGTCCTCGGGATCTTGGCTTGCGAAACGCCTGCTTCACTCTGTATATATCTAAAGATAGAGTTGGAAAAACCGAGCCGGAAGCGTCAGCGACGAAAACAATGTTTCTCGCCGACGCCTGGGCTCGTCGCTGACGCTTCCGGCTCGGAAAGAAGCCTCCGATGCATCCCCTGCAAATGCACCATCAACTGCAGACGCGCCGCACCTTCCTCGGCAACGCCGGCCTCGGCTTGGGCAGCCTGGCTCTCACGTCGATGCTGCACGAAGACGCGCACGCGCAGCTGCCGGGATTGCCGCACTTTCCGGCCCGGGCCAAGCGCGTCATCTACCTGTTTCAATCGGGCGGGCCGTCGCAGATGGATCTGTTCGACCACAAGCCGGCGCTCGCCCATCTGCGCGGCAACGATCTCCCCGCGTCGATCCGGCAAGGCCAGCGCCTCACCGGCATGACCGCGGCGCAGGACCGCTTTCCCGTGGCGCCGACCATGTTCAAGTTCGCCCGGCACGGCCAATCCGGCGCCTGGCTCAGCGAGCTGTTGCCGTACACGAGCCGACTGGCCGATCGGCTCACGTTCATCAAGTCGATGCACACGGAAGCGATCAACCACGACCCGGCCATCACGTTCTTCCAGAGCGGCGCCCAGCTCGCTGGCCGGCCCAGCATGGGCTCGTGGATCTCCTACGGCCTGGGGACCGAGAACCGCGATCTCCCCGCCTTCGTCGTCCTCATCTCCAACGGCACCGGCAACCCTGCCGACCAGCCCCTCTACGATCGACTCTGGGGCAGCGGCTTCCTTCCCTCGCAATTCCAGGGCGTCAAGTTCCGTTCCGTCGGCGATCCCGTCCTCTTCCTCTCCAATCCCGACGGCATCTCCGATGCCACGCGGCGACGCACTCTCGACGATCTCGCCCAGCTCAACCAGCTACGGCTGCAGCAGACCGGCGATCCGGAAATCGCCACCCGCATCGCCCAGTACGAACTCGCCTACCGCATGCAGTCCGCGGTGCCCGAACTCGCCGACTTCACGCGCGAGCCGCGCCACGTCCTCGACCTGTACGGCCCCGACGTCGCCCGGCCCGGCACCTTCGCGGCCAACTGTCTCCTCGCCCGCCGACTCGCCGAGCGCGGCGTGCGCTTCATTCAGCTCTTCCATCGCGGCTGGGATCAGCACGTGAATCTTCCCAGGCAAATCGTCGGCCAGTGCCGCGACACCGATCAGCCGAGCTGGGCGCTCCTGACCGACTTGCAGCAGCGCGGCCTGCTCGACGACACGCTGGTCGTCTGGGGGGGCGAGTTCGGGCGCACGACCTACTGTCAGGGGACGCTGACGGCCGAGAATTATGGCCGGGACCATCATCCGCGTTGTTTCACGTTTTGGCTCGCAGGGGGCGGCATCAAGCCGGGCCTCACGCATGGCGCCACCGATGATTTCTCTTACAACATCGTCGAGAATCCGGTCCACGTTCACGACTTGCACGCCACCATGCTGCAGTGCCTGGGCATCGATCATCGTCGGCTCACGTTCCGATACCAGGGGCGCAACCATCGTCTGACGGACGTGGCGGGGAATGTGGTGAACGAGATTTTGGCCTGAGCCCGCAGCGCTAGCAAGGTACTTTGTCAATCCTTGCTAGCGCTGCGGGCTCGAGGAAACATTGCCGCGATCGAAGAGCCGATGAATGTCGGCGAACGTGACGAGCGCCGTCAGCGTCGCCCCGACGGGGAGCGGCTGCTGGCTCAGCACGGCGTCGTACAAACGATCGCCAAGCATCAGCGGCAACAACCGATATTGCCGCGCCCACTCGGCGAGCGGCTGATTGACGAGGGCGTCGCCGGCGCCGACCGTGACGTCGATGACGGCGACGAGTTTGCCGTGGGCCAAAAAGACCGTGCGGATACGGTCGCCCAGGAACGCAGCCAGGAACGCGGGCGCCGCCAGTTCGGGGATCGACAGCGCCAGTTGAATGTTCGCTGCCTCGCGCAGCAGTTCCGCGAACTTCGGATCGATGACCCGAACCAGAATGCGCCGGGTCGGATGGAGTTCGCGGACCAATAATGCGATCTCGAGATTGACGAGTTCGTCATCGGTGGCGACGACGACCGCCTTGGCGCCGGCCGCGTTCGCTTGCTTGAGCACGGCGTCGACCAGGGCGTTGCCGACGATGACGGCGGCGCCCAGCGCGCGGGCGGCGCCGATGAACCCGTTCTCCCGATTGCGCTCGATGGCCACGACCTCTTGATCGAGCCGCCTTAATTCTTGCAAGGCGCGGAAGCTGACGTTGCCCAGACCCGTGACGATCACGTGCCCCTTCTCGGGAATGCGGCGTACTTCGAGCACGCCTCCCAGATGGGCGCGTACGAGATAATTCGTAAGAATCGCTGTGAACGCCGCGGTGAGGGCGGCGCCGACCAGGCGCAGTCCGGCGATGAACATCTTTTGCCAGGAGCCCGGCGCCGCGTCGTCGCCGCGCATGTCGGCGCCCGTCGCCATCAGGCTGATGGTGCGGTAAAACGCGTCGACCACGGAATCGTTCCGCATGCCGAAATGAAAGATCGCCACGCTGCCGAGGATCACCGCGAACAAGATGCCGCTGCAAATCTTGACCGGCAGATCGATCTCCGCCAGAACCTTGCCCACCATGCGCCCGGCGCGGCGCAGCAGATCGCCGCGCCCGAGCCGGAGCGGGGCGCCAATCTCTTCGATGCCCGTGAGTCGCTCCACAACCTCGGCCGGGCCGCAGACGACGAGCGGATCGTTCGCAGCGAGCACCGCGTCTTTGGGCAGATCGGCGAAGAAGCGGCGCGGCCCGTGCGCGACGACGTCGATCTGGGTGTTTTGCTTGAGGTCCGCCAGACGCTGGCCCAGCAGCGGATGATTCTCGGGAACCGTCCATTCGGTGATGAGGACGCGGCGCTCGCCGGGGAGTTGAAAGGCCGCCAGGGCGCCCTCCGTGTGCGCAATGAGGGCGAGCATCGGCGCGGTGAGGGCGGAGGTAGAGAGCGCGAAGACATTACCGGCGACGTCTCCCAGGCGTGAGACGAGGGCGGGGTTGAACATGCGGACGACGACGCGGAGCCCCGGCCGGGCGTGCAGCACCGTCATGAGCGTGGCGAGATTGACGAGATCGTCGCTGGTGAGGATGAGGACGCCGCGCGCCTGGGCGAGGCAGGCCTGGTCGAGGAGTTCGCGCTTGCGGAAGTCGCCGCGGAGGTAGCGCACGGCCCCGCTCGCGGCTTGCTCGGCGTCGGTGACGTGCACATCGATGGCCACGACAGAGACGCCCGCTTCAAGAAGGTAGTCGAGCACGCGCCGGCCGACGCGCCCGAGTCCGCACAAAATGACGTGATTCGCGATCATATTGGCGATTCTACGGAGCCTTCGCCCGGTCGCAAAAAAAATCGTCGGGCGCTGTCACAACCCCTCCGTCGCTCGCTATCTGTATCGTTGGCGACCCGCGCCGCAGCGACCCTTCGTTGTTATTTTCAGGAGACGAGCGATGAACGAAAACAGTTTCAACCCCCAACAAGCCGAGGCCTTCGGACAGAAGATGGCCGAGGTCCTCAACCATGCCGGACTGGCGCTCATGATTTCGATCGGCCATCGCACCGGGCTCTTCGACGTCCTGGCCCAGCTCCCCGCGGCGCGCAGCGCCGAGATCGCCGAGGCCGCGAAGTTGAACGAACGTTACGTCCGGGAATGGCTCGGAGCGATGACGACCGGCGGCATCGTCCGCTACCACGTGGAATCCAAAACGTATCAGCTGCCGGCCGAACATGCGGCCAGTTTGACGCGTGCTTCATCGCCGAACAATCTCGCGGTCGGCGCCCAGTTCATCGCCGTGCTCGGCGCCGTCGAGGACAACGTCGTCGCGGCGTTTCGGCACGGGCAAGGCGTCCCCTACTCCGCCTATCCGCGTTTCCATGAAGTGATGGCCGAGGAAAGCGCCCAGACCGTCGTCGCCGGCTTCATGGAACACATCCTGCCGCTCGTGCCCGGATTGGCGGCGAAACTCGAGCACGGCATCGACGTGCTCGACGTCGGTTGCGGCAGCGGCCAGGCGATGATCGCGCTGGCCCAGCGTTTCCCGCACAGCCGCTTCACGGGCTACGATCTTTCGGAAGAAGCCGTCGGCGTCGCGACCGCCCATGCCGGCCGGCTGCGGCTGGACAACGTCCGCTTCGAAATCGAGGACGTCGCCCGCCTCGGCGAAGTCGGCGTCTACGACCTCGTCACCGCCTTCGACGCCATCCACGACCAGGCCCAGCCCGACGCGGTCCTCCGCAACATCGCCCGCGCCCTGCGCGCGGGCGGCACGTTCCTGATGCAGGACATCTCCGGCTCCGGACACGTGCACCAGGACGTCGGCCATCCGCTGGGGACGTTGCTCTACACGATTTCGTGCATGCATTGCATGTCGGTATCGCTGGCCATGGGCGGCCCCGGCCTGGGCGCGATGTGGGGCAAGGAAAAGGCATTGTCGATGCTGGCCGACGCGGGCTTCCGCAACGTCCGCGTCGAAACGCTGGCCCACGACGTCATGAACTTCTGGTACGTCGCGTCGTAGCAAAAAGGGGGGACGCGGCCTTTGATAAGTGTGATACTTCTCGAAGAAGCCGCGTCCCTTTTTCAGTCATCGCGTTGTCACAACGGCGGCGGGCCTGATAAGGCTGTTTGGCGCCGCCTCGTCTTGTGACATAGCTATGTCACGGACGACGTGAGCAGGACGCCCATGCTGAACCATCCCGGCGCTGAGAAAGCGGTACGCCAGCAAACCGTTCGGAGCGGGTGATCCGATTGTGACGTGAGGAAAGTCAGAATTCGGTTTGCGTCGAAGGAACGTCCATCAATCTTTTGGGCCATAAGGCGGCAGGGCTTCCAAGGTGGAAAAACGACCGTTTTCCCAGTGTTTTTGACGTTTCATTAGTGAACAGGCGTCAGGAAATTCGTTGCCAGCTGTCGCTCCATCCTTTGGGATCAAAAAACACTGGATTTTCGTGGCTCACGAACCTTTGACCACCTTGGAAGCCCTGGCCATAAGGCGGTTAAGCCTACGACTCGCTGCCCGACTTCGGCGCTGCGACTGGATGCTTGCCGAAATCATCTTCCAGCCAGCGGTGGTACCCCATGCACATTCCATCGCCATTTCGCAGATCGACCTCTGACAACACAGCGCTCTTTGCAGATTCGCCGCGCGACGCAAGGCGGACGATGAAGTCGATATACACGATGTGGCGAGGGTTCCGGAGACCGCCAGCTACGCCGTCGATTACTTGCATCAAACCGCCCACTGTATCGTCGATTCCCTTCTGGACGGCGGCACGCGCTTCGTCCGGGAGTGCGGGGTCGATCTGTTCCATCGCAATGCGTCGAACATCTTCGAAGATAATGAAGCCGGCAGCATGCTGCAGCCACAGTTCGCGGGCGCGCGGTTCCGTCGGCGGGTCAGCGAGTTCATACTGCCACGTAGCCATCTGTCCCTCGATGCGGCAAAGATCGAATGCTGGTGGCCGAACGGAAAGGATAAGCTGCCGGGGCCGCCTGCAAGACTTCCATGCTGCGCGAAACCAGTTCGGCGGCCTCGGCCAGCTTGATCCGTTTGTTTTGGCCTCACTTCACTTTCAGCACAACCTGCGTTCCGTCGGGCAAGTCCTTGATCTGGTTGTGGATCGAACCGTACGCACCATAGTGCTCAGCGATTGGTAGCACGCAGGTGTTCTCAACGGTGTAATCGCCGCCGAGTACCGGCGGTTGCTTGTAGCTGTAGCACTCGCCTTGCTTCAGAGTCATGCCTGCGACCAAAAGCCTATCGATCAGCGGGATCATGAACCAATCGTTTGCGTTATCGTCTTCGGCTACCTTCGTTTGAAAATCATCGCGGCTATTGGCCACTCGTACGAGACAACCCCCGCCAACGTCCAGCATGTGGACAGAGCCATCGTCGAAAACGAGAAATAGGTCGCCAAAGCGATTCATTATCCAAACAGTGAACTCATTGGGGACAAGCCACGTCCACTCGGCGAAGAGCGACGGCCAATCGAGTCCCCGGTGGTCGATCAGGTAGTCACGAATCGACATCGTACACCAAGGCCATAACGAACAAGCTCCCCCGCGGCAGCCGCTGATGGGACAGAATATTCGCAAAACCGTAATGCGGCCGCCGTCGGCGTGCAGCGACTGGTTCAGCCGGGCACTAGACGGTGATACGCCCCGCGGACCACCCGTCGAGAAATTCTTGAATAGTCGGAGCGAGGTACTGGAACTCATCACCTTCCATTCGGTGCAGCGCCCAGAAACCTGGCTGACCCTTTCGATAACCAAATCCGATGCTGTCCACCCCAGGGCGTCCGACCTGTAGGAACCCCAACACTTGTTCCTCTTCGACTCGTTCGCACGGCTCGATCAGCCAGAGTTGCCCTGCTTCATCCCAATGGCCGTCCCTGGCGAGTGCCGACGAGAAGTAGTCCACGCCTGGATAATCACGCCAAGGCTCGGGCACTTCCACGCTGAGTCTCCTGTGGCCGAACGGAAAGGATAAGCTGCCGGGCCGCCTGCAAGACCTTCATGCCGCGCGAAACCAGGAGGGCGGCCCCGGTCAGCTTTATCCGTTGGTACGCTGGCGTTTTCCCTCAGTGCGGAAAGGCATAGAAGGAATCCTTACCATCGAGCCAGTCTTCGTACCAAGTTAGGAAATCTCGTTTCGGACAGGCCGGTTGAACGCCTTCGCCGGAAATCATCCAGACATTCCCACGCTCTGGCCCTGTAACGATCAAATGCCAGTAAGCGCCACATCCATCATTACCAATGTAGATGCTGCCATTGTTGACCTGTTCCTCAGTGCCCTCGTCAGTCTCCTGGCCAACATCCCAAATCCAGTAACGGGTGAATGGGAACGGTTTCTGAACGTTCCGGAGTTCAACCCACCATCGAGTTTGTTCGGGCGGCATGTCCCTGGCTGGCAGGCCAAGCGGGCCAAGACCGTATTCAGGTGGTCCGTCGCCGCCGTTGCCGGCTCGCAACAGGAATTCTCGATAGCCGTCGGGCAGCTGAATACCATGTGCCGCCTCAAAGTCCTGGAGGGCGCGTTCGGAAATTGGGGAGTTCAGTATTCGGCCCTGCGATTGCGTCTTCCTCAGGATGCGATCAAGTTGAGGGGGCATTTGATGCGACCTTCGGATAGCCAAGCCAGCGAACTGATGCGTAGCCCAATCGGCGCGCGGCTCATTTCGCTCCGGTTGGTATATTGGCGCCGCCGATTACCGCCCGGTTGGTATACTCGGCTCGATTGGCGTATTGGCTACGTCCTTTGCTAGGGAGAATTAGAGTCCCTTTCCGCGAATCTGTCAAGCACGTTTTACCATTTTTTGACAACGAAATCCTGCCATGGAAAGATTCAGCCACTGAAACACCAAAGCCCGCGAACGACACCCTTCACCTGCCGGGGCCGCCCGAAAGCGCCATGTCATGAAAAACCAGTATGGCGGCCCCGGTCAGGTGCAGGGCATGGATACTTCTTATGTCCCCGGGGTTGATGGGCCGGCCGGCTCAAGGGTACAACGAACGCAGCCGAGGCTGGGTTCCGCGTGGAAGTTTCAGAGGGCGACGTAGGCCCTCAACCACGATGCGGGCTCGACTCGGCCCATC
>JBBQPM010000058.1:0-34646 GCA_038217425.1 Gemmatales bacterium
ACCCCGAAGGGGTTGGATCTCAAAGCCCTGGGTTGCGTACTCGCAACCCAGGGAACAAAGGCGTCACACAGGATTACCCCGAAGGGGTTGCATCCGTATGGCCGCCTCGATGCAACCCCTTCGGGGTATGTTTCCACGGATTCCTGTGCCCTGGGGTTGCGAGTACGCAACCCCAGGCTTTGAGATTCAACCCCTTCGGGGTAGAGACAACCTGGGTTTGCCCTTGACGTTGTGTTGACAAGGCCAGAAAAGTGGCGCTGTCCAACTACGATGCTGCTTTATCACTCACGCTGATTTAGACCCTACGCGCGTCTATTATTGCATGAGAGCCCGCCGCGCACGCAAGGAATTCAATCCTGGCTTACGCGGCGGGCTCTGTCAATCGAGCGATTCGTTCCGGTGGCGCTTTACCGCGCCATCGTCAGCGTCTTCTCGCGCGGCGCCGTCACCTTCGCGGGGGGCGTCAACCACGGCGGCAGACCCTGGTTTTTCTCGACGATCTCGAAGAACTCGCCCAGCGATTCCACCACCACTTCAGGAGTGTATGCGAACTTCGCCAAGTCCTCGCGCCGGGTGCCGCCGCTGAGCACCAGCACCGTGTGATAGCCGAGTTGCACGCCGCCCAGGATGTCGGTCTCCATGGTGTCGCCGATGATGCAGGTCTCGTCGGTCGTGAGGCCCAGCTCCTTCCGTGCGGCCCGCATCATCACGGGGCTTGGCTTGCCCACGCTGAATGCCTTGATGCCCGTGGCGGTTTCGAGCATCGCCACCATCGCTCCGCAACCGGGACGCAAACCGTTCTGCGTCGGACAGTTCGGATCGAGATTGGTGGCGATCAGCTTCGCCCCTTTCAGAATCATGCGAACGGCCTGCTCGACGAGTTCGAGATTGAACGTCCGCCCTTCGCCCACGACGACGTAATCGGGATCGTGGTCAACGATGGCGTAGCCGTTCTGGTGCATGGCCGTCAGCAATCCTCCTTCGCCGATGACGAACGCGGTGCCGTTCGGTTTCTGCTGGGCGAGAAACCGCGCCGTCGCCATCGAACTGGTGAAGATATTTTCGTCTTCAACCTCGATGCCGAGCCGGGCGACCTTGGCGACGACGTCGCGGCGGGTGCGTTGGCTATTGTTGGTCAGGAGCCGAAACGGGATTCGGCGCTTGCGAAGCGAGTTGATGAAATCTTCGGCTCCCGCGATCAATTCGGAGCCGCGATATAGAACGCCGTCCATATCGATGAGATAACCGTGCTTCATGAAGAAAACCTCTCTGAAGAGAAACAGAAACAACGAACAACGCCACGCTCGGCGTTTATCGCCCAACGGAACACGAGCCAGTACGGAGAGGGAGGGTTGGCGGGGTGAGAGAGGAACAATCAACGAACCGAAAGGGAAGAATGCAACCCGCGTGCCAAGCGGCGAGAAATCGCGAAAATCGAAGTCAAAGTGTTGGACACACGGATGTTAGCGAATGTCAAGCAAAAAGTGAAAATCGTGAAGGCGAGGTGGCGCTGCCTAGATACGAGGCAATGGCCGTGGGCCGAGCACCCTGCCGAATAGAACGTTCAAGGCCTATACTCCGTGAAATCCTCGAGAATCTCATCGTCTTCGCTGTTGATCGTCAGTTTCCCTTTGCCGCGACCGCGCATCGGGCGACCTTTCGGCGTCGGCGGCAGCAGGCGACCGACGGGCTTTCCATCGTCCACGATCGTGAGTGCCTGAGATTCGCTCAACTGCCGAAGCAACTCGGGCAACTTGGCCTGGACTTCTTGGATCGTGGAGAATTGCATGGCGAGTTCCCTTTCCCGGTCTTTCAACCAGTCTCAGGACATCTTAAGAGCTTCTACTGGCGAGGAGCGCACGAACTTTGGGAACTAGTTCCTTCGGAATCGCCATTAAGGTGAAGTCTTCTCCCTGCCGCGCCGCTTCGATCTCGGCGAACTCCTCGTCCTCGGTTTGGCTCTCGTAATGAGCGATGACTTCTTGAACTCGCTTCTCGTCCCAACCAGGCGGGAATTTTTGCTTTTTCATCTTGGGTTTCTCCGTTGTCGGCGACGAAACGCCTTTTTGGCTTTGCCGCCAGGTTCGTATGCAGTGATGACGAAAGACTGTCTGGATCCTCGTCAGGAACATAAATGACTTGAAGATACCTTCCATTCAGAGTTTGACCGATCTTCCGGCGCGATCCCCGTTCGGCCCGCGTATCTTCACCAGCTCCTCGAAGAATTTCTTCCACCTCCTGCTCGGTAACTCCGTGTCCGTAAATGTGAGGCTGACCGGTTTCAGGATCTTCAAAGAAGCGGATCTCCATACTTGCAATCGCTCCTTTTCACAACGCCCATCATAACAAGTCTTATTCTACCACGACGCATCGGCACTTTGCAGATCGAGTCTGCGGTGGTAAGATCGAAACTATCGTAACTCGCAGAAAGGATAGCCGACCATGATCCAGGCGCGGATTCAGCACGGCGTGGTGGAACTCAACCAACCGATTCCCTCCGAATGGGAAGGCCAATGGGTGACGATAACGCCCGCAGATTGCGATCCTCCGCTCGAGGATCTCGAAAGTCATCTCGCGGCGCTCGACGCTTTGGGGCCTATGGAATACGAACCCGGCGAAGAACAAGAAATCGCGAACGCCCTCGCGGAACTCGATCGCACGAGCTTGGCCGCCATGAAAGCCCTCGCGGGGATTGAACGTTGAATCGATACCTTCTCGACACCAATCACCTCTCCGGCTACCTCGACCGCAAGGCGGGACTCAAAGCGAAGATCGACGCGGCCTTGCGCGCCGGCGATCGATTCGGCGTCTGCCTTCCCGTTCTCTGCGAATACCGCGCGGGCATTCGTCTTGGAAAACGCTATCGTCAGAATCTCGTTCGCTTGCAAGCGGCGCTGAAGCTCCTACGGATTTGGCCTGCGGATGCCGCCCGCATATTGAGTCGCAGCCGAAAAAATGTTATCCCTGCCGCGCATCGCCGATCTTGGGGGCCTTCGGGTTCACGCCGGGGCCGAAGTAACGCAGGATCACGAGCGGTTCGGCCCCTGTGTTGTCGTACACGACCCCGCCCTGGGCGGCGCCGTGACTGACGAAATACTCGTCCTGCGTCAACTCGCCGAAGCGGATCATCGCGGGCGTTTGTAACGGTTTGCCGCCGACGGTGCCGCTCCCCTGCACCGCGATCAGGCCGTAGGCGCCGTTGTCCTTTACCGTGACCTTCGTCCCCGGATCGACCGTCAACTCCTTGGCCGAGAAGAGTTCCTTGCCGCCGACCTTGCCGTAGACGATCCAGCGGTCCGCGTATCCTTGGCCCTCGCCGCCTTGAGCGATAATCGGTTCCAGATAATGGGCGTCCTTGAAACGCGGGTTGACGTTTCCTTCCCAGTCGAGCTGTTCCACGAGATAATCGAGATCGCGGTGGTACTTCTTGGGGACGTCCTTGACCAGCAGCTCCCACGGCACGTATCGGCCCTCGACCATTGACTGATACATGCCGAAGACGTCGCTGCCCCATTGCGGTTCGTACGTGACGAGCGAACCGGGGGCGTGCAAGACGCAGGGCGGCACGAGCCAGCCGGTGCCGGGTTGCAGTCGGTACGCCTTGGAATAGTTGAGGATGCCGTTGTCGCCCTGGTTCCAGCGTTCCAGGCATTTGCGGATGTCTTGCTTGGTGGTGCCGGGCTCGAGGCCGAAGAAGGTGTAGGGGAAGTTATTGCCCGAGGGGTTAAGTTGGGGTGGAAAATAATACGATTCCGGTTTACCCTGTTGGCCGACGAGTGCGGCCTGCTCGGCGCTTTGGTGCATGTGATGGGGGATCGGCCCCAGATTGTCGAAGAACTTGCTGTAGACGGGCCAGCGTTTGTACTCGCTCCAGATGGCGGGGCCGATGAGGGCTTCGCCGTCCGCGGCAATGGCGTCCTTGAGCGTGAAGGCTTTCTTGCCGTTGTGAACGACGTAGCTAAGGCCTTCGTCCCAGTCGGCGCCCTCATTGGCGGCGGGGGTGGTGGAGGCGAACCAGCGTTCGTCGATGCCGCCTCGATTGGCCCCGTAGGCGTAAAGGTCCGCCGGGTGCAGTTTCAGCCGTCTGCCCGGCATCAGGAACGACCTCGGCACCCAGGTCGGCGCCAGCCGTAAGATGCCGCCGGCGGCGTCCAGCACGGATTTGAGTTGCGCGGCACTGGTCTTGGGGGCGGATTTCTTGGCCATGGATCGCGGCTGCCTCGTTGAAGATTTGAAAGCGTACGGGTTGACTCGATGTTATAATTTGAGATCCGAAAGCGGGCAAGCAAAAAGTCCGACTTCTTCAACCAAACTTCACCAAACCGAACCCGAGGCTTCATTTAAGCCTCGTACATTTGAATCAACGATACCCCGACAAGAAAAGAGACGACGAGAAATGACGGCAGTTATGGAACGAAATGAACGACCTTGCATGGTAATGGGTTACACAGACTCGGCCCTCGCCTCCAAATGCGGCCGACTGCTGCGACGCCAGGGCTGGGAGGTCCACTTTGCCACGAACGGCCCCGAAGTGATGCGCCTGGTGCACGACCTGCGGCCGGAAGTGGCGATGATCGACGTCGATCTGCCAGAGCCCACGTGGACGGAAATCTTCGAAGATTTCGCGCAGCCGCGGGTGATCCTACTGGAAAGCTCGACCGACCGGCCGATCCAGCGGGCCTACACCGTGACCCGCGTGGCACGCTCGCAGTGCGTCGAGTTCTTGGCCGAGGAACTGTCCGCGCACCGGACGCAGGCGATGTGGGCGTAATTTTCCAAGCGCCAGGCGTGCCTCACTTCGCCAGGTTCCAACTGCGTAATAACTCGTCGAGTTGACGCCGAATCGCCTCGAGCGGGCCGGCGTTCAAGATCGTCGCGTCGGCATGGCGGCGTTTCTCCGCCAGAGGCCATTGCGCCTTCTCACGCTCCCGCAAGTCCGCTTCGCTCCAGCCGCGCGAGGCCCGCACGTACGCCAACCGATCCGCTTCCGGCGTCTCCACGAATAAAATGCGATCGCACGTCTTTGCCCAGCCGGCTTCGAGCAAAATCGCTGCATCCAGAATAACGAAGCGAACCTCCGGTAACGTCTCGGCCCGCTCGATTTCCGCGCGGATTCGGGCTTCGATGTACGGGAAGACGATCCGTTCCAGGGCCTTGAGTTCCTGAGTTTCCGCGAAGACGAGCCGACCTAGTCGGCGACGATCGATCTCGCCGGCGTCGTTCAAAACGTCCGTGCCGAAGCGGCTGACGACGCGCGCGCGGATCTCGGGCTGGCGCAGTCCTTCATGGCCCAGCGGATCGCCGGCGATGAGGAAGCCGCCGCGCGCCGCGAGTTCGCCGGCGAGGAGGCTTTTGCCGGAGCCGATGCCGCCGACGATGCCGATCACGGGTTTGGCCATGACGAGAGTCTCTCTCTGGGAATGGGGTTCTTTATAGGGGACGAAGGGTCTTGCCGCTCGCGAAAGTTGTAGCGGTCGCATGGGAAGCGAAGGATGACGGGAGAAGTCCGAACGTGTGCGATATGTCTGGGAAGCGGGCCGAGCCGTGCGAAGAAGCCCAAGTAAGGCAGCGAGTTTCGGCCACGCGGTTCCGATGTTAGAGGAGTTCCAGGCGATACTCACGTTGCGAGATGGATATGGAAAGCTTGCGTTTGGCGCCGGCCGAGAGCGTCTTCCCGAAAATCCCTTGCTGCCGATGCGGCGACGTCACCCGTCACTGGGACCGCATCGCCGGCAAGACGTACTGCCCCAACTGCCTGGAAAAGATGATACGCGGCGAAGGCGAACCGCTGCTGGAGCGGACCGACAAGCGTCGCTGCGCCGTGTGCCATTATGCGGGAGCGGTGCGCTACGTGACGTTTCCGCTGCATTTTCGTCGGCCCGTGGAAATGGAGTTGTGCCCCGAACACCTGCGGGCGCTCATCGCGCGGCGCCTCGGACCGCACGCTTTCGCGCAACTTCAGCGCCGTTTGACGTCGTTGGGCCTGAAGCCCGGTCAGATCTTCCTCTTACACGACGCGTTCTACGACGACCTGGGCCGAGCGATTCAGCCGGTGATGGAAGGCGTCTTCGAATAATTCCCGTTGAGGCGAGCGGCGCAGCGCGAAGCGCTTATAGCGTTCGGAAGAAATGAACGCAATCGCTGCAAAGCTTGGCGATTGGCCAAGGCGAGCGGCCGACGTGAGTCGGCCGGTATAGCATCCCATTCGAAGATCTGATCGCAACCGCTCAAGCACACGTACCGGCCGCCTCACGTCGGCCGCTCGCCTAATTCGGAGTCTCCCTATCGGTATTCCGTCATTTCTTCCGAACGCTCTTACAGACTTCCACGGCGGGCTCACGCCGCGCCGCTCGCCTGGGCAATTTAGAAGTCGAGCCATTCCCGGCTCGATGCGTCACTCGGCATTCGCCAATCGCCCCGCGGCGACAGGCTGATCGACCCGACTTTCGGCCCGTCCGGCAGACACGAACGCTTGAACTGATTTGCGAAAAATCGCTGGATGAACACCCGCAACCAACGCGCAAGCTCCGCGCGCGAATACTCCGCGTCAAACTTGGCGCGCTCGGCCAGGAACAAGATCTTCGCAGGCGGAGCGGCGTAGCGCAGGAAATGAAACAAGAAGAAATCGACCAGCTCGTACGGACCGATCGCCGCCTCGGTTGACTGCACGATTTCCCCCGTCTGCGACGTCGGCAACAATTCCGGCGAAATCTGCGTGTCGACCACGTCCAGCAACGTCTTCTGTGCCGGTCCCGCAAACTCGTTCAGCGCCGCCCAGCGGACCAGGAATTTGACCAGCGTCTTGGGGATGCTGACGTTCGGGTTGTACATGCTGATGTGGTCGCCGTGGTACGTACACCAGCCAAGGGCGAGTTCGGAAAGGTCGCCGGTGCCGATCACGAAGCCGGAGTTCATGAGGAGCTGCGTCCGCATCCGCGCCTGGATGTTCTCGAAGACCAGATCGTGCCGATTCTCGGGCGGTAACTGACGCAGGCGCTCGGTGAGTTCGTCCGGTTCGCCCAGTTCCAGGCCGAACGGTCGATGTCCCAGGGCGTGCATCTCGGCGAGGCAGAGCGGGCGGATGTCGATCTCCCGGCTCGTGACTTCCAGGTGCCGCATGAGATCGACGGCGTTGGTGCGCGTGCGGTTCGTCGTGCCGAACCCCGGCATGGTGAGGGCGTGCATCCGCGCCCGGGGCAGGCCGAGCAGGTCGAGGGTCTTGCAGGCGACCAGGAGCGCGAGCGTGGAATCGAGTCCGCCGGAGACGCCGAGCACCACTTTTTGCGGCTGCACGTGGTCCAGACGTTTGGCAAGGCCGGCGACCTGGGTGTGAAAGATGTCCCGGCACCGCTCGGCGAGTTGATGTTCGCCACGGGGCACGAAAGGATGGGCATCGATTCTTCGTAAGAGCTTGTTACTGGCCATTTCGACGACGTCGAACGCGAGGCGCCGGCCCGGATCTTGATTGCCTTGCTGGATGCCGAAGCTTGTCGTCATCTGCCGTTCATGGGCGAGGCGTTGGACGTCGAGATCGTGCACGAGGAGTTGAGCGTCGCGGGCAAAGCGCTGCGTCTCGGCGAGCAGGACGCCGTTCTCGGCGATGAGGCAATGCCCGCCGAACACGAGGTCGGTGGAGGATTCATCGGGCCCGGACGAGACGTAGACGTAGCCCGCGAGACATCGGCCGGATTGGTTGACGACGAGCTGCCGGCGATATTCGGCCTTGCCGATGACTTCGTTGCTGGCGCTGAGGTTGCACAGGACGGTGGCGCCGGCGAGGGCGTGTCGGCTGGACGGCGGGACCGGGGTCCACAGGTCTTCGCAGATCTCGACGCCGACACAGACGTTTTTGCCCGCGTCGAAGACCAGGTCGGCGCCGAACGGGGCCTGTTCGCCCAGTAGCGCGACCGAGTTGACGCGCAGCTGGTCTGCGGGGGCGAACCAGCGCGCCTCGTAGAATTCCTTATAATTGGCGAGCGACGTCTTGGGAATCACGCCGCGCACGCGCCCCTGCTGCAGCACCGCCGCGACGTTCGCCAGCTGACCGTCGACGACCAGCGGCAAGCCGAGGATCAGCAGACCGGCGAAACGGGTTGAGACTTCGGCGATCTGTTCGAGGTGCAGCAGGGCGGCTTGTTGGAGACGCGGTTGATGGAAGAGGTCGCCGCAGGTGTAGCCGGTGAGACAAAGTTCAGGGAAAACAAGAACGTCGATGGTTTGGGGCAGGGCCTGATCGAGAAGTTTGAGGATTTGCTGTGCGTTGAAGGCGACGTCGGCGACGCGGAGCCTGGGTACCGCGGCGGCGACGCGTACGAAACCGTGTTCGGTCATGCGACACTCACTCCCGAATACCCCGTGTCGCGCTCGCGGGATTTTTTGCGAGCGCTAAACCTGTGGGCAGAATTAAAGTCTGTAAGCTTGGCCACAGTGGACACAGAGAAAAAACTGACGAACAAAATTTGACAGCGCGACGTTTTCTTCGGGCAATCACAGCGAGCGTGATTCTTTTCGGCCTGTAGGGCCGTCTCTTATAGCCCAGGCCGTAAGGCCTGGGTACTTCGAGTTTCGTTGTCGGCCCTGAAGGGGCCGCTCGGGTGTCACGGTTCTACCCGCGCGGCCCCTTCAGGGCCGATCTAAGATCTAAATCTTACCGAGGCCTCACGGCCTGGGCTATAAGAGACGGCCCTACAGGCCGAATTCAAGAACGGCCCATCTAAAAGCAGCACAACTTGCGCAATCTGAACTCAGCCTTGCCGAATGTGAAAGTGACGCTGTCAATTGCCCCCAAACGAATGGCAGTCGTGATTTACTCCGAAACGAAGCTCAGCATCTCGTCCGCACGCGTCCGCTTCGGTTTTGGGAGACTCGCCTCTTTGCGTCCGGAGGTGAGGCGTTCCCAACGCTCCCATTGACGTTGATGAAATTCCTGGGCGGCGACGCGTTTCTGCATCTTGCAAGTCATGCTTCGGACCTGGGTCAGGAATTGCTCCGTCTCGTGGTCGAATTGCGCCTGCATGTGTTCTTGCACTTCGCGCACCAGCGTGCGCTGGGTCAGGCCGTGGGATTGTTCCGGAATCAGCGCGTTGAGCGTAAAGGGATAATAGATGCCCGCGCCGGTGGCGTGGTTGGCGTGCCAGAACATCAGCGGGTGCTCCGCGTCGGCCGACAGTTCCAGGATGATGCTGGAGCAAAGCGTCGGGGCGACGCCGCTTAGTTGCTGAAATTGCTCGCAGTGCTCGGCCAGCAGTTGCCGCAAGACGAGGCCGTCGAGCGCGCCTTCTTGCCCGGCGAGGGCGAGCGTCGCCCGGCTCCAGCGCTTGAGCGCCAGCGGCGAGGCGAGAGCCGGATCCCCCAGGCTGCCGATGAAGTCGAGTTTGCTGCCGTCGTCGGGCCACCAGTTTTGGGCGAGGATATGCTCGGCCAGACCGCGCGAGAGACGTTCCCAATCCTGCCGAATCAGGGCACAGTCGGCGAGCGCGCGCATCTGATGACATTGGATCAGCGCCCAATACTTCCCCGCCGCCTCCAATACGAACGCTTCCCGGCCGTCGGCGATCAGGAAGACGTGGTCCCCCTTGTGGCCATGCCGTTCGATGAGATCGGTAAGAACGTCGACGGCGTTGCGGGCGGAGGCGCCCCGCTCGAGCGTGAGGCGAACCAAATCCGTTCCGTTCAACCCGGCGCTGGCCGGCGGCAGCTTGCTCTGCCAGTGCGTCACCCCGATGGCGACTTGATGTTCGTTGCAGCCCAGGCGCAGCCCCCAATCGTGCGGCTGACGGCAGCCCTGGATGCGAAAAGTGTTCTTCACCTGCGGAATGGTAAGGTCGCCCAGCGGGATCACTTCGCCCGCCGCGTGTTCCTGTTCGTCGTAACGAATGAGTTCGGGGAGCGCGTTGGGATCCCCGTACAGATTACAGCCAATAAACGTTTGGCCCTGCACGCTCGATTTGCCCAGCGCCACAACCAGATCAGTCACCATGGCAAGGTCCTCCACATGAGATATTTCGACCAGGCCAATTCGGACGGGGGAAATGGACTACGGACCGCTGTTACACGTACGAGCTTTAGCAAGGATCCTCGCGAATTGCAGTGAGATTTCGCGTCTGTTTCCTATCAACTCGTGCGAGCCGATTTCCATCGACCTTTTTGGATGCACTTATTGAAACACAAGAATATTGAGAACGCAATGATCCTTCCGTCAAAATTTTCGCAATCGACAAAAAAGGTTCGGCTCACAAATCGCGAGCCCCCCGCACGCCTTGCCTAACCCGCAAAGTCACGCTGGGACGCACCAGCGCCGGGGCACGGCTCGCGTCGCAGCTGCGCGTCGTTTCCCGGTGCGCTCACGGATTTCGGCGAGCCAGGTCGCGTCAGCGCCTGGAGTAGCCGGATGAACTGCTTTTCTCCAGGCGCGGACGCACCCTGGCTCGCCTTGTCAACCGGGACGAGTGCCGGAATCCGTCGGCGCCCCCCTCGCTCCCGGGGTTCCCCGAGTTTTTGATTGTGCCGAAACCGGGCCCTGCTATACTCCCAGGAGTGAATTGGCCCAGGAGACGGTCGTGAAATCCCTCCCCAATCGACGAATCGGCGCCCCTTTACTCGGCGTGATGTTGGTCGCACTCTTGTCACCCCCTTCACTTCAGGGACGGCCGGCGCACAAGAAGGCGCTCGCCGACTATCTGGGGCCCCTCGTCGCCAAGAAACTGAACGATTGCCGGGCCTGCCATCTGCCCGGGGACGACGAGGACGAGAAGCCGCACAATGCGTTCGGCGCCCGGCTCAAGGCGATTCGCAAAGAACTCGGCAAGGCCGGGAAATCCAACGACCTGACAAACTGCCTCGATGCCGTCGCCGAGGAAGACAGCGACGGCGACGGCGCGACCAATCTCGTGGAACTGCTGGCCGGGCGCTATCCCGGCGAGCCGGACGACCGGCCGACGCCCACGGAGATCGATGCCGCGGTTGCGAGTAAAGCGGCGCACCTCAAGCTCCGCACCGGCTACCCCTGGCGGCCCTTCGAGGCGGTGAAGCGACCCGCCGTCCCCAAGGTCAAAAGCGCCGGCTGGATCCGCAATCCCCTCGACGCCTTCATCGCCGCCGAACACGAAGCACGCGGCCTCAAGCCCAATCCCGAAGCCGGTCGGCCCATTCTCGTGCGCCGGATTTATCTCGATTTGATCGGCCTGCCCCCCACGCCCGAGGAACTCGAGGCGGCGCTCGCCGACCCCTCCGATGCGTGGTACGCGAAACTCGTGGACGACCTCCTCGCCAGCCCGCGCTACGGCGAACGCTGGGGCAGGCACTGGATGGACATCTGGCGCTACAGCGACTGGTACGGCTACAACGGCGAAATCCGCAACAGCCAACCGCACGTGTGGCGCTGGCGCGACTGGATCGTCGAATCCCTCAACGCCGACAAGTCGTACGACCGCATGATCGTTGAGATGTTGGCGGGCGACGAACTGGCGCCGGGCGATCCGGACGTGGTGCGTGCGACCGGTTATTTAGTTCGCAGCTTCGACAAACTATCGCGCGAGAAATGGCTGCAAGACACGGTCGAGCATTCCTTCCAGGGATTCCTGGGAGTGACCATCGGCTGCGCCCGCTGCCACGATCACATGTTCGATGCCATCAGCCACAAGGAATATTTCCAGCTCCGCGCCTTCTTCGAGCCGCACCAGATTCGCATCGATCATGTGCCGGGCGATCCCAATCTGCTCAAGAACGGCCTGGCCCGCGCGTTCGACGGCGACCTCAAGGCGCCGACGTACTTTTACTTACGGGGAGATCCGCTGACGCCCGACAAGAGCGCATCGCTGCCGCCGGCGACGCCCGCGGCGCTGGGAGGCAGGCTGCCGGAGATCACGCCGGTGAAGTTGCCGACGACTGCGTATGATCCGGAGAATCGGGACTTCGTGGTCCTGGAGTTGATCGCCGCCGCGGAGCGAGACGTCGTCAAAATGAAGGAGGCGCGGACGAAAGCGGAGACGGTCGCTGCGGCGAAGAAGAAGGCGGCGCTGGAGGGCGCCGGGATCGACGTGGAGTTGGCCGAGGCGCGGCTGGCAGCGTTGACGGCGACGCACCGGGCGAGCCAGCTGGAAGCCGCGGGGAAATCCGGGAGCGAGGCATGGAAGTCGGCCGCGATGGAGGCGACGCGGACGCAGCGTCATCAAGCGGTCATGGAGGCGCGTAAGCGGTTGTTCAGCACGCAGCAACTTAAGGCCAACGCGGGTTCCGATGCCCAGCGTGCGTACTACGCCGGCCAGGAAGGCGTCCAGGCCAAGATGCTCGCAGCGGCCGAGGCGGTCGCCCAGAAGGACCCGAGCGTCGCATACGTGAAGCGGCCGGTGAAGACGTATTCGCCCACGAGCAGCGGTCGCCGGCTCGCGCTCGCGCGCTGGATCGCCGACGCGGAGAATCCCCTGGCGGCGCGGGTGGCGATGAACCATCTTTGGCTCCGCCATTTCGGCCAGGCCATCGTGCCGACCGTCTTCGAGTTCGGCCGCAACGGCCGGGCTCCGTCGCATCCGGCCCTGCTCGACTGGCTGGCCGCGGAGTTCATGGAACGGGGCTGGAGCTTCAAGGCGATGCATCGACTCATGGTCTCCAGCGCCACTTATCGACTCGCGTCGACTCCCGATCCCGCGAGCGCCAAGATCGACCGCGACAACGTCTATTTCTGGCGCGTCCCCTTGCGACGCATGGAGGCGGAAGTCGTGCGCGACTCGGTGCTCCACGCGGCCGGCAAGCTCGACGTCGCCATGGGCGGCCCCGAACTCGATCACAATTCCGGCCTGTTCGTGCCGCGCCGCAGCCTGTACTTTCGGCACGCGCAAGATCAGCAGATGGAGTTCCTCAAGCTGTTCGACGCCGCCTCCACCACGGAATGCTACGAACGGACCACGAGCATCGCGCCGCAGCAGGCCCTGGCGCTGGCCAACAGCGATCTGACGATCAAGCACGCCCGGATCCTGGCGCGTGCCCTGGCCGGCAAGCACGGCAAGGAACCGGAGGCGTTCGTGAAGGTCGCATTCGCCGCCGTCCTGTCGCGACCCCCCAGCGATGAGGAACGCGCCGAATGCGCCCTGTTTCTCAAGCAGCAGACCCAACTTTATGGCCCGCCGCGCACGCCCCTGGCCGTCGTCGATGAAAAGCAGCCCTCGCCCGATCCCGAGCTGCGCGCCCGTGAGAACCTCGTTCGCATTCTGTTTAACCACCACGATTTCCTGACCATTCGTTAGGGCCAGGGCAGAAGTAAAGGCGTAAAGAAATTCGAGCCACAGAGAGCACAGAGGACTCAGAGGAATTGGAAAAGCATCCGAGAACATCGCGTTTGTCAGCTCGATTACTCTGTGCTCTCTGTGGCTAAGCTTGCAGGCCTTATTTTTGCCCGACATTTTTGAGGATACGACCGTGCCGCGACACGCCTCCCGACGATCCTTCCTCGCCGACGCCGGCATGGGCTTCACCGGCCTGGCTCTCGGCGCGCTGCTTTACAAGGACGGCGTCGTCCGCGCGGACAATCTCCCGCCCGACGGCAGGCCTCACTTCCCGCCCAAGGCGAGGTCGGTCATCTGGATCTTCTTGCCGGGCGGCGTCAGCCATCTGGAATCGTTCGACCCCAAGCCCGAACTCAACAAGTTCACCGGCCGGCGCGTCAACCAGACGCCGCATCAGGGCGTCATCCCCGCCAAGTATCACACCAAGAACGTCGGCTCGCAGCAGGTCGCCGTCAAACGATTCGGCCAATCGGGTCTCGAAGTCGCGGAATGGTGGCCTCACGTCGGGTCGATCGCGGACGACATCGCCGTCATCCGCTCGCTCTGGGTCGACGACATCGATCACGGCGCCCAGCTCACGTTTCACACGGGCAGGCATTCGCGCGAGGGCGCCGTCCATCCGTCGATCGGCGCCTGGATCAAGTACGGCCTGGGGACGCTCAACCGGAATCTCCCCGAATTCGTCGTCCTGGGCGGAGGCATTTCCGAATGTTGCGGCGGCGACGGCGCCAACGGCGCGGGCTATCTCGGACCCGAGCACGCCGCCGTCCGCCTGGCGTTTCAGCAGGGCCGCAATCTCCCCTTCCTCAATCCCCCCAGCCCGCGCCTGGCGAACGAACAGGATCTGGAACTCGGTCTTTTGGGCCGGCTCAACCGCCTGGCGGGCGTCGATTATCCCGACGACCCGACCTTGCGCGCCCGCATCAGCTCCTACGAGATGGCCTTCGCCATGCAGACCGCCGTCCCCGAAGTCATGAACATGTCCAGCGAAACCGACGCCACCCGTCGGCTCTACGGCATCGACGAACCCCGCACCCGCGACACCGGCAATCTGTGTCTTGCCGCCCGACGCCTCGTCGAGCGCGGCGTGCGTTTCGTGCAGGTCTATCCCTCGCTCGGCTGGGACGCGCACAACAGCATCAAGGACAACCACGGGCCCAACGTCGCCGCCTGCGATCGCCCCATCGCCGCCCTCGTCAAGGACCTCAAACAACGCGGCATGCTCGACGATACCCTCGTCGTCTGGGGCACCGAGTTCGGTCGCTCCCCCACCGGAACCAACGGCCGAGATCACTGGTGGGACGCCTTCTCCTGCTGGATGGCCGGCGGCGGCGTCAAAGGCGGCGTCGTCCACGGCGCCACCGACCCCCTCGGCTTCAGCATCGCGACCAAGCCCCACTACATCACCGACCTGCACGCCACCGTGCTCCACCAGCTCGGCCTCGATCCGCGCCGCCTCGAAGTCCCCGGACGCAAACGTCTGGACATCGACATTGGAAACCCCATCCGCGAAATCCTAAACTAGGAGAGTGGGTGATTAATGTTTAGCCGCCGACTCCGGTCGGCGCGGACGTGGGCCGACGGCGAACATGACCCCCATCAGCACCTATTCGCGCCGACAGGAGTCGGCGGCTAAACGTTTCCTCCCGTGCCCGCACCGTAAGCGAACCCCGCCCGAAGACGAGAAACCGACATGAATCTGACTCTGCACGTCTGGCGTCAAAAAGACCGCAAAACCCCTGGCGCCATGGAGACGTACCCGGCTCACAACGTCAGTCCCGATATGTCATTCCTCGAAATGCTCGACGAGGTCAATGAAGACCTCATCAAGCAGGGCAAAGAACCGATCGCCTTCGATCACGATTGCCGGGAAGGCATCTGCGGCACCTGTTCGCTCGTCGTCAACGGCATGGCTCACGGGCCCGAGCGCGCCACCACCGTTTGCCAGCTGCACATGCGTAAGTTCAAGGATGGCGAAGAGGTTTACATTGAGCCGTGGCGCGCCAAGGCGTTCCCCGTCCTCCGCGACCTCGTCACCGATCGCAGCGCCCTCGATCGTATCATCGCCTCGGGCGGCTTCGTCTCCGTCAACACCGGCGGCACCCCCGACGGCAACACGCTCCCCATCTCCAAGGAACGCCAGGAGACGGCGATGGACGCGGCCGCATGCATCGGCTGCGGCGCCTGCGTCGCCGCCTGCAAGAACGCCTCCGCCATGCTCTTTGTCGGCGCCAAGGTCGGCCATCTCGCCACGCTGCCCCAGGGTCACGCCGAACGCGCCACACGCGTTCGCAACATGGTCCTTCAGCACGACAAGGAAGGCTTCGGCCACTGCACGAACCAGAACGAATGCGAGGCCGCATGCCCCAAGGAGATTTCCGTCAAGTTTATCGCTCAGCTCAATCGCGAGTTCATTCGCTCCGCCGCCAACGTCGGCGAACGCGAAATGAGCGGCGTCGGCGGCGCGGGCTGAGATGCTCAATCTCCAATCCGCCACCTCGCCTGAATGGATCCCGCGCGTTCGCGAGCACCTCGACGAGCTCCTGATCGATCACGCCCACTGCGAAAAAAAGGCCGCCGGCGTCGCCATGAATCTCCTCTTCGCCTACGTCGAGAACGTCGATCTGTGCCGGGCCATGACCGAGATCGTCCACGAAGAACTCGCGCACTTTCATCTCGTCCTGGACATCCTCCGGCGCCGCAATATTCGCTTTCGCCGAATCCCCCCCAGCCCCTATGGCGCGAAACTCCAGGCGCTGGCGTGCAAGCTCGAACCGCAGCGCGCCGTCGATCGGCTCTTGATCGCGGCCCTCATCGAGGCGCGCTCGTGCGAACGCTTCGGATTGTTGCGCGATTGCCTGGGCGACCCGGAGTTGTCGACATTCTTCGGCAGCCTCTTCGAATCGGAAGCTCGGCACCACAGCGCATACGTGAAGCTCGCCAAGGATTTTTGGCCGGAGGAGAAGGTCCGGGCGCGTCTGGAAGAATTGGCGTACGAAGAGGCACGCATCCTCGCCGAGGGGGCGGAGGTCGTGCGGATGCACAGTTAGGTTCACTCCGCGTCCCAGAGCAGCACGCTCTGATCCCAGCTACTGGAAATGAGGCGATTGCCGTCGGCACTGAACGCGACGCCGGTGACGCCCAGTTTATGGCCCTTGAGCGTGAGCATTTCTTGCCCGGTGGCCACGTCCCAGATTTTGACGGTGCCGTCTTCGCTCCCGGAAGCCAGTCGCTTGCCGTCGGGGGAAAACGCCAGGGCGTGGATCGGATGCGTGTGGCCTCGAAGGACGCGCTCGGCCCTACCCGCGTCCGGATCGAAGAGCGTAATGGTTCGCTCATTGCCTGCAAAGGCGATCCGAGATTCCTTCGGATGATACGCCAGCGCGTGGATCGCGCCCTTCGCCAGAGTCGTCCACGAGGCGAGCAACTTTCCTTCCCGCGGATTCCAGAAAAACAACGCTCCGTCGACTCCGCCGGAAACCAGCCGCGAGCCCTCGCCGCTTAACGCCAGCGCGCGGATCGCGTCGGGATGCCCTTCGAGCCGAAGCCAGGATGTCGGACTCGCCAAAACTTGAATCGTCCGGTCGTCACTGGCGCTCGCAAGCATACCCCCTGACCAAACCACCGCCCGGATCCAGCGCTTGTGTGCCGGCGGGGTCAGCATGTACCCGCTGCCGTTGATCGATGGCTCGCGGCGGAACTCGATCTTGCCTGCTTCGGAACCCGTCGTCCAGCCCCAACCCGGCGCATAGGCCACGCTGTGCAGCGCGCCTTGCCCGACCGCGTATGGCGTCGGCACGTCGCTTTTCTTCAAGTTCCAGGCGTATAGCGAACCGTCCGCGCCGGCGGCGGCGAATTCGTCGCGAGTGCCGCCGAACGACACGCCCAGCAAACTCGACGGCGCCGGGAACGCCTTGTACTCCGCCTGATTCAAATCGAACGTCACCGTCGCCAGCAGATCCCCGGCCGCGCTGAAGGCCACCGTGCGCACCTTCCCCGCTTCGCCGGGGAGCGTCTTGAAGAGTTTCTTTTGCGGCAAATCCCATACGACGATGCTCTGGTCGTTGCACGACGCCGCCAGCAGTTTGCCGCTCGGGTTGTACGCCAGCGAGCGGGCCGGGCTTTTGAGGCCGTCGAGCTGAAACTGTATCTCGCTGGTGAACGGGTTCCAGAGCGTGAGCTGATTGTCCCAGCTTGAAGAGGCGAGCGTGTTGCCGTCCGGGCTGTACGCCAGCGCGGTGACCCAGTGGCTGTGCAGGCACGGCAACCCCGACTGCGTCTTCTCGGCAATATCCCAGAAACGGACGGTTTTGTCGAAGCTGGCCGACGCCAAACGCAAGCCGTCGGGACTGTAGGCGAGGTCGGCGACGGGATACGTATGGCCGGCGAGCGTGGCTTCGAGCGTGCCGGTCTCGATCTTCCAGACCTTGACCGACGCATCGTCGCTACCGGTGGCAAGCGACAACGCTTCGGGATGAAAGGCGACGGCGTTGATGCGGCGCTCGTGGGCTTTGAACGAAAAGAGCTTCGTCCCCTTGTCGAGATCCCACAGCTTGACGGTGCCGTCCTCACTCGCGGAAGCCAGGAACTGCCCGTCGCCGCTAAAGCGCAGGCTGCGCACGGGGCCCTGATGGTGGTCGAGTCGCTGAAAGCGTTTGCCGCCCTTCTGACTCGGATCCCAAAGCACCACCGAGCCGTCCTCGCTTCCCGTCGCGAACTGCCTGCCGGCGGGGGGCCGAAAGGCGACGGCGACGATTAACTTCGTGTGTCCCTTGAGAACGAGTTGATCCGACTGGGTCAACTTCTTGAGGAGGTTGAACTCGAAGCCGATCAGCTTCTCATTGGGTTTTTCGAGCAGGTCGCGGAGCCGGGTGATCTTTCCTTCGGTCAAGGCGTCCTGAGCGAGGTTCATCTGGGCGGCATAGAGGCTGCGTTCGGAAAAATCCAGTTCCTTCTGGGTGAGCGCCTCGGCCGTCCGGGCGCGCTGACTTTCGTCGCCAGCTTTCTTCTCGGCAATCTCCGCTTGAGCGCGTTTGGCGTCGGCGAGCAGCCAAAGACTCATCATGCCGAAGAAACCGCCGACGACGACGACCGCGAGGATCGCGAGCAACGCCGCCACCCCAGGCGAACGCTTCATCCATTTGACGGCGCGTTCACTGAGGCCGACCGGGCGCGCCTTGATCGGCTGATTGTCCAGGAACGCCTTGAGATCGTCGGCGAGAGCCTGAGCCGAGAGGTAGCGTTTGCGCGGATCCTTCTGCAACGACTTGAGGCAAATGGTTTCCAGATCGCACGGCACCTTGGGCTGCAGACGTCGAGGCGGGACCGGATCGTCGTTCTTGACTTGCTGAATGGTGTCCAGGACGGTTTCGCCGACGAACGGCGGCCGACCGGTGAGGGCGTGATACAGCAAAGCGCCTAAAGCGTAAATGTCGACGCCGGGGCCGAGCTCGCGGATTTTCCCCTCGGCCTGTTCAGGGGCCATGTAGCTGGGAGTGCCGAGGATGGAGCCGGTGCCGGTGTGGTCTTGCGATCCTTCGCCGATCTGCTTGGCGAGACCGAAATCGGTAATCTTGGGGGTGCCTGTGAGCGTGAGCAAGATGTTGGTCGGCTTGATGTCGCGGTGCAGGATGCCTCGCTCGTGGGCGTAGTGCATGGCCCGCGCGAGGGGTTCGACGAGTTCAGCGGCTTGCCTGGCGGGGAGCGGGTTGGTCTGCAACTTGGCGCCGAGCGTCCCCCCTTCGATGTACTCGAGGGTGAGGAAGGGGCTGCCCTGGTTATCGCCGACCTCGTAGATCTGCACGATGTTGGGATGCACGAGCTTGGCGACGGCCTCGGCTTCGGTCTGAAAGCGATAGCGTTCTTCGCTGAGATCCTGGAGCGAGGCGAGGATCATCTTGACGGCGGCGAAGCGGTTGAGGCCGAGCTGTTTGGCCTTGTAGACGACGCCCATGCCGCCGCGTCCGATGACCTCGAGAATATCGTAGCCGGGCAGAATTAGGGGAATATTCGTGCCGGGGATTTTCGGACGATCGCCGTTCTGACGCGGACCGTGCAGAATTTTGGGAAGCGACCCCGAAGATTCCAGCGGCAAGGTGGCGTCGTTCGGCGGCGGTTCGACAACGGCAGTCGGGAGCGTGAAGCCGACCGTTTGTTCCGGAGAGATCGTCGAGGCCTGCAGACGTTCGGTGGGGCCCAAAGGCACGGGTACTGAGTGCGCGGCGGTGAGAGCGCTGGGATCCTGATTGGCGCCGCATCGGGGACAGCAAACGGCCGTGCCGACGTCGAGGTCGGCGGACCATTCGTGTCCGCATTGACAATGGAGCGGTTGGGCCATTATTCCCGGTCTCATGGGAGTTGGAAGCAGTCCCCTCCGATTCTAAAGCGGAACGGGCCGATTTCCTAGAAGAACTCTCCCATTTTACCAAACCGAGCGTCGGCGCGTGCGCCATTTTCGGCACGAGCGTCAAAGTCGGACTCTTGATTCGCGCCTCGGTTGACGATTTGTCAACGGGCAGTAAAATTCAGGCTTCTGGGGCGGTAGCTCAATTGGGAGAGCGCAGCGTTCGCAATGCTGAGGTTGAGGGTTCGATCCCCTTCCGCTCCACTTCGAAGGGCTTGCGACGATGTCGCAAGCCCTTATTTTGTAAGCACTTCCAGCCTCCCCGTCTTCACGGGACTTGCCGAATCGTTGAGATTTTGTCTGATCTCATGTCCGATCGTACTTTGAGGCGAATGTATTCGTTCAGCTCATGCAGCTTGCCGCGCATGCGGCACTTCGCGGAGCAGGATTAGAGCAGTTAGCGTTTGTATTGCACCTCGGCCACGGCGAGCCGGTTCGCGTCAGCGCCCGGAGTACAGGTAGATTGCAAGTTCTCGATACTCCGGGCGCAGACGCGAACCGGCTCGCCATGCAGTGGAAACGTGAGCAGTTCTAGTTGGACAGCGCCGCTTTTCACACTGGGTAGGGGTGATTTCAGACTGAGCAAGTCGCGCGATTCTAATGGGGGCGTACTTGAATTCGGCCTGTAAGGCCGTCTCGTATAGCCCAGGCCGGAGGCCTGGGTAAGAATTAATCCTAGTACGGCCCTGATGGGGCCGCTCGACATCCGCGTGCAGTTGAGCGGCCCCTACAGGGCCGACTACAGACACAAACCTACCCAGGCCTCCGGCCTGGGCTATATGAGACGGCCTTACAGGCCGAAAAATCACAACCGCCATCGTTGTCCGCGGGAAAAAGTGGCGCTGTCCGGCTAGACGAACGCCTTTGTTTCGGTGGTCAAAGTGCGATCGTTGCGCCGCCGCCGTCCACAACCTCGACCTCGTAGGCGACGCCGTTCTTGTATACATGCACGACCGCTCCAGCATCGCCATGATGAAGCTGTTCGTGCTCGGGTTCGCAGTCGAGATAGGTCACGACAGCGGCTCCCGCGATTCCAGGGGCAATTGCGGAGGCCGCTCAAACGTTGGATCGGAGACGCTACCCGCCATCGAGCGCACGAAGGCGATCCACTCCGCTTGGGTCATTGGCTTGCGGGCCGATTCAATCACCACACGCACCGATTGATTCGCGTTCTCAATGCCAGTTGGTACCTCCAGATGCAGGGTGCCATCCGGACCGATAACGGAATCAATGACAATGTTACTCATGGTGATTCGCCTGACTGGCCCCGCATCATTCCTGCGCCGGTCAGCATATTACGGCCTGCCGGCGTTCTATTTACTGTATCCGTTCATTAGAATCCGCACCCGCTCGGCGGTCAAGCAGCCTCGTGGGATTTCGCGGTTCGCTCGCTTCCAGAACCCGTGGCGGCGAGTTTGCAAGCTTGCTATCGGCAGCCGCGCCAGGTGGCAAGCTCGCCCCCACGATGGGGGCCGCGGGCCGATCGATGGGCGGAACGTCGCTACGCTTCGCGGTCGGCAGCGGCGCTGTCGCGACGGGTTGCGGCGTCGGTTCCGCGGTCGGCGACTCCTCCGGCTCCGGCGTCTTGGGCGCCGTGCTGGGCTTGCCGAGGATGTACGGCAGGATCATCTTGGCGGCGGTGAGGTTGCCTTCCAGCGCCTTGGCGTACAGGACGCGGGCCAGGGCCTGGACTTCCTCGACAGTGAAAGCGCCTGCGAACACGGCTTGCATACAGGTCATGGGGCGATCTCCTGAATGGAACGTGATGTGTTTATATGTACATTATCACAATCATTCAGGGCGTGTCAACGGCGGGGGGCGCGAATTTCGGATTTTTTTGAGCGAATGAGAAAGGTGGTAACGCAAGAAGAGCCCGCGTTCCGTCGCGGGCTTTGGCGTTCATCGGGGTGTTGCCAGGGGTCCGATGCGTCCATCAAGGTTGGGTGCGCGAGGTCGGGATCGCGGGGGTGGCGCCCTGGGCCTGGGCGTCGGCGCCGTTCATTTCATTGAGGGCCGTTTCGACTCGGCCGACCATCGATTGCAGGTCGTTCTTGAATTGCGCGAGTTGCTGACGGGCCTGGTCGCGTTCGCCGGTGCGCACGACGAGGTCGGATCTGACGGCGTCGCGTTCTTTGACGACGCCTCGTAGTTCGTCGCGCTGGAGTTTGAGGTCGGTGCATTCGACTTCGAGTTGCTGCACTTTGCGTTGGTACTTGCGATTGTTGGCGATTTGTTCTTGATGGTCGGCTTCGAGCTTCACCATGCGTTCTTCGATTTCGCGGTTCTTGGAGACGGCGGCGCTATTTTTTTGTTGGGAACACCCCCACACGCCCAATGAGCAGACAAGTAGGGCGGCGAAAAAGACGGGGTTGGCATACTTCATGGGTGGCTCCTCGAGGAATTTGAGTAAGTCGGCGGGGGATGAGAGACGGGCTTTCGCATTCTGCTTTATTCGCCCATATCTCCCGTTTGCACACCCATTACATCGTCGTTCCAGACCACCGACTTTACCTCGTTCGCCCTTTTTTCGAGAAAATAGTTCAACCGGGCAATTTGCGGGCTTCTGGATCTATTTCTCCCACTCGTCCGCCAGCGAAAGCAACTTGCGCAGCGGCAACTCGAATCCCGGCAGAATCGGCGTCGCGAACGTTTCTTTCTCTTTGATCAGACGCTTGCGCTCCCGTTTGCCCGGGCGCGAGAACACCGTCAGGTCGCGCTCAAATCGGCTGAACACCCAGTATTCGCGCACGCCCAAAGCGAGGTACTCGTCTTTCTTCTCGACGTAGTCGCGGAGCCAATTCCGCTTGCCCAGCGAAACGAACTCGACGATGATCGTCGGCACATCGTCGCGGTTGGGCCGACGACCGAGACCGGCCCAAATCACACGATCGGCCCGGCGCCGATTTTCGCCCGTGACGATGGTGTGTTCGAACAAGGTCTTGTCCAGCGCCTTACCGTCGGGATGGTCTTCTTGGTAATTCCGTAGCAGGCGTCCCAGTTCTTCATTGGGATCACGTTCGTTTTCGAGCGGGATGGGCGACACGACGAGAATCCCCCGAATGAGTTCGTAACGCCAACCGTCTTCGAAATCCGCCTTGTCGAACTCGGCGGCCGTCATGCGTAGGCCGGCCGAGTAGGGGCACAGCGGAATGACCTCTTTTTCCAGCTTCAGGATCATGATGGCATCTCCTATTCGAATCTTACTGGTTGCGCTCCGCCTCGAAAAGCGAACGCGGGTGCGCCATGGTCGGCGCGATTTGCGTCTGCTAGGATACGTCTGTCGCGGCGCTCGGGTCGAGGCCGCGCGGAGGTCTTCGGATGTCGTCACGCTTCCTGCCTACCTGTGTCGCCTGCTTGATTTTACTCCCCGCCCTGACGCACGGCCAAGACAAGGCGCCGTGCGGTCGGGACGTCGACGATTATTTCATCAAGGAAGTCTGGGCCAAGGTCGGCAGCGTCCTGTGCGTCAATTGCCACAAGCCGGGCGGCGATGCCGAGGAGAGTCGCTTCGTCCTCAAGGATCCGCGCAAAGTTCAGGGACACGCGGTCGATGAAGTGATGCGTCACAACCGCGACGCCTTTTGCCGAATGGCCCGCATCGAGAAAAAGGGCGAGTCGCGTCTGCTCGTCAAAGTCGTCGGCGGACTCGCTCACGGCGGCGACGATATTCTCAAGCCCGATTCGACCGGGTACCGCATCCTCGCCGAGTTCGTCCGCCGACTGAACGCTCCCGCCGTGAAGCCGACGATTCCCGATGATAAGGATCTGCCGCCGTTCTTCCAGGGCGTGACCATGCTCGACGCCCCGCGCGTGCTGCGTCGGGTCACGCTTTCGCTCGCGGGCCGATTGCCCAGCGCCGCGGAACAGTCGGCCGTCCTCGAGCGCGGCATGAAAGCGCTGCCGACGCTCGTCGATGCGATTATGACCGAGGACGCGTTTTACGATCGGCTGCGCGAAGGATTTAACGACGTCTTTCTCACGGTCGGCTACGACGGCAATCCCGAGACTGCGTTCTCCTACGATCATTTCAAAAATCGAAACTGGTACCAGCAGTACGACCTCAGCCACATCGCGGACAAGGCCGAGCGAACCAAGGCGGGCTACAAACTCGCCGCCGACTACCGCAAGGCGATGCTCGGCGAACCGATGAAACTCGTCGAGCACATCGTCCGCAACGATCGCCCCTTCACGGAGATCGTGACCGCCGACTATATCATGGTCACGCCGTTTACGGCCCGCGGGTACGGCATCTACGACGACGTCAAAGCGAAGTTCCAAAACCCCGACGATCCGTTCGAATACATTCCGGTGAAGCTCGGCGCCCTCAAAGGCCGAAGCAAGGCGGGCGATCAGGAGTCGGCGACCGGCTTCTATCCGCACGCGGGCATCGTCAGCACTTTTCAGTATCTCAGGCGTTATCCCACAACCGAGACGAATCGCAATCGACTCCGCGCCCGCATGTATTACCTGCAGTTCCTCGGCGTCGACGCCCTGGAGCTTGCCGCACGCGTTTCCGATGCGGCGGCGGTGACTGCGAAATACGAAATCCCGACCATGCAAGCCTCCGAGTGCGTCGTTTGCCACAAGACCCTCGATCCCGTCGCCAGCCTGTTTCAAGATTATTACGACTTCGAAGGCGTCTACAAGCGTCGCAAGGGGGGCTGGTATAAGGACATGTTCGAGGCCGGGTTCGAAGGCGAAAAGATGCCGGCGGACCAGCGCTGGCGCGCGCTGCAGTGGTTGGGCGAACGAACGGCCAAGGATCCGCGTTTCGCCGTCGCCATGGTCGAGCACGCCTACTACATTCTCACCGGGCGCAAGGCGCTCGCCGTCCCCAAGGATCTCGAAGATCCGCTCTACGCCGCCAAGCGGCGCGGCTATCTCGAAAAGCGCCAGCAGATTGAGACGATCGCGACTAAATTTGCCAAGACCGGCTTCAATCTCAAGACCGTCTTCAAGGACTGGATCGACACCGACTTTTATCGCGCCGACGGCCTGACCGCGGCCCTGGACAATCCGCGCCGCAAAGCCGAACTCGACGACGTCGGCATCGTCCGCCTGCTCGCGCCGGAGCAGGTCGAACGGAAAGTGAAAGCGATCTTCGGCCAGTACTGGGGCCGAATGTCGGACCAACTCGCGATTCTCTACGGCGGCATCGATTCCAAGGAAGTGACCGAACGCGCGCCCGACCCGAGCGGCGCCATGGGGGCGATCCAGCGCATCCTGGCCAACGACGTCGCCTGCAAACACACGTTGCGCGATTTCGCCCGCAAGCCGAGCGAACGACTGCTGTTCCCCGGCATCGAGCCCAACGTCGTGCCCGGGTCGCCGGAAGCCGACGCCGTCATCCGCAAGGCGATTGCGCACTTGCACGAACGCATCCTGGGTCGCGTCGATCCGGACGACGTGTCGCGCACCTTCAAGTTATTCGCGGGAATCCTCGCCGATGCGAAGTTGCAGAAGGGGCTCGAGCCGCGCGACATCTACGTGTGCCGAACCGGCGTCGCCGACGCCCCGGCCGACCCGCATTACACCGTTCGCGCGTGGCGCGGCGTGGTCACCTACCTGCTCCGACGTCCCGAATTCCTCTACGAGTAGTTTCCAGATGAACCAAGGAGACGCTTATGCGATCGATGATTTCGGTATCGCTGTACCTCTGCCTGTCGGCGCCGATCCTCAACGCTCAGGTGCCGCTTGGAATAGCCGGCCTCCCCATCGGAACCTACATCACCGTTGAAGGGACTCCCAGGCAATCGAAGTATTACAACTTTGAAGTAGACGTAATCAACGGCAAGAAGCTGAATGAGACGCGGTATCTCGCTGTGGAGTCGAAACTGGAGCTCCCTTGGAAAAATGGCGAACGCTACGTTCTGAAAGGCTACGAGACCATGCAGATGATCGGTTCTCCGCCGGCCCTCGCCGAGGCTGCGAAAGAGATGGGCCAGCCGGTTCCACCATTGACCAGCGCCGGGTGGCAAGTCTACTACACGTTCGTCACTCTGCGTGTGATCCCGCCCAGCGAAAAATAGCGGCTCTTGAATCCGAAGACTTTTTTCGACTACCCGAATTCCTTTACGAGTGAGTCTCATGCGACGCGATTTCCTGAAAGCGTGCGGTCTGGCTGGCCTCGGTCTTGCGGTTCCTTTTCACACCGACGGCGCCGAGACGCGTGCCGAACCCTACCCGGGCCCCTACTACGTCGTCTTCAACGCCTCAGGCGGTTGGGACACCACGTATCTCATGGACCCCAAGGGCAAAGGTGGCATCAATCGCCTGTACGAAGAAGGCGACATCCTCACCCGCGGCGCCCACAAGTTCGCCCCCACCGCGCGCCACAAGACCGGCGGCATGAGCAACGAGGACTTCTACGCCGAGTTCGCGAGCGATCTCCTCGTCGTCAACGGCCTCGATTACTCCGTCAACAATCACTCGCCCGGCGCCCGCTACATGGCGACCGGCAAGCTCGACAGCCTCGCCTATCCGACCTTCGCCGCCCTCGTCGCCGCCTGCCAGGGACCGACCTGCCCCCTCGCCTTCCTGACGTTCGGCAACTACTCGGCAACGGGCAATCTGGTGGCGATGTCGCGCGTGCCGTACCTGCCTTCGCTGCAGCGGCTCGCCAACGCCGACGCCGTCGAGGGGAACGCGCGCTCGCCGTACCACGACCGCTTCGCCCTGGACCGGATCGAGCAAACGTTGCTCGAAGGCAACCAGGCGCGTGGAGCCGGGCCGCGCTTGCCGCGCGTGGAACATGCCGACAACATGCTCTACGCCGCCCAGGCCAACTCGAGAACGCTGGAGCGTATCACGCCCCACATCCCGACGACGATCCCGCGCGAACGGCTTTCCCAGCAGGCCGAGATCGCCCTGGCGAGTTTCAAAGCAGGCGTCTGCGTCAGCGCCAATCTCACGATCGGGCAGTTCGACAGCCACGCCAACAACGACCCGGATCAGATGCGACTCATCCCGGAGTTCCTGGCCGGGATCAGTTACCTGATGCGTCGCGCGGAAACGCTGGGGATTCGCGATCAGCTCGTCGTGATCGTGCAGAGCGAGATGGGCCGCACGCCGACGTACAACAACGGCAACGGCAAGGACCACTGGTCGGTCGGTTCCATCATGTTCCTGGGCAAGGGCGTGAAGGGCAACCGCGTGATCGGCGCCACCGACGAACGGCAGCTGCACGTGCCGATCGATCCGCAGACCTTGGCCGTCGATCGGCAGCGCGGCATCCGCATGCGTCCGGAACACATCCACCAGGAGCTGCGCAACCTGGCCGGCATCTCCGAGCATGCGTTTAGCCGACGTTTTCCGCTCGAAGTCCCCGCGGCCGAGAGGCTGCGCGGCCTGTGGGGATAGGGAGCGGCGCTGGCGATTTAGCCCCGGAGGGGGCTCAGGGTTGTAGCCACGGGTGGAGCGTAGCACAACCCGTGGAACGACTCCGTAGGAGCGAAGGAGACCCTTTCCGGAAAGCGACCACGGGTTGCGCTGCGCTCCACCCGTGGCTACCTTCCGTCGCCCCATTCGGGGCGAAAATCGGAGCGCCGATATCAACTCTCAGTGAGCCGATCTTGAAAACGTCATTTTAGCCCCGGATGGGGCGTAGGGTTGTAGCCACGGGTGGAGCGTAGCGCAACCCGTGGAACGACGCGACAATCGAATCGCTCCGTAGGAGCGAAGGAGACCCTTTCCGGAAAGCGACCACGGGTTGCGCTGCGCTGCACCCGTGGCTACCTTCCGTCGCCCCATTCGGGGCGAAGATGGAAACCCTCAGAGATCGAAACTTGATAACGTCATTTTCGTCGCGTTCGGAGTACGCACATAACGACATCACGGCGCCAACGCGATCGTGCATTCGCCCGGGATGAACCAGCCCGCTTCGTGGTCAGGCGCGGGTGTGCCGCAACCGCCGTAGCGGAAGTCGTCGCTGGACCAGAGCAGCTTCCAGCGTTTGCCGGCCGGGGGCGCCATCAGCGGATCGGCGATCGACGCCAAGTTCAGATCCCGGCCCAGATTGACCACGATCAGCCGATCCCCCGCCTCCGAAAAATAACGTAAGACGAAAGCCTGATCCGACAGGACGGCGCCGTCGAATCCGCGCGGCTGCGGCCGGCGGAAGACGGGATCGCTGCGTCGTAGCGACAGCAGGTCGCGATGCAACGCGTAGATGTCCGCATGCCGCTCGCGCTCGCTGAAGTCGAGCCGGCTCTTGGCGAACGTCTGGGGATCGGCGGGATCCAGGAGCTGCGCCTGCATCGCCTCCAGCGCAAGATCGGGGAACTGGGCGAGAAACTCGCCGCGCCCCGCCTTCACCAGCTTGGCGAGTTCCGGATTGTGGTCCGCGAAAAAAAAGAACGGCCGGGAACTGCCGAATTCTTGCCCCTGAAAAAGCATCGGCGCCGCCGGGCCCAGCAGCATGAAACCCGTCAGCGCCCGCAGACGTCCCGGACTCGTGAGGGCGCCGATCGGCAACCCTCGGCCCGAGTTGGCGACCTGATCGTGATTCTGCAGGAACGTCACGAAATTCGCCGGCGCCAGGTCGAGACTCGGCATGCCGCGCGGCTTCTTTTGCCACGCATACCGTTGGCCCTGAAACAGGTAGCCCCACTTCATCGCCGAGAGCAACTCCTGAGGCGTCCCCTGGTAGTCGGTGTAGTAGGCCGGGTTCTTGCCGGTGAGCGCGACCGTCGCGCTATGATGGAAGTCGTCGTTCCAGAGCGAATCAAGCCCGTCGCCCCCGGCGCTTTCGGGCCGAACGAGCTTCGAGTGCTGCGGTTCGTTCTCGGCGACGATGTACGTGGCCCGGCCTCGCGCCGCCTCGCGCACGCGCCGGCCCAGGGCGCGGACGATGTTGTCTTCACTCTTGTCGAAAATCTGCTGTGTGGCGTCGAGCCGTAGGCCATCCAGGTGATACTCGTCGATCCAGTACCCGGCGTTGGCGATGACGAATTCGCGCACGGGTTCCGAGTTGGGCCCGTCGAAGTTGATCGCTTCGCCCCATTCGTTCTTGTAGCGGTCCGTGAAGTAATCCTTCGCGAACGACTTGAGATAGTTGCCGTCGGGCCCGAAGTGGTTGTAGACGACGTCGAGGATAACGCCCAATCTGACTTCGTGGGCGCGATCGACGAAGGCGCGAAAGTCGTCGGGAGAACCGTACAGGCGCGTGGGTGCGAACAGGTTGACGCCATCGTAGCCCCAACCGAACCGTCCCGGAAAGTCGGCGACCGGCATGATCTCGAGGAGGGTCACGCCGAGCGACGCGAGTTCGTCGAGCTGCTCGGCCGCGGCTTGCCAGGTGCCTTCGGGCGTGAACGTGCCGATATGCATCTCGTAGAGGATGGCGTCCTCGGCGGCGACGCCTTCCCAATTGCGATCAGTCCAGGAGAATGCGGCGGGATCGACGAGCTGCGAGGGCCCGTGCGGCCCTTCGGGCTGAAAACGGGACGCGGGATCGGGGTATTGGTCAGTGCCGTTGATGCGGAACTTGTAACGCATGCCGGCGCGTGCGGGGGCCGATCCGGAGAAGTAACCAGCGTCCTCGAAGCCCAGCTCGGTCGCGGCGCCCTCCACGACGACCTCGACCTTGGTCGCCTCCGGCGCCCAGACGCGGAAATGCGCCTCGTCCGCGTGCAAAAGCTCGGCGCCGATGGGCAATCGTCGCCCGTGAAGAACCGCTTCGTTCGGGGGGGATCGCTTCGCCATGGAAAGTACTCTCCCGAAAATATGAAACGTTCGTGGTTTCCGCCCGAGCCGGAAGCGTAAGCGACGAGCCTGCGAAAATCGTCGCTTACGCTTCCGGCTCGGAGATTCGACGTTTCACGGTCGCCCACGTGCAGATCACTATTCGTCGTGGGCCGTCACTCGCCCGGAGCGTGCGGCGTTTGATTGCGGCCGAGCTGTCCGTTGAGGCTCGCCAGGTCGTCCGCGATCAGACGGTCGATCAGCTCGGCCACGCCGGCGCCGTGGTCCCCCATCGTCCAGAAGTCGGCCCGTTCCTTGACCGAAGGCAGCGCGTTGGCCACCGCTGCCGAGGCGCCGCAATGCGCCAGAAACGCGTGATCGTTCTCCGCATCGCCGACCGCGACGCAGTGATCGCGCGAGATGCCCAATTCCTTGAGCGCCGCCGACAGACCGGTCGCCTTGTTGACGCCGGAGGGGAGGATCATCACCGCTCCCTTGTTGAAAATGACCTGCAGTTCCAACCCCAGGTCCTGAATCGTTTGCAGCACGGCCTGCTGGTGCGGCTCCCAGGTGGCGACGATGACTTTACCGCACGAGATCGGTCCGACGCCGCGCGCTTTGAGCTGTTCGACGAACGCCGTCGACGGCGGCTCCGCCAAAACCTTCTCCTCCTCGGTGGCCGGGTCGTAGAGCGTGGCGCCGTTCTCGACGACGATGCGGTCAAAGAGTTCGAGATTAGCGTAGGTGAGACGCAACTCGGGGAGCACGCGACCGGTGACCATCAGCAGCTTTCGGCCCGAGGCGCGGAGGCGATGCAGCGCGTCGAGCGTCGGCTGATCGACGACGCCGTGGTGCGCCAGGGTGCCGTCGTAGTCGGTCGCCAATGCGAGGAAACGCATAAGAATATTCTCCACTTAATTTCACCGAGCCGCGCCCGTTAGGAAGCGGGACAGCGTACCTTGCGAAATCGGCACTTGACTCGAATGCGTGCGTTGCTGGCCCGCTTCCTAACGGGCGCGGCTCGGTAATTTAGCGTGTGTTGCTGGCCCGCTTCCTAACGGGCGCGGCTCGGTAATTTAGCGTGCGATGCGGGCCGCTTCCTAACCGGCGCGGGTCGGTAATTTAGCCATCCGCGATGCCGAACCAAAAAAACGAGTGCGGCGCCAGCGACAGAAAGTACGGGCGGTCCTCCACCGCGGGGAACGCCTGATGTCCGAGCAACTCGGCGAGCCCCCGGCCACGAAAGGCGCTCAGGTCCAGTTGTACTGGCTGAGCGACGGCCGAAAGATTGTTGACCACGAGCGATGCCTTGTCCCCATATTCGCGCACGTACGCTACCACGCGAGGATTGTCGTTCTCCAGAAACCGCAACGACCCGCGCGCGAACTCCGGATGCTTCTTGCGCGCGCGGATCAGCCGACGAATCATTTGGAGCAGCGACGTCGGCCCCCGGAGCTGCGCCTCGACGTTCACGGCCTGGTAGTGGTAAAGCGGATCCTGAATCAGCGGAAAGTAAAGCTGCGATGGGTCCGCACGCGAAAACCCGGCATTGCGGTCGCCGCTCCAGTGCATCGGCGTACGCACGCCGTTGCGGTCGCCCAAATAAATATTGTCCCCCATGCCGATCTCGTCGCCGTAATAAAGCACCGGCGTCCCGGGCAACGTGAACAGCAAGCTGTGCAGCAGCATGACCTGGCCTTTGTCCCCGTCCATCAGCGGCGCGAGCCGCCTGCGGATGCCCATGTTGATGCGCATGCGCGGATCCTTCGCGTATTCTTTCACCATGTAATCGCGTTCCTCGTCCGTCACCATCTCGAGCGTGAGTTCGTCGTGGTTGCGCAGGAACGTCGCCCACTGGCAGCCTTCAGGGATGGGCGGAATTTGCTGCATGATGTCGATAATGGGCCGAGATTGCTCCCGGCGAAGCGCCATGAAGAGCCGGGGCATGAGCGGAAAGTTGAACGCCATGTGAAACTGGTCGCCGGCGCCGAAGTACGAGACGAGATCTGCGGGCCATTGGTTGGCCTCGGCGAGCAGCACCGCGCCGGGATACTTCTCGTCGATCATCTTGCGGATTTCCCGGCAGAACGCATGCGTTTCGGGGAGGTTCTCGCACGACGTCCCCTCGCGCTCGAAGAGATACGGAATGGCGTCGACGCGGAAGCCGTCGATGCCGTGATCGAGCCAAAAGGCAATGACTTCCAGGATCGCCTTGCGCACCGCGGGATTGTCGTAATTGAGATCGGGTTGATGATCGAAGAAGCGGTGCCAGTAATATTGGCGTGCGACCGCATCCCAGGTCCAGTTCGACGAGTAGCTATCGTTGAAGATGATGCGCGTGCCGCGGTATTTTTCGTCGGTGTCGCTCCAGACGTAGAAATCGCGATAGGGGGAATTGGGATCGCGGCGCGCGGCCTGAAACCAGGGGTGCTGGTCGGACGTGTGATTGAGCACGAGGTCCGTGATGATGCGGATGCCCTTGAGGTGCGCGGCAAAAGCCAGCGCCTCGAAATCCTTCACGTCTCCCAGGTGCGGGTGAATCCTCGTGAAGTCGGCGATGTCGTAGCCGTCGTCCTTCAGAGGGGACGGGAAGATGGGCATGAGCCAAAGGCAATCGACGCCAAGGTCGGCGAGGTAGTCGATCTTCTCCGTGAGCCCGCGGAGATCCCCGTTGCCGTCGCCGCTGCTGTCGTAAAATCCGCGGACGTTGACTTCATAGATAAGGGCGTCTTTGTACCAGTCGAGGCGACCGTCGCGCATGTTTTTCCTCCTTGTGTCGGCTCAACCATCGCAATTCGCGTACCGCTGTGGTAGGGTGGAACGAGATTTGCGAAAGGTCTGGGCAGAAAGCTTGAATCGTGCTCGAATCCCGCACGAACACTGCCTAACATGGGAATGTCGGCGCCGCACATAGCGTGCCGCGGTTCCCGTATTTTTGATTCAAAGGACATTTATGCGCATACTGCCGGGTCGGCCCTATCCCTTGGGAGCCACGTGGGACGGTGCGGGAGTCAACTTCGCTTTATTCTCGGAATTCTCCAGCCGCGTGGACCTCTGCCTCTTCGATGACGCGAAAGCGGAGAAGGAAACGCACCGTATCGAGATGGTCGAGAAGACCGATCAGGTCTGGCATGCGTATCTTCCCTCGGGGTTGCCCGATCAACTTTACGGATACCGGGTCCACGGCCCGTACGACCCCGCGAACGGCCAGCGCTTCAATGCGCACAAGATCTTACTCGATCCGTACGCCAAGGCAATCGGGCGAGATCTGCGCTGGGACGATTCGGTGTTCGGCTACACGATCGGCAAGGACGATCTATCGCTGGACGAACGCGACAGCGCCGCCTTCGCGCCCCTCGCCGCCGTGATCGACTCGGCATTCACCTGGGGCGACGACCGCCCGCCGCGCACGCCGTGGCACAAGACGTTTATCTACGAAATTCACCCCAAAGGCTTCACCAAGCTCATGCCGGGCGTGCCCGAGAAGCTGCGCGGCACCTACGCGGGGCTCGCCTCCGAAGCCGCCATCGAACATCTGACCAAACTCAACGTCACCGCCGTCGAAATCATGCCGGTGCACCATCACATCGACGACCGCCACCTCCTGGAACGCGGACTCTCGAATTACTGGGGCTACAACACGCTCGCCTACTTCGCGCCCAATCTGCGGTACTCCTCG
Organism: Gemmatales bacterium; assembly: GCA_038217425.1. GTDB lineage: Bacteria > Planctomycetota > Planctomycetia > Gemmatales > Gemmataceae > JAIEPT01. The sequence continues at coordinate 33,044 of JBBQPM010000058.1, forward strand.
GGCGATTCGTCGCAGGACGCGGTCAAGCAGTTCAAGATGATGGTCCGCTCCCTGCACGCCGCCGGCATCGAAGTCATTCTCGACGTCGTCTACAATCACACCGCCGAGGGGAACCAAATGGGCCCCACGCTCTCCATGCGCGGCATCGACAACGCGTCGTATTATCGTCTCTCGCCCGAAGATCGCCGATATTACATGGACTTCACCGGCTGCGGCAACACGCTCAACATGGTGAGCCCACGCGTGCTGCAGCTCATCATGGACAGCCTGCGCTACTGGGTGCTCGAAATGCACGTCGACGGCTTTCGCTTCGACCTCGCCAGCACCCTGGCGCGCGAGCTCTTCGCGGTCGACAAGCTCGGCGCCTTCTTCGACATCATCCATCAGGATCCGGTGCTGTCGCAAGTGAAGCTGATTGCGGAACCGTGGGACGTGGGCGAGGGAGGCTACCAGGTGGGCAACTTCCCGGTGCTGTGGACCGAGTGGAACGGGAAGTACCGCGACACGGTGCGTCAGTTCTGGAAGGGAGACGCGGGCGCGGCCACATCGGAGATGGCCACCCGGCTTTCCGGCAGCAGCGATCTCTACGAGCAGAGCGGCCGACGCCCGTACGCCAGTATCAACTTCGTGACGTGCCACGACGGCTTCACGCTCGCCGACCTCGTCAGCTACAACGGCAAACACAACGAGGCCAACGGAGAAGGCAACCGCGACGGCGCCGACGACAACAACAGCTGGAACTGCGGCGCCGAGGGTCCGACGCCCGACCCGGGCATCCTGGCGCTGCGTCGGCAGCAGCGGCGCAACTTCATCGCCACCCTGTTCCTCTCGCAAGGCGTGCCCATGATGTGCGCCGGCGACGAAATCGGGCACACCCAGCGCGGCAACAACAACGCCTACTGTCAAGACAACGACCTTACCTGGCTCAACTGGGATCTCACCGACGAGCAGCGCGACTTCCAGGACTTCGTCCGCAAAGCGACGCTTCTGTGGCGCACGCAGCCCGTGCTCAAACGTCGGTGCTTCTTCCAGGGCCGAGGCATTCGCGGCTCCGAGATCAAGGATCTCTCTTGGCTTGATCCCTCGGGCCAAGAGATGACGGACGAGGCGTGGAACGCCGGGTTCGTCCGCTGCCTGGGCATGCGCCTGGCGGGCGACTTGATCGGCGACATCGACGAGCGCGGCGAAGCGATCATGGGGGACACGCTCTTGATCTTGCTCAACGCCCATCACGAGACGATCCCGTTCGCGATGCCGCTGGCCAGGGAGGAGCATTACTGGCAGCTCGTGATCGACACGGCCGACCCGACCGCGGGCCCGATCGCGCTCGAGTCGACGCAGCAATTTCCGGTGCTGGCCCGATCGCTGGCGGTCTTCCGCATTCGGGCGCGCAGGGAAGCAGAGGGACTTTCGCTCGGGCAGATCGAATCGCTCATCAAGGAGAGTCGTCCGATGCCGGCGCACAGCAACCGCCCCGCGCTGGCGACGCCGCCGTGACGCGAAACGAGGCCGCGCTCCATGAACGAAGTCACTCAGGTTCTGAACGCCATCAAGCAGGGCGACCCGCAAGCCGCCGAGCAACTGTTGCCGCTGGTTTACGAGG
>JBBQPM010000059.1:0-34550 GCA_038217425.1 Gemmatales bacterium
TGGAGAGCCTGCTGATCCGCTTCGGTGAACGTCAACTTAGCCATCCCTGGCCTCCCTTCCGATGGATTATCCAGAAGGGAGCATTAGAACCTAAACCCGCTGCCGAGAAAAGACCTCATTTTGGGCCGGGCGGGGTATATCCGCCCGTGTCGGCAGGCATTTTGGATGCCGGGACCGTTTGGCGGGCCATCAGCCGGCACGTCTTTGAAATGGGCGAGAGTGAACCGGACCTTGTGGGCTTGTTGCTCTGGGCAACCTCCAAATCCGGGTCGGCCCGTTACCTCAATGCCAGCGATGAACTGAGAGGTAGCCTGAGCCAGCGATTGACTAGCAGGTTGGGTGATGTCGCTGACTCGGTACTGCGATTTATCGAAAGCCAAGCCGGTCCCAGCGCCCTTGCCCTGGCCGTTGTCTGCCAGGTCGTCTTTGGCGAGGGCCAGGACACGACCCTCGACGCCGCTGCGGCCCGAATGGAGCAGTATCACGACAACAAGCCAGTTTCCAGGGGCGTGGGCCGCACGTTAGGCCGAGCCGCCCAGGATGCCATTGCCGATCTGGGCCGCCCTGAAGATCACCGGATTGCCCAGCATCATTTGCAGCTTGCCGATGATCTCCTGCGTCAGTTCCGCTGTGAAGATCACGCTTACCGCAATCGGCTCACCCTGCTCGGCTATGAACAGCGGTTGGCCCGGCTGGGCGAACAGATCGTGTCTGCCATCGAGGCCCCGTGCGAGTCGGCCATCCAGCGCTGCGAGGAACTTCAGCAACACATCGCCAACCACCAGCTTGCCAAGGTTGGTCGATACCAAGAGCGAGCCTTACGCACTGAGATGGCAGTTCGGCTGGTCCGCTGGCTGTCCCGACCGTCGCCATCTTCGCCTGCGTTTGCCGAGTTGGCTTCCCTCTACTTCAAGGAGTTGGCGTTCGTTGATTGGGCACGGGAATCGATCTGCCGGGGCGATGAGGTGCCTGACCTGTCCAAAGCCTTCCAGCAGCTAGATCAGGTGGTTTTCCAACGCCGGTCGGAGTTCAGCCAGGTGTTCGCCAAGGCCCTGGTGGACTGGACCTCGGTAGGGTCGAAGTTTGCGGGCATCTGTGGCGTTGAAGACGTTCTGGCGCAGGTCGTCGCCACGGTGGCGGCGGCGGACAACCGGGTGCTGGTGATCGTTCTTGACGGCATGAGTTGGGCCGTCTGTCACGAACTGCTCGATGACATCCGCCGGGAACACTGGTTTGAAGCCACGCTGGACGAATCGTCGTTGCCGCCGCTTCCCGTCATTGCGACCGTCCCGAGCGTGACGAATTTCTCCCGTGCGACTCTGCTCTCAGGCAAGCTTACGAACGGGGATCAGGGGCTGGAGAAGAGGAATTTCGAGGATCATCCGGCGCTGAAAGCGTGCTGTGACCGGAAGAACCCCCCGGTGCTGTTCCACAAGAAGGAAGCGACCGAAGGGATGCGAGGAGTGGTTGGGGACGATCTGAGCAAGGCCATCGTCTCCGAGAAGAATCGGGTTGTCGGCGTGGTCATCAATGCTATTGACGATTTCCTGAGCAAGGGCGAACAGATGCCCATGCTCTGGACGATCAGCCGCATCAGCCCGCTCGGTGCCCTGCTCAAGTTGGCCCGAGACTCAGGCCGGGTGGTCATTCTTGCCAGCGATCACGGCCATGTGTGGCATCGGCAGGACGCCCGCAAATTCGCCTCGGAAACGGGGAGCCGTTGGCGTTTGAACGCCGGCCCCCTGGAAGAAGGGGAACTCGTAGTTTCGGGAAGCAGGGTGCGGGATGGGCGAGAGGGTAATGCGGTCATCGTGCCGTGGACGGAGGCGATCTTCTACGAGCGGCAGCACAATGGCTATCACGGGGGAGCCACGCCGCAGGAAATGGTCTGTCCGCTGGTGATTCTCAGAGACAAGAGCAGCGCCTACTCGGGCCTGTTCCCCTGTGAGTACCCGAAGCCTGAATGGTGGACATCGGCCCCCACAGCAACGGCGCTGGTCGAAACCCTGTCCATGCCGGTTCTGCCGAAACAACGAGAGACCTTGTTCGATGACATGCCCGAGGAACCGGAGGAGTCCGTTCGCACGGATGAGGCAGTCAAGCCAGTAACGACGAAGGACTGGATCAAACGACTGCTTGCTTCCCAGGCGTACAAAGACCAGAAGGGAATGATCCGCCGTCATGCCCCGGAAGATGCACTTATCCAGAGCAGCCTGGAGGCATTGGATGCTAACGGCGGCATCATGACTCCCGCCGCCTTCGCTAAGGCAGCAGATCTGCCGCCGGCCCGTCTGGACCCCTTGATTGCACAGATGAAACGCCTCTTGAACGTGGATGGTTATGAGATCCTGACCCTTAACCGCAACGAGAACAAGGTCGAACTGAACGTTGCGAAGCTCAAGAGGCAGTTCGACTTGGACTAACGCTCATGGACATTAGCCGAGAACGCCGAGGTGAGATCATCGCCGCACTGCGTAAGGGCACCGTGCCGCAGCGTGGGCTGGATTTCCTTGCCGTTGGCCTGGGACGTTTCGAGTCGGCTATCGCCCAGGAGATGGCGAATGTGGCCCAGGGTGGGGCCATTTTCAAGGCGGTTCGTGGCGACTATGGTTGCGGCAAAACCTTCTTCGCCCGCTGGGTGCAGGAGAACGCCAAGAAGAAAGGCTTCGCCACTGCCGAGGTGCAGATCTCCGAGACGGAAACACCGCTCCACCGGCTGGAAACGGTTTACCGCAGGGCAATGGAACAGCTTTCCACGGCTGACTGCTTCCTTGGCGCATTCCGATCCATCATCGACGGCTGGTTCTATGGCCTGGAGGAGGATGTCCTTGCCGAGGGCAACATCGATCCGTCCGACGACGTGGCCTTAGCCAAACGCTCGGGCGAACTGCTGGAGCAACGGCTGGTCGAGATCACCCGAGCCACGCCCCAGTTCGCCGCCGCCCTGCGAACGTACCGCACCGCCCAGCGCCAAAACGACCATGCTACTGCCGAGGGCCTGGCGGGTTTCCTTGATAGCGTGCGACAGGTTGACGAAACCGCTGATCTCCGCAGCCGTATCGATCAAGCCCGTGATCGAGTTGAGGAGCTTGAAGCGGGATTGTCCGGTGAGGCGACTTCGGAGCGACTAGATGCAGCGCTTCGCATAATCGGAGACCAAATTACCCGCTGGGCACGGGATTTGAAACTTGAACACTCGGAAAATCCGCTCCAGTTTGACATCAAAAAACTCACTGTGATGTCCTATAGGGAAAGCGGGGCTATTCCTCTGTCGGAGATGGGTAGTGGAGAGAACTGGGTCGGGTATCACCTGACGGCGTTGCTCGCTCTTCACAAGTGGTTCGTTGACAAAAAGCGACCCGTGCCGCACTTTCTGATGATTGACCAGCCAGCCCAGTATTACTTTCCTGCCGATGTTCGCAAGGATTCTGACATTACCGCTCTGAATGATGAAGACAGGGAGGCAGTCCGACGAATGTTCCAATTCATCTTCAACGTCGTGGAATCCCTCGGTGGGCAATTCCAAATTATCATCACGGAACACGCCGACCTTCAGGACGATTGGTTTCAAGCCGCTGTGGTTGAGCGCTGGCGTGGAAAGGACAAGCTCGTCCCTGAGCATTGGTACTCGTCTCAAACCAACACAGGTTCAGGATGAGATCACTTGACGTGGATGACGGAGGATTATGGCAAATGGAAACCGAACTGCGGCTCCGAATCGTCTTGGTAGCTCCTCCCTCTGGCGTGGACTTCGGCCTTCAAGACGGCAAGGGCAGTGAATATGAGACGATTCAGAAGCAACGGTCGGAGGGTGATGACCTCAGATTCGACTGCACGGTGATGGTAAAGAACAATCGTGAAGATGGGCTTCCCAACTTTCTCGGCCCGCTGGCTCAAGGGCCGACGACGGGTCGATTCATCTACATCGACATCGGAAAATCTGCCGGACAGTTCGACTCCTGTTGGGAACGTAGAATCAAAGTTCCGCTTAACGGCATCACCTGGGACATGATCGAGAAGGCGTCCACGACGCTGGTGCTTGAAGCCCGGTTGCCTGGGACGGGCAAGGACGGTGGGCCGAGTTGTGCGACGGTGAAGCCCAAAGAGGGTTGGAAGGTTTGTAGACGATGAACGTGATGGCGTGGAGGCGTGCGTGATACGAGTAACTTGATGGCTTCAGAGATTCCATTTCGTGTCGCCCTACTCATTGTCATCGTCCTTACGATGGCGGTCACGGTTTACCACCGCCTACAAGCCGCAAAGTCGGGAGAGAAAATCTCTCGAAAGGAAGAGGGCTACGTCTTCGCCATTGTGCTTCGGCTCGCCGGGGTTTGCCTCTGGATTAGTACCTTCGCCTATATGATCTATCCGCCGTTCGTGCAGTGGGTGATGATCCCACTGCCTGATTGGGTTCGATGGATCGGGGTTGCCACCGGCGCTCTTTGTTCGCTTCTGATGTACTGGACGCTTTCCAGCCTGGGCAAGAACCTCACCGACACCGTTGTAATCAGGGCGCAGGCAACCCTGGTCACGCATGGCTGATTATGCCCAAGCTGGTTCAATAGGCCACATGAGAGAACATGCTTGTGCTTGTCTTGCGGGAGCCGTAACCCAGAAAGACGAGGAACTTGCCGCCATGTTCCAGAGGGGCCTATTCGATCCGCAGATTCGATATTGGAGCATACTGGGCTACATCAATTCGGCGGGCAAAGGAGCTTACGAGGAATTAGCCAAGCTTGCAAATGACGGCACGATCCGTTTAGCCGAGCGTACCCAAGCCGTCAAGTGTCTCGCCACGTTTAGCAGACAGCCGTTCGACCGACGCCTTCCTTCTGATCCTGGGCACTGGAAAGAAGCGGATTTGCGTCTTTCCGAAGTCTTGGCCTGGGCCGATGCCGGTTACCCAGATGGCAAGGGCTTTGCCGAGCCGACACGGCACCCTGCGCTGGACGACCCGAAGTCAGAGCTTGAGAAAGTCGTCAGCCGCCTGGACAAGAAGCTTGCAAGAAAACGGCGTGAGCGTCAGGACTTGGCCGAGCCAACAGACTGGTTAGCACTCGCAGATCCGGCTGACATTGATCGCATCGGGGCTCGTTGGGACTTGCCCTCGACCTACCTCGACTTCCTCGCTCGGTTTTCACCCATCAAGGCGACCATCGCAAATCGCAGGTTCTACAACCACTTTCAACTGTTCGGCGCAGGCGAATTGATCGAAGCCCAAGATGGCTATTCCTACAATCCGGTGGAGCAGCAGCCACTCGAAGATTGGCCGAGCCATCTCGTCGTTGTCGCAAGCCACGGCGGCGATCCGTTCGTGCTTGATCTATCGAAGTCGGACGGCACCGACGCCCCAGTGGATACTGCCGAACATGGTGCAGGCGTATGGGACTTCAGCCGAGAAGCCGATTCGTTCACGGCGTTTTTGGAGACGCTGGCGAAGTAGCCGAGGAGTGGATCAATGGCAAGCGAAGTGGATAATCTTGATGCCGATGTCTCCGCACTGGGAGATCGCCTCGGCACGCCAATCCCTGATTACCTTCGTAGCCTATTCCGGCAAGGCCCTGCCGAAGACGGCCCAGGTCACCTGATGACGCCAACCGAAGTTGCCAGAGATTACGAGTTGATTCAGCAAACGGGCATCAACTGGCGTGGATGCTGCCCGATCTGGACGGACGACAACTCAAACTATGCTGCGTTGTATCTGACTGGCCCCCTTTACGGAAAGGTGTGTTTCCTCGACCATGAGGAACCAGACCTTTCACCAGCGTACCGACGATTGTCGTCGTTCCTTGCCGCACTCAAGGTCGCTAAGAACGACGACAAGGACTGGTATGAGATGCCCACCGACTATCCCATTCCGACCGACTTCTATTTCCATCAAAACGGCCAGCCGGCACCGGTAACTGAATCGGAAGTGGGAAGCGATCTGGAAATCGTAGCCGCCCTCCGGTCTCGCCTCGATGAGTTGCCTGCCACAGATGACGACGAGAGACGGTATCTCTGTTTCTGCATCATCGGGTTGACGCCCCCGAACAACCTGCACGCTGTCCTTGAGTTCTTGGTTGATGAGGATATGTGGATTCAAGAGCGAGCAGCAAATGTTCTCGGATTTCGAGCATTTGAGCCTGCCGCTCCGCAGCTTGCGCAGATTGCACTGCTCGGAACCGGCAATGGCGTGAGTGCGGCAATGAGCGCCCTTGGTCGAATCGGATCGGCTGACTGTCGTGATGCTCTCCTGAAATGTCTACCGGCCAGAGGGGCTGGATACGCTCCTTACCTTGGCGGTGCGCTCCGGGCGTGCGGATGCGAAGCCACGCATGATCTGGGAAATTGGCGCTATCGCCTACCGGGCGAAAGCAACTGGCGACCAATAAACTGACCAGGCCACAATATTCTGGCACGTTCGTACTCGGAGATTTGCTCATGCGCACGCTGATGCTCTTAATCGCTCTTTCGCTCGCCACTCCGGTCCTGGCTGACGAGCCCAAAACTCACAAGGCCCTGCCCTACGCCGAGCCCAAGAACGAACGGCAGATGCTCGATGTCTACGCACCGACGAACGGCAAGAATCTCCCGGTCGTTTTGTGGATTCACGGCGGCGGCTGGCGAGCCGGCGACAAATCGAGCGTGCAAAAGAAGCCACAGGCGTTCTCTGACAAGGGATTTGTTTTCGTCGCCACGAATTACCGCTTCGTCCCCGAGGTGACAGTGAAGGAGATGACGGGCGACATCGCCAAAGCGATTCGCTGGATTCACGATCATGCCCAGGAGTACGGCGGCGATCCGAAGTCGATCATCGTCATGGGCCATTCTGCTGGCGCACACTTGGCGGCGCTCGTTTGCACGGACGACCGTTATCTCAAGGCCGAGGGCTTGCCGCTGTCGATCATCAAGGGCTGCGTACCCGTTGATGTCTCGGTCTACGACATCCCGAAGCGGCTCAAGGAAGGAGGTTCGCTGAAGCCGGGTGCAATCAATGCGACTTTTGGCGAGACGGAAGAATCGCAGCGGGATTTATCCCCGGCAGCGCATGTCGCCAAGGGGAAGAGCATACCGCCGTTCCTGATCCTGCACGTTGCGGATCGACCCGAAACCAAGGCGCAGTCGCACTGGCTGGCGGACAAGTTGAAAGATGCAGGCGTGTCAGCCAAAGTTGTCGCCGCTGAAGGGACGACGCATGGGACGATCAATGCCAACCTGGGGAAAACCGGCGACAGGCCGACGCAGGCGATGTGGGCGTTCATGAGCGCTTCCGTCTCCAAGGTCGATGCTGCCCTCACTGAGCAGATCGACAACCTCAAGAAACTTGGCGCAAGAATCACGCTTGATGAGCAGAGCAGAGTCATCAGCGTCAATCTCGGGGAACGCAGGGTCACGGATGCTGACTTGGTTCATCTCAAAGGACTTCATCACCTTCAGGAACTCGATCTCACCCGAACCAGAATCACGGGAGCGGGCTTGCTCAATATCAAGGATTTGCCGGCCCTACGAAAGCTGTTCCTCACCGATACGAAGGTCGATGATGCCGGCATCGGGCACCTGAAAGAGATGAAGACCCTCGGACTGATAGGACTATCGGGAACCAAGATCACTGATGCAGCCCTGGACCATCTTCGAGAACTGATGGAACTCAGACAGATGTTCTGCCTCGGCACTGGCGTCAGTGATGCCGGATTAGAGAAACTAAAGCGAGCATTGCCAAAATGTCAGATTACCCATTAGACCTTCGATGAGGCGATTGATGAGCGAACAAGCCGAACGCATCCGAATTGCCGTCGAGAAGAATCCTCGGAAGATGACCCTGCAACTGGCCCGTGATCTGGGCGTGCCAGAGGTCGAGGTCATTCGAGCTTTCCCGGCTGATCGTGTCACGGAGCTTGACATTGCCCGCTGGGAGGAGTTGCTGTGCAGCCTTGAGATCTTGGGCTCCGTGCGGGTCTTGGTGTCCAACGGTGCGACGACGATTGAAGTGGACGGCCAGTTCGGCGGCTTCAGCACAGCGGGTGAGTTCTTCAATGTCCAGACCGATTCGCTCGATATGCACATCCGCTGGCAGCAACTGGCCGCTGCCTTCGCCGTTGAGAAGCCCGGCCACATGGACGGGACCGCCACTCGTAGCATCCAGTTCTTTGACCAGACAGGTGCCGCTGCTCTCAAGGTCTTCCTTAACTTCGGCGGTGCGCTCTCGCCTGAGCGGGAAACGTGGTTCATGGACGTGCGGAAAAAGTTCGGGCGATAGAGGCTCAAACAATGCTTGCGACCATCCTTTGCGTGTGTGCCACTCTGGGCCAGCCCCAGGCAGATCAGATGCCCTGGGTCGTCGTCGCCAAGGACAAGAAGTCCTTTGTCCTCGAACCGTCCGACAAGCCCTTCGCTCCCTGGGGATTCAACTACGACCACGACACCGAAGGCCGGCTCATTGAGGATTACTGGGACAAAGAATGGAATAAGGTGGAGGCCCACTTTGCCCAGATGAAGAAGCTCCGGGCCAACGTCGTCCGCATCCACCTTCAGGTCGGCAAGTTCATGGACGCAGCGGACAGGCCCAACGAGAAGGCGCTGGACCGGCTTGGAAAACTCCTCGGCCTTGTAGAGAAAGAACGGCTCTACCTAGACCTCACCGGCCTCGGCTGCTACCACAAGGCCGACGTGCCTGCTTGGTATGATAAGCTCTCGGAAAAAGACCGCTGGGACGCTCAGGCTCGCTTCTGGGAAGCAATTGCTGGGCGGTGCGCCAAGAGTCCGGCCATCTTCTGCTACGACCTCATGAACGAGCCGGTTGTGCCAGGCGGCAAGCGTAAGGACGGCGACTGGCTTGGGCCAGCCTTCGGCGGGAAGCACTTCGTTCAGGTCATCAGCCTGGACCAGCAGAAGCGGACACGGCCCGACATTGCCCGCCAGTGGGTCAAGCAACTTGTCGCCGCCATCCGCAAGCACGACAAGCGCCACCTGATAACGGTCGGCCTAGTGGACTGGAGCCTGGACCGACCCGGACTGACTTCTGGCTTCGTACCGGCCAAGATCGCTGATGATCTGGACTTCATCAGCGTCCATCTCTACCCGGAGAAGGGGAAGGTAGACGAAGCTCTGAAGACGCTGGAGGGCTTCGCCGCCGTGGGTAAGCCGGTCGTGATCGAGGAGACTTTTCCGCTAAAGTGTTCGATGGAGGAGTTCGGCCAGTTCATCGACGGATCAAAGAAGCACGCCGCCGGGTGGGTCGGCTTTTACTGGGGCAAGCCGCCCGAGGAGTTGCGCAAGGGCAAGACAATACAAGACGCAATAATGCTGGCGTGGTTGGAGTTCTTCCAGACGAATTCGCCGGCCAGGTTCAACGCTGTCCAATGCGAAGGCTTCTACCCGATGCACCTGCAAGGGATCTGCACCGACGATAATGTTGCCATCTTCTGGTGCTTCACCGACGCTCTGGTCAAGACCGACATCAAGGGCAAGTTGCTGAATAAAGTCCCGGTTGCGAACCACCACGGCGATCTCTGCCACCACGACGGCAAGATCTTCGTGGCGGTCAACCTCGGCAAGTTCAACGAACCCAAAGGCAAGGCAGATTCCTGGGTCTACGTCTACAACGCCAAAGACCTGACCTTCCTCAGCAAGCATGAGGTCCAGCAGGTCGTCCACGGTGCAGGCGGGATCGCCTACCACGATGGCGGCTTCTTCGTCGTAGGCGGCTTGCCCAAGGGTGTCGAGGAGAACTACGTCTACGAATACGACCGGCAGTTCAAGTTCATCAAGACGCACGTAATCAAGAGTGGCTACACCTTGCTGGGAATTCAGACCGCCACGTTCGCCAACGGCCACTTCTGGTTCGGCTGCTACGGCGGCAAGCTGCTGAAGGCCGACGCTTCGTTGAAGCTGGTGGGCAGCTACGACTTCAATTGTAGCTTGGGCATCGTTGGGGTTCAGGACAACCATTTCCTCGTCGCCAGAGGACCGAGGGTAGCGGACAAGGGGCATACCGGCTCGGCGGTGATCGCTGTCATGGACGAGAAGAAGGGGTTGGTTGTTCAGGGGAAAGTAAGTCAGCGATGACGAAAGACGGCCTACTTCATCCCGAAGTGCTTCTTGATGAAGCCGAAAGTCAGCCCGTCGATTCATCTCGGCCAACTCCGGTGTGAACCTGACATTCAATTCCGAGTTTATCCATGCGCTCCTTCAAGACCTGGCCGAATTTAGGGCTATGGATTGCCCGGTCTTTTAATGGGCGTACTCGCTTGTCGGCATAGATCAGTTGAGCCGGGGCGTCGTCTTTCGTCAGGTGGTTGATGGGCGAGACCAACTCGAAAAGTTTGTACTTCTCTTTGGGCAGAGCGTCGAGCTTGTTCAAGTCCACGTCGTAAAGTTTCGCCAAGGCAGATTCCTTGTACACGTCCGTACCAGGGAAAAGGTCACGGATGAACCGGGGATCATACGACGTTTGGCCGTTGAACACCGACATGCAAGTGAGGCGGGTGGACTGGCGAAGCACCGGATCGTCGCTCCTCGGGTCGGCCCGGTCGTCATGGAAGCCAAGCCACAGCGATAGGCCAGCACCAGCCGAACTTCCTGTGGCTGCGATCCTCTTGGGATCAAGATTCCATTCCTTAGCGTTGTGCCTGACGAACTGAATCGCCCTGGCTGAATCGAGGAATTGCGCAGGTGCGATGGCTACGTCGGTAAGCCGATAGGTGATGGCGACGACCGAAATACCGGAGTCCAGGCATTTGCGGAGCAGGTCCGGGCTGACGCTCTTGTTGCCGCTTCTGAAGCCGCCGCCGTGAATCGACACCAGCACCGGGGTCGGCTTGTCGGATTTGGCGAGCCACACGTCCATGACGTTTCTGGCGTGAGGACCGTACTTCACGTTTTCGTGCGTCGGGCGACGGTCCTGGGCGCTGGTGTTTCCGGCTAAGGCGAAGAGGATCAAGAAGAGATAGGCTGGCTTCATAAGTTCGCTCCTTGTGGATGCAGGCATTGTAGCCGAGGCTGGTCGTAATGCGACTAAAATGAGAGTAGCGGAGGTCTGCCATGAAACTTGCATGCACGATAACGCACCTGTCCGATGGCCGTTGGCAGGCTCGCCATTCAGGATCGTCCTTGGGCGACGTGGACGTATTCGGCTTCTCCCGTGATGAAGCCTTGACGAAGATGCGGAACGAGTTGCAGTACCGGATCGAGTGGTGCCCGTGCAGCGGCGTATCGGGGGACACCGTGGAGCTTCAGGTCGAGGAAGCGGGCCGTTGACGCCGGATGTAGGAGGAACTGCCATGTCGAAACTGGTGAAGATCGCCGCAACAACGGACGTGCCGCCAGGGACCGGCAAGGCCGTGGAGATCGAAGGAAAGAGCATCGCTCTCTTCAACGTGGCGGGAACTTCCCACGCCATCGACAACACCTGCCCTCACGAAGGGGGGCCATTGGGCGAGGGCGAATTGCAAGGCGAGGTCGTCACCTGTCCCTGGCACAACACCGAGTTCAATGTCAGAACCGGCGCAGCGCTCGGCCCGCTGACTGACGACGACGTGCGCAAGTTTCCAGTCAAGGTGCAGGGAACCGATGTGCTGGTTGAACTGGAGTAATCGTGCATATCCATGCTGTCATCGAAACGGCAATTTACGTGGACGACCTCGACCAGGGCGAGGCGTTCTATGGGGACGTTCTTGGTCTACCTGTTCTGGGGAAGGAGCCTGGTCGCCACGTTTTCTTCCGGGTCGGCACCAGCAACGTCCTCCTGGCGTTCCTGGCCGAGGCCACGCTGAGGGGCGACCAACTTCCTGCCCACGGTGCCAAGGGGCCGGGGCACTTCGCCCTGGGCATCGACGCCGGCGATCTGGATGCCTGGAGGAAAAGACTGACGGAGAAGGGCGTCGGTATCGAGAAGGAAACGGATTGGCCGAGGGGCGGCAAGTCAATTTACTTTCGAGACCCGGCGGGTAACTCTATTGAACTGGTCACGCCAGGGATCTGGGGACTGCCAAGCGGGTGGTAATGGGATGATTCGTAGCCCCATTCTTCGCATCCTCACGGGGAAACCCGTCCTCGGCGCAGACCGTCCCCGTCCTGATTACCCTTAAGCTGCTTCTCCTGACCCCACCTGACCCATTCTCCTACCCAGAACTGTGGTACTGAGGCTTCCAGGGCCGGTTCAAACGTTCAATCTCGGGCAAGTAGACCTCAGAATCAGGGTCTGAGGAAGCGGACCTGTCCGTAATATAGATACCATCCCAATGGCTCTCCCCCCGTGCCATGCCCCGCACGCAGTCCCAGCAGTTGACTGCCACGTCGTCCTTCGGCAACCCGTACCGTGCCCCTCTGTTCTTGGGATGGCCTGGTCCATGCCACTCCCTCTCCTGAAGCATCTTGATGATGCCGAGGCTACAAAGAAGAGTTAGCAGCTTCTCGGCCATCTTGCAGCGTGATCCAGCATCGCTGGCTACGAACCAGTTGATCGGCAGACCTTCACAGAGGACGGGCACCAAAATGGCAGGCAATTCTTTGCCAGGGTATTTCGTCACGTAGGCTTTGAGGCGGTGCGCTGCCTGGTACACGGAAGGCACATCACACTTCAAGATCGTTGCCCCAGGCTCTTTGACCGCCAGTTTCTCCTCAAAGGTCAGGCTAAAATCCATGTCGCTGACATCCGTGGGCAGCGATCTGGGGCCTTGAAGGACATGCCAGGTTGACGGGTCAGCGAAGACGAAGCCTATTTGCTGGCACCGTGCCTTGACGGCGGCAAACTTGGCGGCGGATTCATCTGGCCTTGCCTGCCCGAAGTTGCCTTCATCGATCTTCTTGGTCGTGTAGGCGTCGGTGCGCAGGAGTTCCTTTATGTTGCCGCTGCTCAAGCGGTCGGAGAACGAGGGGTTGGGGATCATGCCGTAGAACTTTTCGATCTTGGTCAGGGCCTCATCGGCGTCCAGGCCGTCCACCAGCATCAGGTGGCGCAGAGCCGGTGTTGCCCAGCAGCCGATGGTGTCGGCGGGCATTGGCTCCGTGCCCAGAACGACGCCGGTGATGAACTCCAGATGCCGGCCTTTGAGCGGTGCGATCTTGCCCATGCCGGTGCCGCCGCCGGTTCTCGGTCTTGTGGTTGTTCTCGGTCCTCGGGTCTGCTTCGCTGGCTTCCACTTGATGTTCGCCTTGATGACCTCGATGACCTCGGCCATCGGCACGGCCTGTCGGTCCTTATCCTGAACGTAGTCCATGAACTTGACCACGTTACCCTTGAGGTCCACCTGACCGGGAAGGTTAAGCCACTCGTCGGTGATGGTGATCCGGTCCCGTGCGTAAGGAAGCCGGAAGTTGTGGTTGGTCGCTGGGTAGACTTCCAGGCCGGCTACGGGATGAAACTGGTGGTCTGCCAGGTTTGCTGGCTTGTGTATCGACAGCCTGGCGAAGTTCTCATCCTCCAGATAGGCCAGCACCTTCTGCACGTCCTGGCGGATCTCTTCCAGCAAGCGAGGCTCGGGCAGGAGGCCGAAGAGGTGAAGGCCGCTGATACCGTTGCGGTTGAGGCCGTAGAACCAGCGCACCGCCGGGAAGAAGCCCGTGAACTCGCCAAGGATCGGCAGAATGTCGAGGAACAAGCCGAAGTCGCCGCCGTGGTAGTCGGGCTCGACGCAGAACCAGTTCGTCCACAGATCGCCCCAGCAGCCGAAGATGTCCCGGCCCCGCAGGTGGTCTCTGATCTTGGCTCGGCTCAGGTATCGGTCATAGGTGCGCCAATCGGGCTCCACGTTGCTCCGGTCTCGCTTGCCATCGTCCCACTGGCTGTACCTGCGCCGATTCTGGTTGATGACAAAGATGTCGTGGTAGTGCTGGGCGGCGATGGTGTGGGGCTTGGGCGAGTAGGGCTTCGTCTGGTCGAGTCGGTAGAGTGGGATGCCTTCCTCGTAGCCGAATCGTTCAGGGACGAAATCCTCGGGGCAGAAAAATGCGACCGGCTGGCTTCTGGGGATGGCCTTGCGACGTTGAAGTCGCCAGTTTTCGTTGGTCGCCATGCCCGGAGGAATTTGCCGGTAATCCTCGTAAAAATGAACGTCCATAACCTATATAGAGTGTCAATCCTAAAAAATTGGCGTCCAACAAAGCACCCGTCAGCAATGGCGGGTGTTTTGCGTTGCGCAGGCTTGTCTGAGAGCCTACTGGCCCTGAGCGATCATCCAGACCGCTGGGTTGCCGAGAAATCGGCGTCTTGGTGGGGGAGGTAACGTGGTAGTCAGCAGTTGTCAAACGTTGAGCCGACTTTACGAAGGCCGACCGATTATCGCGATCCGAGAATCCGTCCATCACGAAAAAGTAGTTTGTAGCGGCGATCTGCCTGCCGAGATCGCCTGCTCGCAGGAAATGTTCCACCCACATCCTTGAAAGTTTCCGTAATTTTCAACCTGCCGGTGGAAAGTTGCTGCCCGGTGGGCTTGCGAAATTAGTAAACGGACTCCACACACGGTGCCTCGGCCAATCTGCGGAGGTGGGCGGACAAAACGCTCTGCTTGGCGCTCACGGAGAATCCGTGAAGGTTCCCTGCTGGCAAAGTAGTTTCTTTTCTCCTCGTCGTGGCAATTTGTTCCCTGGCACCACCACCGCTCAGGACAAAGAAATCGAAGTATTAAACTCCAGTCGGTGAGGAGCGCCTGTTGAAGCAGGCGCTCGAAGAAGTGAACCTCAAGCCGTGTCTGCCTTAAGGCCCGTCAGCAGTTTCTCCAGCGCCGCAGGCTCGATAGGCTTGACCATGTGGAAGTCGAACCCAGCGTCTTGCGACTTGCGTCTATCTTCTTCCTGGCCCCAGCCCGTTAGCGCCACCAGCACGATGCTCTTGCCCCAAGGCTGCTCTCGTATTTGGCGGGCCGTGTCGTAACCGTTGAGGCGGGGCATTCCAATGTCCAGCAGAATCAACTCGGGGCGAAACGCTGCCGCCACATCCAACGCCTCCAGACCATCGTGAGCCGTCTTTGCGTCGTTGCCCATGAGATTGAGCATCATCGCCAAGCTCATCGCCGCATCCCGGTTGTCGTCCGCCACCAAGATACGGCAGCGGCTTGATGGCTGTGTCGGTTCCCCGTGGTCGTTCTGCGAATGCACGACCGACAGCACCACCGGCAGGTGAACGATGAACTCGCTCCCCATGCTGTGGCCGTCACTCTTGACATCGACACTGCCCCCGTGCATCTCCACAAGCCGTTTGACAATCGACAGTCCAATACCCAGCCCGCCCTGGGACCGTTCCAAGTTCCGATCCACCTGCGTGAACATATCGAAGACATTGGGTAGCATGTGCGCCGGGATGCCGAGGCCATTGTCTCTGACCGACACGACGGCCTCGCCGCCCTGCCGCACTACCGACAAGCGAACCCGGCCACCACGCTCGGTATATTTGGCGGCGTTGTTCAGGAGGTTCGAGAAGACCTGTGCAAGCCGGGTCATGTCGGCGTCCACATAAATCGGGACGGAGGGCACGGTGATCGACAGGTCATGACCAGCAGAATCGATGGCGGGGCGGCTCGTCTCGACAGCGTGCTGCACGATCTTTGCCAGTTCCACTCGCTCCTTGCGGAGTTCGATCTTGCCCCGACTAATGCGGCTGAGGTCGAGCAGGTCATCGACCAAATGCACCAACTGCCCAAGTTGACGCTCCATCATGGTGCGAGTCTGCTCGACCGCCTCTTGGTCGTCGTTCGCCAGCCGCATGATTTGCAAGCCGTTGCGGATCGGAGCCAGCGGATTCCGCAGTTCGTGGGCCAATGTCGCCAGGAACTCGTCCTTGCGCCGGTCGGCTTCTCGCAACGCAGCTTCACTGTTCTTGATGCGGTCGATGTCGAGATTGATGCCCGCCCAACCGATAACTCGGCCCTGGTCATTCCTGACGGGAATGCCTCTCGCCAGGACGTAGTGCCATTGGCCGTCCACGCCCTTGAAGCGGTGTTCTCGATCCCAAACGCCGCCCGTGCGAACGCACTCCATCCACGCCGCTATCGTCGCTTCTGCATCGTCCGGGTGCAGGACGTGGCCCCATCCATCACCGGAACATTGCTCCTGGGTGATGCCCACCAGCCTTAGAAACGATTCGCTGGCGTAAGTATTGCGGCCCTCGGCATCACACATCCAAACACCGTGGTCAATTGCCTCGCCAATGGCCCGGTAGCGGGCCTCACTTTCCCGCACGGCGGCTTCGGCCTGCTTGCGATCGGTGATGTCGATGATAGCCGCAACCAGGCCAACCACATTCCCGCATGCGTCCAGTTCCGGCGTGTAGGCGCAGCGCATGACCTGCGAGACGCCCGTGCGGTACGGGATTTCGGCCTCGAACTGAACTGCCTTTCCGGCCAGAGTCTCGACAACGTACTGCCTGAACGTGTCGAATGCCTTTTCGCCCACGACTTCGGGAATGCGTCTTCCGATCACGTCCTTTGGTTGCAGCCCGAACCGTGCGGCATAGGGCTTGTTCACGAATTTGTAGCGACCCTCGGTATCGCACTGTGCAATGAGGACGGGTGCATTGTCGGATACGAATTGGAGTTGTCGTTCATGCGCCCGCAGTGACTCTTCTGCCCGCTTCCGCTCGGTAACGTCTTGGACCGTTCCACGCAGCCCGACGATTTCGCCCGTGGAGTTTTTCACGACCTCGCTACGGGTCGTGATCCAGATCGGCTCGCCGTTGCGGAAAGCCTGCACGTCCAACTCGTAGCCGATCCCGGTTCGCATCGTCTCCTGAACGGCCAAGTTGATTTGCTGCCAGCTTTCGTGCGGATAGAGCGTTCCATCCTGGCACTTGAAATTGGGGAGCGCTTGCGTGATCGGGTCGAGGCCATAGATACGGAACAGTTGGTCCGACCCGAAGGTCACATCGGTCCTGGCTTCCCAGCGCCAACTGCCGACGTGGGCGACCCGCTGGGCGTCCCGAAGTTCTTCCTCCCGCTCCCGCAAGGCGGCGTTCGCCCGTTCGACCTCCTGACGCAGCGCCCGCTCCCGTCGCAGCACTGTCAACTCGTTGAGCAGTCCCTGGGTTGCTTCACACGTCATCGCCTCTGGGTCGTTAAGGGCGCACTCGGCCAGCGCCTCGTTGATCGAAAGCAACTCCGTGATGTCGTCCTCGAACTTGAGTTCTGGGTGTAACTTGGTCCAGAAGTGGGCCGTGCGGACAAAGGTCAGGAAGACGAGCAAATGTTGGAACATCGCCCCGTCGAAGACCCGTCGCAGGGCCTCCAGGCATCGTGTTGCCTGGGGTGTCTGGAGAAAGACGTGCGTGGCGCAGGCGAAGAGTGCTTCTTCCACTGTCGTGTCGGAATCTGGCAAGGTGCCGAGCGGAGAAGCGCATTCCTCCAGATGTTCGATAAACGGTTCGAGGTCATCGCCCCGTGGCAACGTGCGCCGGATGAGGCGCACCACCTGCTCGACGGTCTCCGGTGTGCATTGCCGGTCACCCGCCGGTCGGCCCAGCCCGGCCAGGAAGCCGACGTGCCGGGCGATGCAGTAGCGGACCTCGCAGAAGCGGGACAGGTAGACGAACAGCCGCTCCTTGAACAGCGGCGGCAGCGGGTTGTCGAGGTAGCCGAACTTGGCGAATCCCCACAGGTTCGCCGTGATCTCCGGGGCTTCGGGGGCGAGGCGGAAGAAGTTGGGCAGGACGCCGAAGCGGTCCTCGACCTCGGCGTGGAGCGGGCTAATCGTTGACTCGGATTGGTTCGTTTGCTCGCTCACACCGCACCTGCTTGCTTAACACTGGGCACACTTGTCGCCGCTAAGGGTGGACAGAGTGGCATTCAGCGGCTCATGTTCTCGGTTGCTTCAATTCTCCACCAAACTCTCAACAACTTGAGGCTCTGGTGCTTGACCAGATGGTGATCGAACCCTGCTTCTGCTGTCCGGCAGCGATCTTCCTGCTGGCCCCAACCTGTGAGCCGTCAGCACCAGCCCTTTCAACATGGACAACAGTCAAAAACACGGCCTTTTTGAGCAAATCCATGGATTGCACCGAGGAAAGCCGGAGCAATCATGTCAAAAATCCTCGGAAAAACGGTCATATTTGCATGTTGAGAGGGCTGGCCGTCAGCACTACTTTCTCCAGGCCCGGTCGGTGCCGTAGGCGACGTGCAACCTCGTAGCCGACCATGCCTGGCATCTCGATGTCCTACTTTTTCGTCATCTCCAGTGCCGCCATACCGCTGCCCTTTTCTGCTGACCGCTTGCCCAAAACGGGGCTGCTGCCGGTGCCGGCAAATCGAGCCGATGGCCGCTCCGTCTTCAACTTTGGCGGCGTTTAGATTGGCTGTTGAACCGTCTTCCTCATAATACGAAAATGACCCGTTGCTCAACACAAGGCAAGATGATGATGCCTCATGCGACTGGAGCGGGGTCATTTGGGCATGGCGAATGTCGTGAGAAAAGTAGAAAAGCGGGCTGCACGGTCACCTCCTATAGAAATCGATCCACCCCACCGTGATCGTCTTCGCATTCCCCTCGAAAAGCGCACTCGGCAACGTGACCTCGAAGAAGGCGTCCTTCAGCGGGATCTCCCTGGCCGGCTTGCCGTCGCCGCCGACGATGCGGATCTCGGTCCAGAACGGGCTCTTCTCGTCCAGGGGGGCGTCTTCCTTGCCGTCCTTCCAGAGCCGCACCTTGCCCGTTTGACTCGACACCGCCGCATCGAGCTTCACCTTGCCGTTCGACGCCCGGAAGCTCTCCAGACAGCCTTGGGTCCAGGGGCGGTCAAGATTTTTTCACTTCCTTTCACACGTCAATACACAATCGGCCTGGTCGTAGTACAGTAGAGCATCCGACCACTCGACCGTGAACGGCAAGCCGCCGAGGAGGAGCCGATGCGTTATTATTCCACTGACCAGATTCTGGCCGAAGAAAAGGAAATGACGGACTTTATTTGCGAACGCATCCCGAGCGAATACCGGGTCATTCTGGCCGAAGGTGAGGATGGGTCGTCTTGGGCCGATCTGTCGGCGTTCTGGGACGAAGCCACGGGCTGGCATCTTCTAATGGAGAAAAGCGACGAGCATGTGACCCTTGAGGAGGTTTACGATCACTTCCGCCGCCAGGAGATGTCGGGGCTGGAATGTCGGCGGGAGCGTGAATACAAGGAATACCGTTCCAAGGCTTTCAGGCTGGAACTGGAGGTGGCATCTCTCCAGCAGCGTGCCTGCGACCCTCCACCACGAATTCTTACGGCGCACGACATCGTTGAATACTACGAGGGTAAGATCAGCTTGCGGCTGGCATATGAGATCATGGACCAGTGCAAGCCCGTTCGGGCCGAGGGAAAGCGATTGATTTCTGCCGAGAGCTTTGACGAATACCTCCGTGCGATAAAGGATGAACCGCCCCAAGATCCGCCCCCGTCATCCGAGCCTGACGAATCGGCTACGAGCCGGAAGCGACCGGGATCACGGGCTGATGACGGCTTTGAATTTTTTCGCTTCCCGCACTGACTCGAAATTCAGAAAGCACATTGCGAAGATGGACAGCTTCATCGGGGTTCAGATGATTATGATGCTCCTTGACCAGAGCGATGACCTTTTCCACCAGATCCGAGGCGAGGGGTGTACTATTGGCCCGTGCCTTCTGCTCGACACTGAATGTGCAAAGTAGTTTTCGCATCTTCTCACGGTCGGCATCGAGATGTCCGTAATGCTGCTCGATGATCGCTACCGAGTTTCCCATCAACTCGGCCAGCACCTTGATCGACCCGCCGCTCTTTAGCCAGTTGGTGGCGAACGTATGCCGGTACGAGTACGGGATCATCTTGCTGGTCAGCTTGAGCCTGTCCCGCAGTCTCTTCAGCATCAAGTAGACGGAACTGTTCGTCCATTGGCCCCCGTCACGATTTCGGAAAAGGTAGCCGGTCGGATTGCCTTTGCAGAGTCGTTCCACCAGAGCCACCATATCGGATGACAGATAGATCACCCGGTCTCGCCCAGTCTTCTGAGCCGTCTTGTGGATGTAGCCTACCGTCGCATCCCATCGATAAACGATGGCTCCCATCGCACGGTCATAGTGCATTGCCTCGCAGTTATATGCCTCCCCTGGCCGACAACCGGTCTCTTGAAGGAAATTCAGAACATCGCCAAAATAGGGCTTGGCGATAGCAACCATGTCGTCGTGTTCGCCTGCATTCAGCACGTACTCCCGGCCTCTGCTTCCCTTGCGGCGAATGCCGAGAGCTTTTCTCGCTTTTCGGTCGATCAGGTTGTACGAGACGAGGCCCTGCTGTTCGGCCCAACTGAATGCGCACTGGAGTTTGTCGAGGGCGATGCGTTTCATCGAGTCGCCCCATTTTCGGAGGCGATTGCCTTTTGACCTCCCACGCTCCATGCCCATCCGGTCGAGCCACTTTTGAACGTGGTAGCGTTTCAACTCTTCGTATCGCAAGTTCCCGAAGTCCTCGTTGGCGCTCTCAAGACAGCCTGTGACCATCTCCAGGGTGCGTGTTCGGCCCTGGTTCTTCAGGTGCTTGGCGTACAACTCAAGGATCGTGCAAACCAGATTGGTGTTGTCGGCCTTGTCGGCTTTCGCCAGGTGCATGATCTCAGCGAACTTCTTGACGGCGGCTTGGTAGGTGGGACCATCAGGCTCATCCTTGGGGCCGTGTGCCAGGAGTCGCTGCTGGTTCTTGTACTGGGTGTAGTAGCCCTGACGGCTCTTAAAGTAGTTGATCTGGGGGGTTGCTGGCATGGTCGCACGCTACGTCCATTTGTCGATTTAGGGTACAGAAGAACACGACAAAGTGCTATCGTAGCGTGCGTCGTAGCGTGCGTCAAGCCCTTTAGCCGACCCGATATTCCGCCACGATTTCCTCGTTCAACTCGATGCCGAGGCCCGGTTCTTCCGGCACGCAAATATCGCCATCGATCACCGGAAATGCCTGTTTTGTAAGGTGTTTACGCAGATCACCCTGTTCGACGCAATACTCGAAGTAATGCGTGTTGGGCAGGGCGGCGACGAAGTGCAGGCTGGCGGCGATGTTGATGCCTGTCTTGTACGAGTGGTTGACGCAGAGCCGATGCCGATCGACTGAATCCCAGCCGACCCGTTTGCTGCGCGACAGTCCGCCCACGCGCGTGACGTCGACTTGGGCGACGTCGATGCCGCCCGCGTCCATGAGTTGGCGGAACTCGCCGACGTCACAAATTTGTTCGCCCGCGGCAATGCGAATCGGACTCACGGCACTTAACTTCCCATAACCCGCGACGTTGTCGGGGTGCAACGGTTCCTCCAGCCACGATAGCCGAAACTCTTCGAACTGCTTGCTGCGGCGAATCGCGGTTGCGGTGTCCCAACAAATCCCGGCGTCGACCATGAGTTCGCAATCGGGTCCCAGGCCGGCGCGGGCGGCCTTCACGTGGGCGATGTCGCTCGCTTCGCTTTGGCCCATCGGTCCCCAACCGAATTTCACCGCCTTGAACCCGGCCGCCGCCCAGCGCTCGCCGATCGCCTGAGTTTGTGCGGGCGTGTCGCCGAACAGTATCGAGGCGTAGGCGCGGAATTTCTTGCGGAACCCGCCGCCCAGTAATTGATAGACCGGACGCTTCACCGCCTTGCCGAAAATGTCCCATAAGGCGATTTCGATGCCTGAGATCGCCTGGATCGCGGCGCCGTCGCGGCCGTAAAAAATCGATCCCTGGTACATGAGATGGTAGAGTCGCTCGATCTCGAAGGGATCTTGACCGATGACGCAGTGGGCCAACCCGCGAGCGATCTGATGGGAGATCGGCGCCTCAATGATCGCCTTGGCGACGTGCGCGGAGGAATCGACCTCGCCCACGCCGACGATTCCTTCATCAGTGGTGACTTTGACGACGAGCGTCTCCTGGCTGCCGTCGCAGACGTCCTTGACCGCGTGCAATCGTAAGGGGATCGCTTCGACTCGGGTTATTTTCATGGGGTGATTCCTGGTGGGAGAAGTAAGGAGCTGACGCCTTACGGCACATCGCTCTCTTGCGGCACATCGAGCAGGCGGGCGACGGAACTGCTCGCGAAGACGACATGCTCGCCGTTTGGTTCATCATATAGCCATATGCCGACGAACGGACCGGCGCTCTCGGGGTGTCGCACCCGGACCCTTTGGACGTTGACGAACTGATAAAAAAATGCCGAAACGGTCTCCATCTTGTGAAGGCTCGCAGGCTGACGGCGAACTGGTCATCGGTCATACCATGACTCCTTGGCCCGTCTGATGGAAGCCGACGACTTCGTCATGTGTGAAGCTGACCAGTGCGCCGTCGTCCGAGTCGATCAAGGACGCTCGACCGTTGCCGATCACAAGCACGGGTTGCCTAATCCAGATCTTTCGGCCATCCGCCAACTCCGCGTAGAACGGGACGAATGGCTCCGCATAAATGAGCCGTCGCAAGGTCGAGTCGAATTCGTTTGAGTCGATCATGGTGGTTCCTTTCTAATGCTACTCTTCCTCGTCCAGACGCGCCTTGACCCGGGCAAGGATGGCGCCGATGGAATGGACCGGGATCTTGAGTTCGGTGCCGATCTCTTCGTAACTTCGGCCTTCGCGGTAGAAGAGTCGGGCGACTTCAGCGTCCCCTTTAGGGAGTTTGCCGAGCACGCGTTGTAGGTCGTCGGCTTCCTCGCGAGATGCCGAGCCGTTGAATTTCGCGGGCGCTGTCGCCTGACGTCGGGCCAAACCCTGGACGCAGGCGCGTCGGGCTTGCACGATCAAGTACGAAGTGAGCGAGGCGTCGCCGCGAAAATCGCGCAACACCGCGAAGTCGTCGTCGGCGAAACTCAGCATCACCTGGGAAGCCGCGTCTTCCGTTTCCTGTGCGTTCAAGCCGACGCTACGGAAATGGGCGGTTTGCTGGACGACGTGGAGCGCCAGGCCGAGGTAGCGTTCGACGAATTCGTTCCAGGAACCCGGCTCCCGGTGCAGGAGACGCTTGAGCAGATCGCGATCTTTGGCCGACAATGCCACAGGCGGTACCTCAGGGAGCAGGAGAGTTCGCGTATTGTATCGCAGCGGCCGGTTTCTGTCACGCGGTCTTGACCGTCGCCGCGGCCTCCAGGCCGAGTTCCGCGACGCTCTGCTGGCGCATCTGGAACTTCTGGATTTTGCCCGTCACCGTCATCGGAAACTCGGTCACGAACTTCACATATTTGGGGATCTTGAAATGGGCAATCCGGCCCTTGCAGAATGCTCGCAGGGATTCCGCGGTCAGGGTTT
The DNA here is from genome assembly GCA_038217425.1 of Gemmatales bacterium. Taxonomy (GTDB): domain Bacteria; phylum Planctomycetota; class Planctomycetia; order Gemmatales; family Gemmataceae; genus JAIEPT01. The sequence continues at coordinate 23,174 of JBBQPM010000059.1, forward strand.
GGTTTTCGTGCAGTCGGACCCAGGCCATGATTTCTTCGCCGTACTTAACGTCGGGGACGCCGATGATCTGCACGTCGCGGATGGCTTCGTGAGTGAGGAGGAACTCCTCGATCTCGCGCGGGGCGATGTTCTCGCCGCCGCGGATAATCATGTCTTTCATGCGGCCGACGATGTTGACGAAGCCCTCGGCATTCATGGTGGCGAGGTCGCCCGAATGCATCCAGCCGTCGGCGTCGATGGCTCGGTTTGTTGCCGTTTCATCGTTCCAGTAGCCGAGCATGACGGAGTAGCCGCGGGTGCAGAATTCGCCCGATTCGCCCAGCGGCAGCGTTTTGCCAGTTGCCGGATCGACGATCTTGATCTCGATGTGAGGATGGACGACGCCGACGGTACTGACGCGTTTGTCCAGGGGCGTGTCGGTATACGACTGAGTGCTGACGGGACTGGTTTCGGTCATGCCGTAGGCGATTTCGATTTCGGGCAGATACATCGCGGACATGACCTTGCGCATGATCTCGATAGGGCAGGGGGCGCCGGACATGATGCCGGTGCGCAGACTCGACAGGTCGTATTGCGCGAAGCCGGGATGGTTCAACTCCGCGATGTACATCGTCGGCACGCCGAAGATCGCGGTGGCGCGTTCGGCGTGGATCGCTTCGAGGACGGCCTTGGCGTCGAAAGTGGGGCTGGGATAAATCGCGGTCGCCCCGTGGGCCATGCAGCCGAGGTTTCCCATGACCATGCCAAAGCAGTGATATAAGGGGACAGGCACAATTAAGCGGTCGTGCTCGGTGAAGTTCATGCGCTGGGCGACTCGGTACCCGTTGTTGAGGATGTTGCGATGGCTGAGCGTCGCTCCCTTGGGGAAACCGGTGGTGCCGGAGGTGTACTGAATGTTGATGGCGTCGGTCGCTTTGAGCTTCGACTGCACTTCCGCGAGTCGAGACATCGGTATGTCACGGCCCCGAGTGAAGAGTTCTTGCCAGGCTCCGAAGCCAGGCCGGGGTTGTTCTTCGAGCAGGGTGAGCGACCGCAAGAGCGGCAGCTTTGCGAGCTTGAGATTATGCGGCGATTGCCCGGCAAGTTCCGGAGCGAGGGCGAGGAGCATGCCGACGTAATCGGACGATTTGTACGCCCCGGCGGTCACCAGGGCGGAGCAGCCCGACTGCTTGAGGGCGTACTCGACTTCGTGGGTGCGGTAGCTGGGGTTGATGTTGACGAGGATGGCGCCGATCTTCGCGGTGGCGTACTGGGTGATCGCCCATTCGGCGCAGTTGGGCGCCCAGATGCCGACGCGTTCGCCCGGTTGGATGCCCAGGGCGAGGAATCCGCGGGCGCACTCGTCGGCCTGTTCGCGAAGTTGTCGGTACGTGAGCCGAAGATTCTGCTGGCAGACGACGAGGGCTTCGCGGTCTCCGAGCTTGGCCGCGGCTTGATCGAGGGCGTCACCGATGGTGATTTCGAGCAGCGAACCCTCCGTGGGCCCGACGGCGTGGCTTTCGCGCAGCATGGCGTTCTCCTTTTCCACGCAGTGTACCGAAGGAAGCCGCCAATTGCTATAATGGAGACATGAAGAAACACACCGAAAATCAACCGGCTGCCCGGCAGAAATCCCCCAAGACGGCGGTGGTCGCGTTCAAGGTCGAGGAAGAACTTGCCGACTTCCTCAACCAACTCCCCAACAAGAGCGACTTCATCCGCAAGGCGATCGCGGCCCAGATGAACATCGCCTGCCCCCTCTGCAAGGGCGCCGGGCAGGTGAGTCATTGGGTACACGACAATTTCGCCCCACTCATCGCCAAGTGGACCAATCAACCGTGCGACGGCTGCGGCGATCATCTGCAATTCCCGCAGGATCCCGGCGCCTTGTCGCACGAACATCAGGCCCGACTCGAGCAATTCTTCCAGGGGGGCCCGCTGTACTGCGACCCTTGCTACGAAAAGGCCCCGGCGTGCGGCGATTGCGGCATGCACGTCGACGACTCGCTCTCCGCCGAGCATCACAAGGTCGCGCATCACGAAAACTAATGGTCTGAGCCGGAAGCGTTAGCGACGATCCCGTGCAGGATCGTCGCTAACGCTTCCGGCTCAGACAGTGAATCACAAGTAAAGTTCGAGCCGCACGCGCGTCTTGCCGCCGGGTTCAACCACCGCATCCTTCGCGGCTTTCCGCTGATTTGCGGTCTTCGTGACGCTCAATTTGTACGTCCCCGGCGGCAAATCGCGGAACTCAAACTCCCCCTGCGGCGTCGTCTTGCGCTCCGCGAGCTTCGCCCCTTTCAAATCGCTGAGCACCACCGTCAGATTCGCCTGCTTGAACTCCCCCTCGACGACCACTCCCATGAGCGTGCCGGGCGCCTTCAGTTCTGGATCAAAATCGACCACCTCGACCGACGTCTTGGCGAAACTCATCAGGCCGAGATTATTGACGGCCATGAGGCTGACGTCGAGTTTCCCCTTCTTGTCCGCCGGGATCGGCAACTTAGCAGTCCAGCCGGAAGGTTCGTCGTCCAGCGGAATCGCGGGATACTTGACCGCGCCGGGGGGCAGCTTGTTGTCTTCGGTCGGGGAGCCGAAGAAGAAGACGACCTCGCTCAGGCCCACGCTCTTGTCGGCGGCGGTCGCGCGCGGCGAAAAGTCGGCGCCCTTCTTGACCTGGGCGGGATTTTCGAGAAATGCGACCATCTCGGGAGCACGGTCGTCGAAGGTCATCGTGTGATAGACGGGGGACAGGACTTCCTTGCCGGTCTTGTCCAGGAGACGAATCTGCACGGTGCGCTGCCCGCGCAAGGGGACGGCGTCGATCGCCATGCGCGGATCGCGCAACGTCGGCTCGAACTCGAGATAGCCCTCGCCCGACTTGATACCGACGCCGACCCGGCGCACGCGTGCGGCCTGATTCTCCGGCTCGTACTGCGCCTTGAACTCGCCGGCGATCATCTCGCCTGCCTTGGCTTCGACGACGGCGCCCGCGGGGGCGTTGTCGACTTCGATAATCCCCTCAAACTTGCTGTTCGTGCGAAAGAATCGGGCGGCGCGAAAGCGCAGGCCAGGCCGATCGTCCTCGCTCGGCGTCGACGGCTCGCCGATCCGCGCGAACGTCGTGCGGAACACGAACGCTCGCTCCACGCCGTCGATAGTGACGTAGGCGTACCCCTCCTCGTCGGCGCCGGAGTCGAACGCCAGTTCGGACGCGACCAACTTGACCTCCTTGCCGCTGGCGGAAATGTCGGTGCGGAACGACCCGGCCTTGGCGCCTTTGAATCCGGGGATGCGTTTTTCGGGGAGCACGAGTTCCGCCTTGCTCGGGGGCCCAGGGAAGGGCGTTGCGGCGGCGAGCGTGACTTCGAATTTGTTCTTGTTCTCGTTCGCCGGGCTCGGCGGTTCGTAGCGAACGGTCGGAACGCGCACATATTCGCGCGGCGCCATCACATGCACTTTGACGTCCCGGCTCGCCACCACTTCGTTCGCCTTGTCACGGTCGAGCAGGCGGATCTGCAGCGGACCCGTAAGTTCCGGAAGCGGGAGCGGTTCCTTGGGCGCCGCCGCTTCGGTCGATGCGACCGCCGGCGCGGGGGGGCCCGGGAAGATGACGCGCTTGGTCGCTCCGGGCGCCACGGTGATTGGCACGGAACCGCCCGGGATCGGCTCGTCATTTTGTCCGATCTCGACGGCGAGGTTGCGCACTCGATCCGAAGGATTTCGCACGAAGAGATAGTAGGGGACGCGCTGCGTGCTGGGCCGAAGGCGTAACTCGCCCGGCGGTACCGTGAGGGTCTTGGGATCGGCGCTCAGATAAATCTCGAGACGTTCCGGGTCAGGGAGATTCGGGAGCGTCACCTTGTGGAAGAACGCCCGGCCTCCCGCGGTGATTTGCACGAGAAAGCCGGCAGGTCGCGGCGACTGCGCCGATTCCGCGCCGGACAGTAACTGCACGATGACAGGCAGCGACACCGACGCGGGGCTCGGCGTTTCCTTGACCTGAGCGAGAGCCGCGGTATCGACGCTCACACTCAGCCAATCGTCGCTCGCCTGCAGGATGCGCGTCTCGACCTTCGGCGGCACGTTTCCGGTCCAGGAAATCTGCAGCGGCACCACCGTCCTGGCGCTGCGGTTGCCCAGGTTAATGTCCAGCGAGGTCGGCTGATTCGGCAGCACGACGTTGACGACGGGGGGCTGGGCGAATGGGCGTAGAGCGAACGCCGCCCGGGCACGGTAGGGACTTTCGCTTTCCAGGGCCGCGAAGCGGTAACGGTCCGCGAGCCATCGGCAACGTTCGCTCTGGGCGGCTTCCCAGAGCGGCAGTCCGGCGCTGAGGATCTTTCGTTCGAGCAGCGCCGCCGGCGCCCAACCGGGCAAGAGCCGGGAGATTCGATCCTTGAGATGCAGCTTCGGTTCCTGAGCGTACTGCGTCAGGAGCGTTTCTGTCCAGGCTTTCTCCAGGGCGATGGGTATGGCGAAGCGGCGCGAATCGCCGAGCAACTCTTCGAGCCCGCGGAGATCGGTAGGATCGAGTCCCGCGAGTTCCAGCAGGGCGACCTGCCGTCGGCGCTGGCGCATCTGGCTCTCGACCAAGTTTCGCTCGATACGAGCCGGATCGTCCGGGGGAGTCGCTTCGGGGAGTTTTTGCCCCTCGCGCAGGTCCAACTCCTGCGTTTTGTCCGCGAAGCGGCGCGCGAGTTCGCCGCGGGCCTGCCAGACTTTGACGCGCAGCTCGGCCGACATCAACGGCAGGGCCAGGCGCTGTTCGAGTTGCCGCAAGTTGGCCGGACTTGCCTCGGGACGTTTGGTCTGAAGCAACACGTCCTGGATTGCGTCGGCGGAATGCGGCTGACGCAGCGTCTTGAGCGCCGCCTTCAGGTTGCCGGCCTTGCCGGGGATGGGATCGAGCTTTTGATTCACCTCCGCTTGCGACAATCGGCTGTCACCCGTCGGCGCCTCGAGTAGAGGAAAGAGATCGCGGGCGGCTTGCTGGGCTTCGTACCAGACGCTTTCGAGACTTGGATCGAACTCCATCCAGGCGTGCATCCAGGGAAGAAGCTGACACGCGTCCTCCCATTGCACGAAGGCATCCTCTATGAGATTCTGTTTCCCCTGCAGCGATTCGAGATCGTCGCGCACCTGGCCCAGAAGCTGGTCGGCTTCGTCGAGGGACGTGTAGCCGCGGGCGAAGAAATACGTCTCGGCAATGGCCCGTTTTTGCTGGACCGTCTCGAGAGCGCCGGCGAGCCAGGGGAAGGACCGAACCGGGACGAGGACCGCTTCGCCACGCTGCGTCACCTCGATGACTTTGCGAACGGTCCGCGCGCGCCATTGAGCTTCTTTGACGCTGCCGGCGAAGTCTGCGAGACGCAAAAGCGTCTCGATCTCGGCGTAACGCGGATCGCCGCGGCTGGCGGCGATTCGGCCCAGGAAGATCACGCGTTCGCGGCGCGGGAACGGCTCCTGGACCAGGTGGTCGAACAGCGCCTGGCCCACGTCGTACTCGCGCGCGTCCTTGTATTTAGTCAAGTACTCCTCGAGCAGCTTCGCGCTCAGCTTGTCGACTTCGTCCGCTTTGACGGCGATGAGTCGGGCTTCTTCAATCTTGCGCAGCATTTCCTTGAGATCGGCCGCGACTTTCTCGTCGGGCTTGAACCCCGTCGCTTGCACCTGGGCCAGGGACAGCGTGTCGGGGCGGATGGTTGGCTGAAGCTGCGTGCGCAGTTTCTCGAGGCGATTGAGATCCTGGTGCAAGCGCTCGGTGAGCGCCGCTTCGTCGCCGCCGTTGATCCAGGCGCGTTCAGTTTCCAGGGCGACGGTTTCGAGCATGCGGTGCAGCCAGGGGGTGATGCTGTGAGCGCGGTCGGCTTGCCAACGATCGCGCGTCTCCCACGCCAGCTTGAGCCCAATCTGCGGATAGGGAGGCGTCGCCGCGAGTTCGCGGTGCGGCAATGGCCGGCCGCGATTGAGCGAACGCAGCGCGAAGTCCTCCGCGTCGCCCAGAAGCATCGGCGTCTGCCGTTGGCCGCGGTTGAGCTGCGCCCAGCGATCAACGCGCGTCTGCAGATAGCGAGCGAGCCCCTTGGCCCAGACCACGCCTTGCTGGTCCGCCGGTTGATCCTCGTAATTTGCCCAGCCGGCGAGGCCCTCAATGAGATAATGCCCGAAGACGCTACGGCCCAGTTCCGGCGACGCCAGCGGCGTCTGTCCGGGACTGCACGGCAACAGCACGAGCCGGCGCGGGTCCGGAACTTGCTCGAGTTCTTGCTGAATGCGTGCCACGACGTCGGGCCCCGGCTCCGGGACGTAGGCGTCGCCAGTCGGCCAAAATAGATCGAGGATCACGAGGCGCCGCTTCCCTGGAGCGACGGCCACGGCCTTCAGAAACTCGCTAAGCGTCCGTTGACTGCCGATCGACGACAGCGCCTCTTCCGGCGGAATCACGAGGACGCGTCCCTGGTCGTCGAGCCGGGCGTGCGCGCTCAGTACCACCAGCGCGGTGTCTTGACCCTCGACCGAATCGAGTTGGCTCAGATGCGCGAGGCGCCGAGGAAAAAGCTTGACGTCGACAAGGGCGTTGCGGTCTTGCCGAAAGAAGGGGGGTGGGGCAAGCGGGCGTTCCTGATAGAACGGGTAGCCGACGTGCAACACGATCGGATTGGGCGCGGGGCGCAGCCACAAAAACCCGGCGGCGACGAAGGCGACCGTTACGGCGACCACGGCGACCAGCGCCGCCAGCTTGCCGCGATTGAGCCGCGAAGGAGTCGCCGACGGCGCCGTCACGGGGCGATCTTCGCGCCATGGCGGCGGCGGCTGCGGCGGGGCTTCCGGCGGTGTCTCGTCGTCGGTCATGGCTTACTTCAAATCGATCGGGGGTCGGGGTCGTTGATCGCTCGGTTCCGGGGCGGCGAGATCCGTCAACTCGACGAAGTTGCCTTGGCGGCGCGCTTGCTCCTTGAACGCGGCCAGCGCGATCAGTCGCAGCCGGGCCACGCCCAACTCGCCCCCCTTGGTCGTGAGCTGCGTGCCGGGTTCGAACCAGAATAACGTACACGTCTTCCCGGCCCGCGTGAAAAGGCGATGCTCCCAACCGGTGGGGTTGACGCCGAACAGTCGCGGCAGCACAGGCCGAGCCTTTGCATGCCGCATACGCACGACGAGGCATTCGCGTGTGTCGAAGACCTTGGGCCGAACCTCGATGCGATGTTTCTCGAGCTTGACGCTCTCCAGGATGACGTCCTCCTCGTCCTTCATGAAGATGGGCCGTTCGGGGTCGTCCCACAGGGTGCGCAGATCGAGCGTGGCCGAGGGGGTCGCTTCTTCATCGGGATTGAACCATACCGAAAGTTTGGGCGGCGCGGCGGGCGCCCAACCCGGCGCGTCGATACTCCAGGCCGGCGCAGGGTATCCGGCGAGGAAGCTCCAGCGGTAGGGGAGGTCGCCGGAAAGCTCGATCCAGGCGTCGCGCGGCTTGATCTGTTCCAGCACCGCTTCGCGCGGATCGACGGTTTTTTCGACGGCCAGCAGCATCTGCAAGCCGCCGGAATCGTCGCCGCCGGGGGTCGGCGCCAGGAGCTGATTTTGCAGCACGGTCGCTTGCCAGTCTTTCTTGGCGGTAAGTTCGGACTTTTTCCAGGGGAACTCGCTGGAGAAGAGCATGCGCTGAAACGTCATCCCGTTTTGGGATTCGACCAGGTCCAGGAGCAGGAGATCGCCGCGATCGAGGACGACGGCCTTCTCGGCTCCAGGGCCCAGGTTGACGCGCACCTTGTGTCCGCCGGGCAGAAGTCCCTTACCGAGCCAGCGGTAGTTGGCGGAACCGGGGCTGACGTCGAGACCTTCGTCGGGGAGATCGTCGACGGTGAGGTTGCTGCCGCGCCGATCGACGAAGTAGTTGAGGCGTTGTTTGAGGATCGCCTCGATGGCCTCGGCCAGTTTCTCGGTTTCATTGACGAGATAGATCTTTCCGGGTGGATTGATCTGCTCGATGACCTTGAACGCCTCGCGGGATTTGTCTTCGTCCTTGTTGTGCGGCGGGAAGCCGACGAAGTGGATGGCGACTTCGCGATTGGCGAACTCGTTGCGGATGAGGGGCGCGATGCCGCGGTACTTGGCCTGGAGCTGAGCGTCTTTCTCGAAGCGATTGTCGCCGCCGTCGGTGACGGCGATGATCGTCTTGTAACCGCGTACACCCGTCAGATCGTCGCGGGCGGCAAGGAGCGTCCGCACGAGCGGCGATTCGTTCCACGGCTCGAGGTTGAGATCGGCAAGGAGCCGGTTCAGGAACTTCGTATCTTTCGGGTTCCACGGCGAGGGGCGTAAGACCTGGCGAATCGTATCCTCGGCATTGACGGCAGTCTTGGCTTCGCCGACGGCCTGGCCGTAGACCCAGATGCTGACGGCGGTCTCCGGGGGAAGCTTCTTGAGCACAATTTGCAAAGCGAGAAGACTTTGAGCGTAGCGTCCCCTGGAGGGATCGTTTCCCGGCGGGGCGGCCATGCTGCCGGAACAGTCGAGAATGAACGCCACGCCTCCCTGGGCGGCGCCGAGCTTTTGCTGCACGTCCTTCTTCGTCCGCACCGCGAGACTGGCCCGTTCGGGGAGCGCATACTGCCGCACCACGATGTCTGCCTGCGGTTGCAGTTCCAGCCGCGTCGTCTGCTCGATTTTTTGGCCCCGGAAGATCCCCTTAACGATGACGTTGGTCACGCGGGCGCCGGAAGACGACGCCGTCCCCTTATCGACTTCTTCCACGATCGGGCTGGCGAGTTGGAACGGGATCGGCTCCGCCTTCTCGGGGATAAGCCGCTGTGGCCCGACTTCCACGATGAGGCGCTGACGTTCTTTCGGCAACATCGGCACGATGCCCTTGGCGCTCTCGATCCAGACGACCGGGAAACCGCTCGGCAGCCAGGTCTGCGGTTCGCGCGGCACGAGTCGATACTCGCGGCGAATTTCGAACTCGCTGGTTACCGTGCCGGCGGACGCGCCGGTGTTTCCGGGCGTCGTGTCGGCAGCCTGGAGATCGCCGGGGCCGGAGAGGCGTTTCTCGAAGTCGCCAACGTCCTTCTCTTGCGCCTGGGTCACCAGGGACGCTGGACTGGCGAGCAACGTCTTGGCATCGCTGACGAGCAGACGACCCGCAACGCGGTAGTAGGGCTCCGCGGCGGGATTGTCGTCGGCGTAATGGTCGTGCAGCACGCGGTCGGCCTGGCCCATGAGGAAGTCGCGCAACTGCAGTCGGCGGAACTCGCGCGCAGCGGACATGCCCAGTGGCAACGACGACGGTGCGAGCCGAGCGTAAGCGTCGGCCCTCTGCAGCGAGGTATGCTGGGTTGGGCGATCCATCTTGGGTTCCAGCCGCAATTTCGCCTCGAGGTCGCCGACGATCTTTTCGTAGCATCGTCCCAGAAGCCGACCGGCGTAGCCCGCCGACTCCCACCAACGTTCCTCGACGGGGAAGATTTCCAGGCGATGTTTGGTGGGATCGAACGTCGCTTCCTTGCTCTTGACGAAGCGATCGAAGGTGCGTGCGCCGAGCGACGCCAAAGCGACTTGCCCGATCCATTGCGCCCGCTTCCGCACCGTCTCGGGGACGGCGTCGGGCTGATCGTGCTTTCGGCCATCGAGCAACAGGCGGCGCGAAAGCAGATGCTGCCGCATTACAAGCGCCACGCGCCGGGCCGGATCGCCCGCCGTCACCTGCAGAGCCGCTTCCGTTTCGCTCCACGCGGCGAAGGCCTGTTCGTAGGTTCCGATCCGGGCGGTGACCAGACGCTGGACGAAATCGTTGAATCGGCTTTCGAGATCGCCGAATTCTCTGGTAAGTTTGAGCACGACCGGCTTGAGTTCGCTGCCGGGCTTTTCGAGTGTCTGTGTGAGTTCGTGGAGCTGCGTCCAGAGGGAGAGAACCGTTGCGGACGGCGCGGGTTCCTTCCACGCCGGGATGCCGGAGTCGGCGGGGCGTTCCGCGAGCCATCGGCTGTAACCCCATAGATTCGCCTGAACGCGATTACGCAGCTCAAATGCCGTACGGACATCCTGGCCCGTCCCGCGGATGATCTGCTGGTACTTGCTCTCGCACTCCAGCAGCAAGGTGCGCGCCGCCTGCCAGTGGACCGCGTCCCCTGACAAAAGCATGTCCTGAGCGTGCTGCCGTTTCAGGTCGGCGTCGTGCAATTCTCCGGAGATCCAGGGGTAGACTTCCGCGCTGTAGGCGTGTCCCTTGGCCTCGGGATTCTCGCCCGCCGCCGCCTGCTCGGCGAGGAGCCGCACCTTGACCGCGAGCGGAAAGACGTCGGCGAACTCCTGTGCCGGCGGACTGGCGGCGAGGTCGCGCTGCATCATCACCACGAAATGCCCCTCGGCGGGCGGCGGCGTCTCCGCTTCCCGCGCGATCTTCAACCGCTGGGCGCCTCGCTCGAGACTTCGAGCCGGATCCTGGGCGACGCGCTGCACAATGAGCCAGGCGAGCGGCCGACGTGCCGGGAGCTTGTCGGCCTTGACCCACTCGCCCCATTTCTTGCGTGCGTCCTCCTCCGTCGGCGCGTCCCAGAATTCCTGAAACTGCTTCGTCAGCGCCTCGTCGGCCGCGATCGTACGGACGCCGGCCAGCGTCGGCAGCGCCAGGCTCGTCGTCAGCGATGGCAGGTTCACTTTACTCGCCGCACGTACCGCGCTATATAGGTCAGCGAGACGTTTCTGCAGGCGACCGGCCGCGGCGACATCTCCGAGCCGAATCGCTTCCTCGACGCGCAAAACCATCGCCTCGGCTTGCTGCCAAAGGTGCGGCGCGTAGGCGCTGGGGGCCGGGACCATCTCGGCAAGCGCTCGCTGTTCGTTCCAGATTTGGGAAAGGGCAGGGGGGGCCTTGAAGGTCGGCGTCTGATCGAGATCTTCCGGCTGAAACGTCCGTTCGACCAGCGCCAGGATCAGTCGATCGCCCCGCGTCACGCCGTCGTCGCCTTCCGGGAGCAGCATCGGCGCCTGCTCGGCGCGACGATTGATTCGTGTCCATCGGCTCACGTTGCTCTTCAAATAGTGATGCAACTCCGTCCCCGTCACTCGGCGATCGCGATCCAGATCGGCCTCGCCCTTCACGCCTTGCAGTATGTAGTGCCCGAAGACGCTCTCGCCCCATTCCTGGCAAACATGCGACGTCTGATCCGGACTTGTGCTCGACATTACGAGCAAGTTTGGAACGTCGGAAATCTCTTTGCTCAGCCGGGTCAGGCCACGGGCGAAATCGTTGTGGATCATGCCCAGGACCGGATTGTCGGCCATCTGCACTGCATCGAAGATCACGAGTTTGGATTGGCCGCTCGGAAGTTTCGCCAGGCGGTCGAGGATCGATTTCACGCGCAGGCGGTACGGCTCCTGGGTGCGCAGGTCGGCG
>JBBQPM010000060.1:0-34001 GCA_038217425.1 Gemmatales bacterium
AGGCATTGACCCGCAGCCAACGCGGACCAAAGAAGCCGCCACAGGAAAAACCAGTTTATGACAGGAAGCATAAACACTATTCAACCGCCCGACTGCTGAAGGACTTAGAACAAGAAAACTCATGTTGAAAGAGCTGGCCTCAAGAACCCTAGCCAATCGCCCGGACCCGCAGAACTCGACCGGCCGGTTCGGCTTGCCGTGACTTACCAGGAAGGAACGCAACGCCTCTTCATTGACGGTAAGCTGGTGGCATCCCAATCGGACACGGAATCGACTTTCGGGCCTAACATGGAAATCGGTAAGTACTTTGTGGGCCAGATCGACGACATTCGCATCTCCAAGAAGTGTCGCTACACCGCAGACTACACGCCCGGCCGCCCCGAGAAAGACGCCGACACGCTTGCGCTGTACCACTTCGACGAAGGCCAGGGGGACGTTCTGACCGACTCCTCCGGCAATGGGCATCACGGCAAGATCGAAGGAGCGAAGTGGGTGAAGGTCGACGGGCCTGCGATTTCTCCGCCACCTACCGGCAATCACGCCTTGGAGTTCGGCGGTAGCTCGCGGGTCGAGATCGCAAAAAAATTCGACGTCGCAAATCGCAAACCCTTTACCGTGGAAGCTTGGGCGAAACCCACTCGCTTCGACGCTAAGACTTTCCAAGCGATTTTCCGGTTCAACGGCGACAAGAACCAGTCCATTGGAATCCTTGGAAGATCTGAAACATGGTTCTCATTCGGGTCCACCGTCCTTCGGTCGCCGCAGACCGTCCACCTGAACCAAGCGGTGCGAGTGGCCGTTACTAGAGACGGCGAAAGCCAGCGTTTGTTCATCGACGGGAAATTGCTGGCCACAACCAAAGTTGGCAATTCGCCCTTGAGCGAAGTCGATATCGGCAAAGATTTCATCGGCCTTATCGGTGACATCCGTATCTCGTCCGTCTGCCGGTACACTGCCGACTACACGCCGGAACGGCCAGTGAAGGACGCCAACACGCTTGCTCTATACCTCTTCGACGAAGGTCAGGGGGACGTGCTGACCGACTCCTCCGGCAACGGGCATCACGGCAAGATCGAAGGGGCGAAGTGGGTGAAACTCGCGGACGTTCCCTCATCGAACTCGAACAGGAACTACGTCCTCGAGTTCGAAGGCACGTCGATCGTTTCATTACCTGAAGAATTGGTGCCGCAAGAAATCCGCAAGGAGTTTTCTAGAGAGCTCACCGTGGAGGCCTGGGCCAAGCCGACGAAATTCCGGAAAACCAAGCAACACAGTAACGTCGTCTCGAGTGGTTCCTACGGCAGTGGCATCTACATTGAGGGGTTAACGAACTTGTGGACCGCCCGACTGGGATTCAAGAACGCAAGTTCTTCGCCTGAATTTGCGGAATTAAATCGACCCGTTCAGCTAGCCGTCACCTATCAGGGGAGAACGCAACGCTTCTTCATCGACGGAAAGCTTGTTGCTACCGAGCGGGACACTACGTCGACTTTTGGCCCCGGCCTCGAAATCGGCAAGAATTTCACGGGCGAGATCGACGACATCCGCGTCTCCAAGAAGTGTCGCTACACCGCCGACTACACGCCCGGTCGCCCCGTGAAGGACGCCGACACGCTTGCGCTGTACCACTTCGACGAAGGCCAGGGGGACGTGCTTATCGACTCCTCCGGCAACGGGCATCACGGCAAGATCGAAGGAGCGAAATGGGTGCGAGTCGGGGGAGCGCCCACCCCCGGCGCACCGCCCGCGTCGTCTATCTTCAACGGCAAGGACCTGACCGGATTCAATACGTCGCAGAGTAGGTCATGGATCGTGGAAAACGGCGTAATTCAAGGAATACGCAGGGCCGGCGGAGGCCCAAACCACATTACCACTTTGGTCGAATTTGGCGACTTCGAGATTTCATATCGGGTCCAATTTCCCAGCGAGCCGTTTACGACGTACTCCGCAGGCTTTTCGGCGCGGCAAAGGATACAGCTTCTCACTTTTAAAGACGGCAAATTCGCCTCCGACCCTCTGTTCAAGAAAGACCGCGTTAGCGTCAAGGGCCGCGTAGATGAATTCAACGACGTCACGGTCCGTTGCGTGGGCAAGCAAGTCAAGATCGTGGTCAACGGCGAAACCCTGGCGGACGGAGAGATCGAGATCCCGCTCACTGGCCGAATTGGCTGGAATGCAACGATGGACGCTCCCACGTTCATCAAGGACATTCGCTTCACTGATCTGAGCAAACCGGGGCAGGCGTCGCCCGTCGGTTCGCCGTTCGACGCTCTGCGTCGCGAGAACATCCCCGCGGATATGTTGAAACTGGCGGGCGGCGGCGATCCCGCGAACGCCCGCAGCGAACTCGTCGCCGTCTTCGGCAACAGTCAAGAGCGCGATCCGCCCAGCGCTCCGCTCGTCAGTTCCGATGGCCGGCGGGTCTATGTATCCACCCACGACAAAAAGATCCTCCGGGCCTGGGACACGACGACCGGCAAAGAACTGGAGGCTCTTAAGAAAGATGGCGCCAGAGTGGCGTCTCTGAGTGCCGACGGAACACGCCTGGTGCGCATCGGGACCGTGAAAGGGATCACCGTTTCCAACGCGATCACTGGAGAAGACTTGATCACCTTCGGCAAGCTGACCGCAGGCGGCCTCCTGAACGTCGTCGCCATCAGCCCCGATGGGACCCGCGTGGTCGCCTCGAATGTGAAGGGAGACTTGACGCTTCAAGTATGGGACGCTGTCGAAGGCAAGCCGCTGTTTATTCTCGAAGGCCACGCCGGCCCGGTGCAGCGACTTGCATTCAGCCCTGACGGAAAGCGACTGGCGACCCGGGCTCTAAAGGATAAGTCGGTGAAGATATGGGACGCTCAAACGGGCAAAGATTTGCTGACCTTGCCCGGCACGGTCAGCGGAAACGTCGGATATACTCCGACCTTCAGCCCCGATAGCTCTCGAATTGCACTCAGCAACGGCGTGTACGACGCCGCGACCGGCGCCGAACTCGTCGATATCAAGTCGGTGGGCAAAAGCGATTCGGTCGCCTTCAGCCCCGATGGCAAGCAATTGGCGATCCTTACACCCATTCGGATCGAGATTCGTGACGCCGTCACGGGGGCGGAAGTGAAGTTCTGGAGCGTCACAGCCGGATCGGTCCAGCACTTAACCTACGCCCCCGATGGGCGACATCTGTTGCTCGGCACGGTCGAGGGCAACGTTTACGTGTGGCGACTCGAATAAATCGTATGCTGCCGACTCAAGCCGAAGCCGAGGAGGAACGCTGACGTGATAACTCTCGTTTGCTCGAAATGTAAGACGATGTTGCCGGTCGAGGAATCCAAGATCGGTACCCGGCTGTTCATCTGCCCGAAGTGCGCCGAGCCGCTCGATACTGCACATCGCGGCGGCGAGCCGCAGGCGCCGAAGCTCGAGACCTCCGAAGACAAGACGCTCGCGCCCGACGTCTCGGCCCTTTACATTCAGCAAAAGCTCAAGGAGGTCGCGGCCAAGCGTGCCCAGCCGATTTCGCCGGTCGCGCCGGTGATGGCCCCTGTCGCACAGGTCGCGCAGCCGGTTGCGTTGTCGAAGTCGGGGTTCCCCAAAGGCGTGACCTGGGGGGGCGTCGCTGTCGTCGGCGTTGTCATCGTCGCGGCGACGTATTTCGCGACCAAGCCCCCCGCGACTGTTCCGCAGCCTCAGGCTGAAGTCCGCAACTTGGCGCCTGAAGAACTCCCTGAGGTGAAGAACCCCAAGAACGAAAAGAAGCCGACGATGTCCGAACCCGTCACCGTCGCCTCCCTTATCCAGACGCTCAAAGGCGGCAAGCATGCCGAGCGCAAGAAGGCGCTGTCCGAGTTGAGTGCGAAAGGTCCCGAAGCTCGCACGGCGCTGGCCGTCGTACTCGACATGACCAAGGAACTCGATCCCGAACTGCGAACGCTGGCTGGCGAAACGCTCAACAAGATGGGCCCGGTGAGCAAGGAGGACGTCAAAATCTACGCGGCCGCCCTGCGCGATCCGTCGCCCGAGCTGCGGATTCGTTCGACCGTTTCGCTGGCCAGCCTCGGCAAGGAGGCCAAAGGCGAGATTGCCTTTCTCCGCGTTTTGACGCTGGACGAGAACGAAACGGTCAAGGCGTCGGCCGAGAAGGCGGTCCGCATGGTCGAGGAGGATTTGCTGGAGAACCTGATCAAGGGGCTGCAAGATAAGGCGCCCAACGTCCGCGTCAAGTCGGCTCAGGAGTTGTCCGAGATGGGGGGAAGCGCGAAGCCCGCTTTGCCAAATTTGATGGAATCGCTCGGCGACAAGAACGCCGCCGTCCGCCTGGCGGTCGTCGAAGCGCTGCTAACGATCGGCCCCGAGGCGGTGATGGCGCTGGGCGAATCGCTGCGCGACAAGAACGTCGACGTTCGGCTCGAAGCGATTCACGTTCTGGGCAAGATGGGCCCGGACGCTCGCCCCGTGATGTCCGATCTGATCGCCGGCCTCACGGAGAAGAACGCCAGGGTCAAGGATGCGACGCTGCAATCGATCCTCAAGATCGGCGACTATGCGATTCCGTACTTGGTCGCGAGCCTGGAGCGCGAGAAGGCGCCCGCGGGGCAGAAGCCGTACATCGAGGCCCTGGAAAAGATGGGCCCGGACGCGGCGCCGTTCCTCAAGGAAGCGCTGAAAATGGTCAAGCCCGACGCCACGACGACGGCCCTGCTCAAGAAAGTCGAAGCGAGCCCGCCGCCCGTCAAACTAAAGTTGCTGACGGGTCAGGCGGGTCTCTATCAGGGCCAACTGATATCGTGGTTCAATACGACCGACGCCGACAAGAACGAGTTCCTCGGCAAGGAGGAACTCGCCAGGATGCTGCGCGGAGCAGGGGCCAAGCCGCACGATCACGATGGCCGAAAGGTGACGGCCAAGGATTTCGGCAAGTACCCCGATTACGCTTTCATCACCCGACTGGACCGCGACAACGACGGCAAGATCTCGCGGGCCGAATTTGATATATGGGCTCGCGATTACGCACAAATGATGAAGAAGGACGCCGACGACCGCGCGCAGATCGCCAAAGTCCAGCAAAAGCTCGCGGAGAAGAGCCTGACCCAGGCGATGCGACAAAAAACCGAGTCGGCCTTGCAGCAGCAATGGGCGAGTTACCGCAACTGGCGTCGAATGCAGGGCGCCGTGAACCATGCCGAGTGGATGCAGCGCTGGGTTCTCACTCACGTCAAGTAAACCGGAGCCGAGGGTCTTTCATGCATCGCTTCCTACACGTCCTGGCCGGCCCCGACGTGGGCAAACGCCTTATGGTCTCCGATTCGTTCACCACGCTCTTGGGGCGCAGCAAGCACGCCAACACCCAACTCGCTGACATGTCCGTGTCGCGGGTCCATTGCGAGATCGAAATCCGCGGCAAGCGAGTTTTTCTCGCCGACCTCGAAAGCGCCTCGGGAACCTTCGTCAACAACACGAAAGTCGCCGAGTGCGAGTTGAGGGACAATGACGTCGTCCGCATCGGCGATACCCAGATGCGTCTGGAAAACCCAGAGGTCGCCGAGGCGAAGACGATCGCCCCCGAAAACGCCATCCCCGCTCGCCCCGTCCTCACGTCCAATCGGCTCCCCGATCTTTCGGGGCACAAGCTCTCGCACTTCGACGTGGGCAAAGTGCTTGCCAGGGGGGAATCGGGGCTGGTCTTCCAGGCTCGCGATTTCAAGAACGACCGCGCCGTCGCATTCAAGATTCTTTGGCCCGAGTTCTCGCAGAACGAAGACGACATGCAGCGTTTCATCCGCACCGTCAAAACGATGGTTCCGCTTCAGCATCCAAATCTCGTCCGGCTCTACGGCGCCGGCAAGACGGGCCCCTATTGCTGGATCGCGATGGAGCTCGTCCCAGGCGAAAGTCTGACGCAGGTGATCCAGCGGATCGGCGCCGCCAGCATGCTCGATTGGAAACGGGTAATCCGCATCGGTTTCTACTTGTCCAAGGCGTTGGAGTACGCGCATGGCCAGAGCATCGTCCACCGCAACATCACCCCGCAAAACGTGCTGGTGGGCGCTACGCCCGAACTAACGAAGCTCGGCGACCTCATGCTTGCCAAGGCGCAGGAAGGGAGCCTCTCGCAGAACATCACCAAGCCGGGCGAGATCCTGGGCGACCTCCGTTACATGGCGCCCGAACGCACCGCCGGCACGAGCGTCGATGCCCGCTCGGATCTGTACAGCCTAGGCGCGTTGATGTATGTGCTGTTGACGGGGAGGCCGCCGTTCGAGGGGGCGAATCTGATCGAGACGATCACGAAAATCCGCCAGGCGGAGCCGGTGAATCCAAAGAAGTATCAACTCTCGATCCCGGATCAGATCGAGGGGCTCGTGCTTAAGTTGCTGGCCAAGAGGCCGGACGACCGTTACGCTTCCGCGACCGCGCTGATTGCGGATATGCAGCGAATCGGCAAGTTCAACGGCCTCAATTTTTGAGTCGGATGTTCCATCATTGGCGACATACCCTAATCAGGCATGGCTTCGCGGGCGGAAGGACGTAGGCGGGAGGTGCGGCCCCGGTGAGTAGGATATTCGAATGGAGCGATACCAAGCTGCGCCACGCGTTCGCCGATCGCATAGCCTTCTGATAACGCACTATACCGCACGTCCCGCGAAGGGTAAAATGAAATGGGTTCTGTCGGTCGCCAACACGAACCATTGCTCTCATGAGAATTCTGCATATCCCTCAAAAACAGGTTTCGAGATGGAACGTGCTTTTACCGAGCGTGGTTTCTTGCCGGACGTCGATCCAGCGACGTCTTTTCCTCATGGCAGCGAACTTGGCCGACTTGATGAAATCGGCGAAGATCTGCCGAGCTTGTTGCGAGACGGCGGGTTTCGCGAGCGCGCCCGGCAATGGAAGATCCCTCCTTGGAATTTCCCGTCCGATCCAGAGCAAGTTTTGCCGCTGTTGCGGCTATATTACGTGAGAGTTGGGTTTCTCGCATCGGCTTATATCAACCAGGTCGGTCAGCCGACGGCGACTCTGTTGCCTGCAAACTTAGCCGTGCCTCTTGGTCAAGTATGTCAACTTCTGTCTCGGCCCCCCATCTTGAGCTACGATGGCTATGCCCTCTATAACTGGAAGCGTTTTGACCCCGACGGCCCCATTGCTCTTGGGAACATTGACACGATCCAGAACTTCGTTCATCTTTACGACGAACATTGGTTCATCCTGGTGCATGTCGAGATCGAGGCTATCGCTTCACGAATTTTACGGGCAATTGGCGAGCTCTCCCAGGCAATTGCCGCTCGCCAAGACGGCGGCGTAAACCGCGCCTTACGTGAAATTGCCGAGGCAGTCTGGAAGCAGGTCGGCGTTCTGCGTCGCATCCCGGAACAGATGGACCCAGCTCTTTATTTCAAGACGTTTCGGCCTTATATTCGATTCTTCGAGAACGTGGTTTACGAAGGAATCGACGCCAAACCGATGAATCACCGAGGGGAAACGGGCGCCCAGAGTAGCATCATTCCCACGCTGGTCGCGCTGATGAAGATTCCGCACAAATCCTCAATGCTGACCGATCATCTTGCAGATATGCAACGATTCATGCCGCGGGAGCATCGCCAGGTCATCGACGAGGTTCAGGCCATTCCTTCGTTTCGCGATCTAGCCGACAAGGCCGTTTACAACGACGTTCTCGAAGCTATGGCGACATTTCGCGAAGTGCACTTCGGCTGGGCCCAAGAATTCATAAGTACGCGCGTCGCGGATGCCCGTGGTACCGGAGGCACTCCCTACATGGAGTGGCTTGCACAGCTGATCGCCGAGACCCGTGCTCACAAGATCGCGTAGAGAATCAACCATGAAAACGATCATCGAACCTTTCCGCATCAAAGTCGTCGAACCTCTGCAGATGCGGACCCGATCGGAGCGCGAAGCCATCGTTCGGGCGGCTGGCTTCAACATGTTTCTTATACCCGCCGAGGATGTTCTCATCGATCTACTCACCGACAGCGGCACTGGGGCAATGAGCAGCCTGCAATGGGCTCGCATTATGCAGGCCGATGAAAGCTACGCCGGATCGCCGAGCTTTTTTGAGTTTGAACGAGTATTGCGGCAAATCACGGGTTTTCAGCACATCTTGCCGACCCATCAAGGCCGGGCCAGCGAACGCATTCTCTTTGAGCTTCTCGGCGGGCCCAGTAAGGTCGTTCCAAACAATGCCCACTTCGACACCACTCGCGCCAATATCGAACATTCGAGCGCCGAGGCCATCGACTTACCCCTTGCTGAGGCCAGTCAGCCGCGTCAGCGACATCCCTTCAAGGGAAACATGGATCTCGCAGCTCTGCGGTCGTGCATCGACCGCGTGGGCCCGAGCCGGATTCCGTGCGTCATGTGCACGATCACCAACAACAGCTTCGGCGGCCAACCCGTGAGCTTGGCGAATCTCCGGGCGATCCGCGGCATATGTGACGAATTCCAACTTCCGTTCTTCCTCGACGCGTGCCGTTTCGCGGAGAACGCCTACTTCATCAAAAGGCGGGAACCGGGACAGAGCGATCGGTCCGTGGCAAGCATCGTTCGCGAAATGTTCGACTTGGCAGATGGGGCCACGATCAGCGCCAAGAAAGACGGCATGGTAAATATCGGCGGGGTCCTGCTGATTCGTGACGAGAATCTGTTTCAACGCGCCAGCAACCTGTTGATACTCACCGAGGGATACGTCACCTATGGCGGCCTCGCGGGTCGTGACCTCGAAGCCATGGCTCAAGGATTTCAGGAAGCCTTGCAGGAAGATTATTTGTGTTATCGCATCCGCACCGCGGAGTATGTGGAGGAAAAGCTGCTAGCGGCGGGGGTGCCGATAATCGAACCTGCTGGAGGGCATGCCATTTATCTCGATGCCGCCGCCTTTTGTCCGCAAATCGTCCCGGCCCAGTTTCCCGGCCAAGCATTGGCTGTAGCCTTGTATCGCCATGCGGGCATTCGGGGCGTGGAGATCGGCTCGGTAATGTTTGGCGGCGCGGGGCGAAATGCACGCGCCCTGGAACTGGTGCGGTTGGCGTTTCCGCGTCGAGTCTACACCCAGTCGCACATGGATTACGTAGTAGAAGCCGTGATCGAGGTGTTCGAGCGTCGCCAAGAGCTCCTCGGTTTGCGGATCATCTCCGAGCCGCCGGTTCTCCGACACTTTACAGCGCGGTTTGAAGAACTTCCTTATGTTGAATGAACGTTTTGAACGCTCCCCACCAGAGGGGGACCATCCGCACCTTTTTTCCCTTGGTCGCTTCACGCCGCAGCCGCAGATGCGGGCGAGCCACCTCAACGACGACGTCACCAAGCTCCAACCCTGCGATTTCCGAAACCCGCAGGCCGCAACATCACGCCAGGCGCACGATGATCAAGTTGCGCCACGCGTTGGCGGATTGAATCGCCTTCTGTTTCGCGTCGGCGAGAACTGCGGCCAGTTCGCGGCGGGTCAAGATTCGGGTCGGGTCGAGGTTCCAGGGGGAATGATACTGCATGCGACGCTCCGAGAAAGGATGGGGGCGACGTGTCCATGACTACCTCGTTGGGCCTGGATCGCAAGCGAAAAGGGACGCAGATTCTGAGATCGATCGCAACGCAGTCGCTATCGACACGGTCCTTTACGAAAGTTCGGATTGCGGATGAGGCGACCGTCGGCGCCGGGAATCGGTTGCCCTTCCAGCTCTCCTCGCGCTGGGCGACCAAATCGTGGACCGAATTTCCTCTTGGCTAAACTCTGGGGAGTATCCCAGCCGTTTCACCTAGCCTTGCCGAAGCAGAGGATCGTTCCCGACTCACATAACACGAACAGCCGGCCGGCGTTCACTGCCAGGTCCGCCACCGGCGAAGGAACTGTTGCGCTCCACAGTTCTTTGCCGTCCTCGGAGCGCGTGGCGTAGATCTTCTTTGGCCCACCGCTGAAAATCGTGGTCCCCGCGAGGATCGAGACGCTCATCGGTTCGTCCTTCCAGGATTGCCAGCGAATCGCCTTGGCGGCGGTTGTGCTTTTGTTCGGTACGAGAAACGCGAGTCGGTTCTGAACCAGATTGAATTCCTCTCGCTTCCCCGCTGCCAAGTAGCGACTGGACTTGCTCGGGTGATTCAGCAGATAGATGCTCTCGGGAGTGACCACAGGAAGTCGATCCTTTTCATCGTCCCCTTTATAGTGGACGTGATGAACGAATTGCAGGCCCGGCGTGACTGCAAGAAGATCCTTGTCGGCGACCATGATATGATGGCCACGCACGTGATAACCGCCGGTGAACGACGCTTTGCGTTCGGGGCTATCCAGCTCGATTTGCCAGGGAATGCCGGAACCCGAGGGGATGTATAGGCGGTTGTGTGCGAGGGCGAGAGCGCCGTCGGGAACAAAGCCCGCGGTTCGGCCCCCCTTGTTCTGGGTGTTGAAATCTTTCTGCCAGCGCTTTTCGCCGGTTCGCGGATCAACGGCGTATACGACAGTCCCCTCATCCGGGAATAGACCGGCGGCGAAGTACGCGACGTCGTCATGGACGAGCACGCCGGTGCGCGCCGGCCAGCGCGACATGAACCCGCCGTAACCGACGATGCGTTCGGCTCCGAGGGCCGCGCGGAAATGCCAAACCACGGCGCCCGAGTCGGCGCGCAGGCAGTAGGCCCAGCCGTCGTCGTCGGTGCAATAGAGTCGGCCCTTCCAAAGGAACGGGGCGGCTTGAACGCGTCCCGCGCCGATGTGTTGCCAGGCTTGCTTGCCTGTTGAGGCATCCAGGGCGTAAACTTTGCGATCGCTGGAGCCGAACAGCACTAGCCCCTGCCCCGCCGACATCGACGTGAGCCGACCAGGGAACTGGACGTTCCAGAGAAGATCCAGCTTCTCCGGCGCCAATTCCTTGCTTTGACCGCTGCGTAGATGGTCGGCACGCCAGGTCGCCCAGGCCGGACCTCCCTCCTCCGCGATCTCCTCGGCGAAGGCGCTCCCCTTCGTGAGTTGATTCGAGACGTCCAATTCCGCCGGCTGCCCGGGAATCAAGGCGATGTTGCCTCTTAGGGGCGAGGCGCATGCACACCCCTCTGCCTGCAGGTAAACCATGCCGTTGGCGGGCACCCCTGGATAGGAACAGCTCGGGCGATAGCCCGTAAACGAAGTTCGCGTCGTCTTCTCAGAGAGATTCGCGCTCTGCAGGAACTTCAGGTCAAATATGGCGGGACAGGCAGAACGTTGCGTGAGGAAGCAGTTGAGCGTCGCCAGGCTGGGCGTGCATTTGAGCGGCTCGCGCGATTTCCACTTAAGCTTACCGGTCTCGACATCGACGACGGCGACCCCTTCGCCGCCGTGCTGGCCCGACCCAAAGATGAATCCCCCCGCGAACGAGACGCCAGCCACCTTCGTGCCGAACTCGCATTCGAAAAGATGCTTGCCGTCCTTGACGGAAAAGGCGGCCAGTTCGCGCAAGTTGTGCCCCGCGGTGAGCAGCGCCGCCGGGCCGCTTGCCTTCTTGTTTGCAAGCGGTTGATTGTAGAGCAGGAACACCTTGTCCCGATTAAAGGTGCAGCCGGCGATCTCCGTTCCTTCGCGATAGGGCAACGGCTGCGACCAGAGTTTCTTCCCGGTAACCGCATCCAGAGCGTGCAACTTCAATTGGTCGTCACAGTAAAAGAACTTACCGTCGCCCAGGCAGAGGGAACAAATCGTGGCCGGAACGCGCTGAATCCAGCGCAACTTGCCGGTGGTGCGATCGAGCGCGAATAGCGCCTTGCTCACGCCGCGATAGTGCATCGAATTCCAATCGACCTTGACGCCCGGCGCCTTGCCGACGCTGCCGTAGATCAGGTCGCCGACGACAGCCATGTAAAGCCAGGCGTCCTTCTCCGTCGGTTCCGCCTCGGCGGGGATCGGCAGCGATTTCTCCATCTTGCCGTCGCGGACATCGATCACATGGCAGAATTTCCCTCCTAGCAGGTAGAGGCGATCGCCCACGAGCGCCATGTCGGAGCACGATTCGCGGTTGCTGTACAGCGTAGGAGGCCGATCGATGGGCAGTTCCTTTTGGCCAACCTTGGCCCAGAGTTCGACGCCGGTGAACGCGTCGAGCGCCTGGATATGAGGCGTGGTATCGGGGAATTTGTCGTACGACAGGCTGGCGGTGATGATGCGTCCCCCCGCCGCGGCGACGGCCGCCGAACTCAGGCCGGGCCGAAAATCGGAAATCCACTGCGTCTTGAAGTGAGGGCCCGCGAGCGTGTCGTTGCTGCCGAACGTGTTCGACGGATCGTGGCTGCGATGCGTCCATTCGTCCCAGCCGACCTGGCGCGGTTGCGTGATCCGTGCCCAGACGCCCCGTTCTTCGAGGATCGTATAGCTCGTGATGTTGGCATCGCGAAGCCATTTTTCGAGTTCCTGACGCTTCAGCTTCTGACCGACTGTCCCCGCGCTTTGGCCGACGATCGCGATGCCGTTGGGACTCAGCACCCGGAACAGCTCCCGAAGATTTCGGCCCTGCAGCCCTTGTACGAACTCGTCGCCGCAGACGATGAGGTTGGCCGAGTAGCTGGGATATTCGAGCCGCGTCCACTCCGCCGACGCAGCGGTGACGCGCGTCCCGTACATGCCGGCCAGGTCGATGGTCTTTTTGGCCTTGGCGACGACATCGGGATCGGCATCGACGCACTCGATAATGAGTTCCGATTGGCGAGCCAGGGCAATCGCGAGCCGGGCGTCGCCACACCCGAGATCGAGCGCCAACCCTTTCTTCGCGGCGAGTTGGCCGAGCATCCAGCCGGCCAATTCCTCGTGCGGAGCGGCTTTCGCTTGCGCCCACAGGTTGCTCCCAGAGGCAAGTAACATCGTCAACATGAAGCAGGCAAATTTGAAAGGACTCATTTCATCTCCCATGGTGAAATCGCACGCGAATCGCGAGGCGCTCGCCTTGTCTACTGCTTCTTGATCTTCGTCAGCAACTCGACGTCTTGGCCGCGAATCTTCGCCCCATCTCCGCATATCCCGTCATGGAATAGTGCAGCGCGGCCTTTCCGCCGTTGACGTTGTCGGTAACCACCCAGCCGACCAGCGGGTCGCTTTCGGCCACCTTGACTTGCGAGCTACGGACTTCGTCCGTCCTACCTGGCCCTTATTACAAAGGGAATGCCTTCTTTAGGCGGGCGTGAAGGAGACATTGGGGTCGAGGCGGACCATATTGGACTGGCCCGAGAGGATGAACAGACGAATCTTCGCCCCGTCTACAGTTTGCGACCATGACGGGCTGATCAGGCAGAGCCAACCGAAGATCACCCAACCGCTCGACTTGACGATTTGCATCGCTGCCTCCTTCGACGCCTTCGATTCTGGACCTCAACCCAGAGTATCATGAATGTTCTTTCGTGACCACGATTTACATCTCGTCTTTTGCAAATGACTCCGTGAAGTCAACTCTCCGGCACCGAGGTCGGCGTTTCGGGCGAGCCGGCTTCAGAGCCTGCGGTGGGATTAGAAACCAACCGAAACAGACCGGCTCTCTACGATTGGTTTCCGCAAAAAAGATGAATAAAGGTTGACGAAGAGGTTTCGGCAAAAAGGACAATTTACCTATCAAGTCGCCCGAAGCCAAGTGTTCCAGCGAAAGACGGCTCCTTTCGCGGACATCGAAAAGTCGGCGCTCGCGCCGGGCTGTCAACTCGCCGGTGCAGTTTTCGAGCCTCGAAATTTCTGGGACTGGGCGGTCAGACGTTATCCTTATCTCGGTTTCGACAAGTGTTTCGCTCGGGCCGCGAGTGCGGCGCACCCGAAAACGAACGACGCCGATCGGTCGGCGACCGACGCTTCGTCGCAAATCGATTCTTGTAAGCTATTTTCGAGTTAAAACCGCGCGGGCGCGCGAGATTTTGGAGAGTTGTTTCGAAGAGTGTTTCGCACGGGGAGGTCGCGGGGCGTGTTCTGCGTATAGACGAAACCTCAACTTGGGTCATGTTTGCGTCTCGAAGCGACGATAGAATCTCGTCCGCTCGGTCCTTCCGCGTGGTATTCAGCCACGTATCCCCCAGGAATGTTATGCACCGCCAGTTTGCCTTCTCATACGTGGTAATTGGGATAACGGCATTGTCGTTGGGTACATGTACGGGTTGCCGTTATAGCAAATCAATCATTACCCAATCCCCCACGGCAGCCGGGCTCAATACTCGCGACCTCATTGACCCAGTCGCTCATGATGACGCCAACGAACTTGCACCTGGACAACAGTTGATCGAAATAGCGGAACGCATTCGCAAGGACCGGCAACAAAAGCTCGGTGAGCAATCCAAACAAGAAGGCGGAGCCTCGAGCACCCATCCGAATCGGAATATCCTCTGTCTATCGGGAGGCGGATCGTTCGGCGCGTATTCGGCCGGCGTACTGGTCGGCTGGTCAGAACGAGGAGACCGTCCGACCTTCGACGTGGTAACCGGGATCAGCACGGGCGCCTTGATCGCTGTGCCCGCCTTTCTCGGCCCGAAATACGACGAGCACATGAAGAGTTTTTACACGACCCTGAAAAATGAAGATCTGTTCAAGATTCGGCTGATTTCTGGTCTATTCGGCGAGTCGCTGGCGGACACGTCCCCCCTAAAGCACCGGATTGATACCTTCCTCACCGCCCAAGTAATGCACGATCTTGTTGAGGCTCACAAAAACGGCCGACGATTGTATATTGGCACGACCGAGCAGGAGGGTGGGCGCTTTGTCGTTTGGGACATTGGCGCCATCGCCACACGAAACGGCCCAGACGATCGCGCACTTATCATCAACATTCTCCTGGGATCGTCCGCCGCACCAGGGCTTTTTCCTTCGGCAAATATTTCCGTAACCGTGGATGCCGTACGCTATACCGAGAAGCACGTCGATGGGGGGGCTTCCCACTCCGTCTTCTTCCGTCCGCCGTTTGTCGCGCCTGACCAGCGATCAAACGTGGCCGCACGCGACCTGGGGGGCGCCAAAGTCTACGTAATATTGGCGGGTAAGCTATTCGCCGACCCGCAGATTATCCGTCCGTGGTCGTTTGCGCAAGCGGGGAAGAGTCTCTCGACCCTCATCTACGCTCACACCCGCGGCGATCTCCAAAGGCTTTACACCCTCTGCCTGCTGACAGGCATGGATTTCTACGTTTCCGCCATTCCGCCCGAGTTTTCCGGCGCAGTATCGAGCGCGGATTTCAAGCCGAGTGAAATGACGGCGCTCTTCGAGGAAGGTCGTCGAACGATGACCACTGAGAAGGCATGGAGCACGGTACCGCCCGGATTCGCCCCTGGGGAGGGCGTGTTGATGCGTTCCGGACCAGATTTGATCCACAGACCACGAGGTCCGCTCTTGCCGCTCCTTGAGCCAAAGGGAACATCAATCCCGAAACAACATCCGATCCCCGTTCATCGAGAAATCCTACCGAGCGACAATTCCTCTCCGATAATCGCAAGTCCGAAATAGCCCGGTTGATCCCTCGACGGGCGATCCGGCGGGTGGGATTTGCCTCGCGAAGTTTGTCCCATCTCCCGCCGACGAGTCGTACCACTAACTGTCTTATCTAGAAATCCCAACAAAAAGCGGCTTACTGCGCATTGGTCCCAGATAGCCCAGCTAACCACTTCGTGGGGCCACGCGTTTTCCTTTCCAGGCTCCGCGCCAAACGCGTCTCCCCACAACGAAAGTGCCAGGGCGACTGCAAAATTCGCTTCGCCGTTAGTTTAAGAAACCACACGGAATGGGACTTCGATCCTGAGCAAGAAACACCTAGGGGAAGGGTGTTTTTGGTTATCTGGCCGAAGAAGCGGTAGAATAGGCCTCGTAGCCCAGCATACTTGTGTGCTGGCGTCGCTATTTACCCCAGATAATGGAAGATCTTCTTATGAAAATGCTGATCGCACCAATTACGGCAGCACTTTGGTCGGTGGCGGCACTTGCGGGCGAGCCCTCCAAGTCACCGCCCCACATCGAACCGAAGGCGGAGCAGCACCTTAAGGAAATGGGCGCCTATTTGGGCGGCTTGAAAATGTTCTCGTTCCAAGTAGAGGAGTTTTTCGATGTAGTCCAAGACGAAGGCCAAAAGCTACAGTTTAGCAACCAGCGCCAAGTTTCCGCAAAAAGACCGGACAAGATCGCCGGTGAAACCTTGGGCGATACGACAAACTCTCAGTTTTACTATGACGGCAAGACAGTTACGGTCGTCGACAAAACTCACAAGACCTATGCCGTCGAGAAAGTGTCCGGCACAATCGATGCCATGATCGACGAATTGCACGAACGATTCGGCATCGACCAACCGTTGTCTGATTTCCTGTTCTCCGATCCCTACAAGGCGCTCACCGAGCACGTACGCAGCGGGACCTACGTGGGCCTTCATCATGTGGGCAAGGTCAAGTGCCATCATCTGGCCTTTCAACAGAAGCGGCTTGATTGGCAGATTTGGATCGACGCTGGCGAGCACCCCTTGCCTCGCAAACTTCTGATTACTTTCAAACGGCAGGCCGGCGAACCTCAATTTACCGCTCTACTTCACCGCTGGGACGTAAATCCGACGCTGGCGGACGACGCTTTTCAGTTTGAGCCTCCGACCGATACTCGGAAAGTCGATTTTCTGCAGCGGCACGGCGAGCCCGAGAAGAAACCAACGAGCAAGTAATGCGGCTTAAGCTTTTTGAACGTCGTTCTACAAAGGAGAAGTTTATGGGCTCAAGAATTAAGTCGCACTTGTTCGTTATTGGCGCGAGCCTGGGAGTATTTCTAGGGCTTATCGCTGAAACTAATGGGCAAGTTCAGATTCGCGTCGGTGAGAATCGCACGGGAGCGTCGATTCGATTCGGCGATCCGCCCGTCCCTCGTTATTATCCAGCGGCGCCTCCGGCTTCCATTCGAAATGACAACTATTACGGTCACCAACATCACGGCCACGGCCATGGCCACGGCCGCGATCACAATTATGGAAAGTCGGGCTGGGAACCTTCACATAAGGCATACGCGAATCCCTACCAGGAGTCCTATTTTCGACGATTCCGTCCCGGCTATCGGCTGGTCGTGGTTGGCACGAGCCAGTACTACGTTTACTACAACTTGCCGCCTAACACTCAGTCGGTTGTCGTGAATGGAATAAGTTTTTATCTTTCGGACGGAATCTACTATCAACCGCGGCTCTATGAAGGCCAAACCGTTTATATGGTGGTTCCCTCTCCGATACCTTAGAGCGTTCGGAGAAAATGACGGAATACCGGCAGGGAGACTCCGAATTAGGCGACCGGCCGACGTGAGTCGGCCGGTACGTGTGCTTGAGCGGTAGCGATCGGATTTTCGAATGGGATGCTATACCGGCCGACTCACGTCGGCCGCTCGCCTTAGCGAATCGCCAAGCTTTGCAGCGATTGCGTTCATTTCTTCCGAACGCTATTGAATGGATGGAAAGCGACCTGTGCCGGCAGTGGACTGACATCACTCGCGATTTAGGCGACGGTTGCAACACAACCGTCGCTTATCACGTTAATCCACTGGATCGGAGGTTTGAGGCGCCTCCCAGTATGCTTGGACATTTGATGACTTGAGGGAGAAGTTAATGTCTTTCACTTGGCTCCGCCTACCCGACGCTTGGAAATGGGGCGGGTTGTCGTTTAAGCAACTGGCAGTGCAGACCTACGATGCAGTGGACAAGCACGAGACCATCGACCGGGCGGCTATCGTCGCGTTTTACGCTTTTCTTGCTTTGGTTCCGTTTTTGGGACTTGTCTTGACCGTTACGGTGGGGTATTCCGACGGGGTGGTCGCGCGTCAAATCTTGAGCCTGTCGCAACAGTTTCTCCCGGCAGCCGCGGCTGAAATTGTGCGAGACGAAGTAATCGATATCCGGGAAAGTCCGCGCGTCGGCATTATTTCCATGTCATTCCTGATCCTACTTTGGTCGGCATCGAGCGCTTCCGTCGCAGTCATGGAGTCCACCAACGCCGCTTACGGCGTCCGTGATGGCCGGCCGTGGTGGCGGCGGCGGCTGATGGCCATCGTACTCACCGTGGTCGAGTCATTTCTACTGGTGAGCGCATCGTTTTTAATAGCCGCCTGGCCTTGGCTGTTGAGTCGGTTCGGCCTGGACAGCACGGCGGCGGTCATCGCCACGGCCGTTCAATGGGTAGTGGTAATCGTGGCCCTGCTTGCCAGCTTTGCCATTGCCTACTATTTCGGCACGCACGTCGATCAGAAGTGGGAGTGGATCACGCCGGGTTCGACGATCGGGGTGCTTGTGGTGATCGCAGTCAACCTCGGATTCCGGGTCTATCTACTGTACGGAGCTGACTTCGGCGCCACTTACGGAGCCCTGGCCGGCGTTGTGCTTTTGCTTCTGTGGCTTTACCTTGCCGCTTTGGCTTTGTTGGTCGGAGCCGAGATCAACTGCGTCATCGCACGCCATTCTTTAGCAGGTCGATGATTAGTCATTTTCAGGAAAACTCGGCGCAAACATCCGGGGCGATCGCTTCGAGGTCCTGCGGGCGTGGACAGTCGAACGTCAAAAGCGAGGCGCCAAGGTCGGCGGACGCGTTCGTCTGCTCGTGCAGTCGCATCGCCAGGATGAGCCCCTTCAGTGGCATGCGATTCTACGCCGGTTCGCCACCGCTCAAGCAACTGCCAGCCGAGCGATTTCGGCAGTGACGTTGTGACGGGCCGGTTCTTCGAGATGCGTGAGGAAATGGAAGATCGTCGGCCTCGCCAGGAACTTCGTCAGGACTTGGCGTCTCCCGCTCCGATACTCACGCTCGGGAACCCAGGCATATTCCTGCCGGACATTGTCGGCATAGGCCTGGTAGGCTGGTTCGCTCGCTCCCAGAATGGCAAGATCGGCATCGAGCAGCACCCGGGCGTCAGGATCGTCGCCAGACTCATGCGTCTTCGTTTTGAGAATTAGCAAAGCAACATGAGTGACATCCGGTATCGACAACTCCTCGCACAGTCGCCTGGCGAAATCCGCGCTCCGCTCCTCATTGTCCAAAGCCCTGCTGTTATAGATCACGTCATGCAGCCAGGTCGCCAGCTTTACCGCATTCAGGTTGCGAGCGCGGGAACCGAGGCAGTCCACGCAATTCAGCATGTGCCGGATGTGATCGAGCGTGTGGTAGTACCGACCTGGCTCACGGTAATGCTCGTACACGTCCTCGAAGACACGGGCAGCGAGGGCTGGAGCTACTGACCAGGCGTAGAGCAAGTCGTTCCACCTGCGACTCAGTTCGTCATCCATGTGACACTTCCCCGAAACGTTCAAGGCGTAGTTGATGGCCTTTACTTGACTCGCCGATAAAGGGAATGCCGTCGAGCGCCCTGGTCACAGGAAAGAAACACGGTCATGAGAACATCGAGCGTGGTCTCAGGCGCCGCTGTCAAGGCTGAAATTTGCTGATGCGATCGATCTCTTTGAGCAGTTGCGTCGCTGATGCGTAGCGGTCGTCGGGGCGCTTGGCCAGCAACTTGAGAACGAGCCCTTCCAACGCGTCGGATACGGCGAGCTGAAACTTTTTCGGCCTCACCGGTTCTGCCTGCCGAATCTTGAGGATCGTGTCGATGACGTTCGTTCCTTCGAACGGCGGCCGGCCGGTGAGCAAACAGTAAAGCAACGCTCCGAGACTGTAGAGATCCGAGCGAGCATCGACCTCGGTCGATCCGATCGTGCGTTCCGGGGACATGTACTTAAGATCGCCGACGAGTTCGCCCGGCTTCGTGATGTCTTGGGCATGGACGCCTTCTTGAGCCTTGGCGAACATCAAGTCCCCCAGCTTCGTATCTGCCGGCGACTTGCCGATCAGGACGTTCTGCGGCGTGATGTTGCGATGGATGATGTTCTTGCCGTGTGCATACTCGAGCGCCTTGGCCAAGTGCTGCACGATCATGAGGGCAGACTTGGGCGGCAGCATGTTCGCCGTCCCCATTCGGCGAATAATCTGCGTCAGTCCCTCCCCCTCGACCAGCTCCATTGCGATCCAGCAATAAGGCCCCGTTTTGCCGGCGCCGAACAAGGTGACGAGATTGGGATGGCGCAGGGGCATCATCGTCTTCATCGCCCGGATGAAACGCTGTAGATCGTCTTCGTTCTGCGAGAAGTCCGGAAAGAGAACCTTCAAGGCGACGTTGCGATCGTTTTTGAAGTCGTGGGCCTGGAACACGAGGCCCGATTGAGCCTTTGCGAGCAGTTTGCCGACGGTGTAATGCGATAGGACATGGCCCGAAAGTTCGGGGAGCTTCTCGGCCGTCAAGAGGACGGGACGAACGGGAATCGCCAGCGCAGGGGCGAGCGTCGCTTCGTCCGAAGAGTCCGGGCTCTCGAGACGCATTTGCGTATCGCCGATCTTGATCAGATCGCCTTCGCGCAGTTCGCAATCGCTGACGCGCTTACCGTTGACGAAGGTTCCCGAGACACTTTCGAGATCCGAAAGAAACGTTCGTTTGCCGCGAATTTCGACTTCGCAGTGAACGCGCGAGATGCTGTTGTCGGCGATTTGCGCATTCGCATGCTTGCCTCGACCGATGAGCGTCGCAAACTGATCGGAGACGATAAGGCTCTGCCCCTTGATCGGTCCGGACAACACTTTGAGCACTCGATGCATAACAGCTCCCGCGGATTTCGAGGATGGGACTTCTTTTGCCGATATAGGAAAGTAAGGGCGATCGGCACAGATAGCATGTTTACGATTCCCCGGGGTCGGCATTCCGGGATTCTCAACGACGCGGCAAACTGACCAGGTGTCGCTGCATCCAGTCGGTGTGGGCTGCATATTTCTGATTGCGTCGGATCGCGTGATATTGAGCCCACTCGTTCCTCAAGACGGCTTCGGTTTGAACTTTCATCGCGGTGGAAAGGGAACGTTCCATGAGCCGAAGCTGCGCCTTCGCGACGCGATCGCGCGCCTCGGTTTCGTGCCAGAGATACTCGGCGTAATCGTACGCCCAACGGTTATACTCGTCGCGCGACAAGAAGCCGTCGTTGTCGCGATCGACTCGCGAAAGAAAGGCGAAATCGGGATAGGCGGCAAAGTCGCGCGAAGTGAGTTGCCTGCCGGCAGCGCCCTCGTCGTATGCCTTGGCCTTGGGGCCGCGAATGGCGCGTGCGAGTTCGAGCTTGTCGAGCTGCCCATCTTTGTCTGCATCGGAACTCACGAACCACAAACGCAGATTCGACTGGATCGTCCCAGCCATCCCCTTATGAACTTTGTCGAATGTCTTGGCGGGGGGCGTCTTTTTGATCACCGCCTCGGCGACCGCCTTGACTTCGGGCTTGGCGTACTTGAGCGTCTTCTCCAGTGCGGAGGCGGCGTCCGGGCCAATTTTTACCAGGGCGTCCACATATGGCTGATGTTGGGCGGACGCCTTTTCGCGTTCGATCGCCTGGACCAGATAAGGGACTGCAAAGTCGCCGATTTCGCCGAGCGATTGTATGATTTCGCGGCGAACGCGCGCGTCGCTCGTCGTGCCCAGCAGAGTCACCATGGCCGGTAACACAGGGCGAGTTTCAGAGCCCATGCGTGCCAGGCCGCGCAGGGCCGCCACGCAGACTTCTTTGTCGGCGTCGCGCAGCGATTCGCCCAGGACCAGAACCGCGTCGGGCCCGATCGCCAGGAAGGCGTCGAGTACCGCCAAGCGCACGGCGCCATTCTTGTCCTGCAGCGTCTCGACCAGTTGAGGCAGGGCGGATTTCGCATACGGGCCCATTTCCGCCAGTTCCTGCGCCGCCAGCGTTCGCTTCGTGGCGTTCTTTTCCTGGAGAGCGGCAATCAAGCTTCCCAACACTTCGTCTTCGATGCGACGAACCGCCTTCTTCGCCGCCTCCTGGACCTGGGGATCGCTATCGATCGAGAGGACGCGTAGAAAACCGATTTCGGCCTTTGCCAGCGACCCGCTCTGCCCCAGCACATGGGTTGCGAGCAATCTAACCTCGACGGCGGGATCGCGCAAGGCCGACCCGTAGATCGGAATCTCCTCGGGCCGAGCGGGACCGAGCTTGGCCACGACCTCCCTGGCAAGCTTTCCCACCGATTCGTCGGCGTCACCGACCGCTTCCAATACGACGGCGAGAGCGGGCCGTGCCTCGGGGCCTTGACCGCTCAGAATGCGCAAAGCTTGCGTCCGCTCCGACGTCGTTCCGGTCTTGACGGTCTTGATCAACTCGGGGACGGTCGCGGGCTTCAGCTCTCTTTTCTCCACGACCGACTCGGGTGGTCCGGTTATGGCCGGCGCCCCAAGGGAGGGCGCGACCTTTTCCGCAACCGGGACTGCCGGCGGCACGGGCAGGGTCCGACTCGAGAAAAACATCGCGGCACTAATTCCCGCGACGACGGTGACGCCGCCGGCAAACAACGACCATTTGCGAAGCGAACCCTTGAACGAGGGACTCTTCGGAGAACCACGGTTCTCCGCGTCAACCGCGCGACGCGGCGCCGGTAGCGCCATCGGGGGGCTACTCGCCTGCTTCGGCTCCAGGGCCGGCGACTGAGCCGTGATGCCGGTCGCTGCGCCCGGAGACGTCGGCGTTTCCATGGGGTAGGCGCATTGCGGACAAATGAAGACGCGCGAGCCGAGCTTGCTTTCGGGAACCGGCAGCGACGCCCGACATTGGGTACAAACGAGAGTGATCATGGCGTGCCCATTAGTTGTGGGGTCGGTCGAAGCGGTAAATGTGGACGGTATTGTTGGGTGCCGCGATGACCACGTGGATACCATCCTTCGACATGGCGGCGGCCACCGGTCTGCCACCCGGGTAGTTCGGTTCCGGAACCTGGTTGCCGCGAACGATGCCCGTGGAAAGATCGAAAATGCCAAACAGGTTGAACCATCCATAAGCCTCGTTCGTCCCCGGGCGAACAGCCCAGGTTTGGCGGTTAAACTTGCGCACCACCGCGCCGGTGGCGGCGTCCCACACCGTCGTCAGGACCTCGTTCCTATGGGCCCCGATGATTTCGAGCCCGTCGCTGGAGAACCAAAGATTGCGCACGGGGGAGGAAAGCTTGGCGGACCATAAGGGGACGCCGGTCAGCGGATGAATCACGCGCAGCAGCTCATCGGGGTACGTTCGGACCGCCAATCGCTTTCCGTCTGGGCTGTATGCTAATGCTCCTACGGGTGGAAGCTCAAAGGTTTTCACGGTTCGACCGGTGGCGGTTTCGATGATCTGAATGGCTTGAGGGCCTTCCCACGCGACGGCCAAAGACTTCGAATCTGGGCTGAAAGCCACATCCCAACAATGGACGCCATCGCGAATGGCGATGGCTTTGCCGGTGTCCGCGTCCCACAATCCCATGCGGTGCCAGACGCCCGCCACGGCCAAATACTTGCCGTTTGGACTGTACTGGATTTTACCTGGATCCCAGACGACCTCGAGCAGCTTGTGCACAATCTTGCGCTCGGCCAAATCCCAGATCACAACGCCGTCATACGTGGCCACCGCCACGCGTCGGCCCTCGGGGTGGAGGGCGATGCTAGGAGATTCCCCGGTGCTGCCCGAAAGGGGAAGGATTTGGTTCCCGGTCGCAACGTCCCAGAGAGCAAGGGAGTTCCGCTCGAATGTCGCCAGCTGAGCGCCGTCCGCACTGAACCTGCCAGATCCGGTCGTGAAGAGGGCGGGGCCCTGGGGATCATAACCCGAGGGCTGCCTGGGTTGCCGGCGCACCTTCGCGAGTTCCCTGCCCGTGGCCGGATCCCAAAAGCGGACGGGATCGCCCGCGCCGACCGTGGCGAGTCGGCCGTCGCTCAGAAACTCCACGATGCGCACGCCGTTAAACTTCTTGATCGTGGTGCACAATTTCCAGGTGCTCGTATCCCAAACGATAACGCTGTGGGAACCCACGCCCGCAACTGCCAGGTACTTTCCTTGCGGATCGAACGACAGGAAATGCCCTTCGTGAGGGTGGTCGTTGAGGTCGGCAACAATCGCGCCGGTCTGAATGTCCCAGACGCGCACGCGTTTGTCTTCGCCGGTCGCCACGTATTTGCCGTTGGGATGAAAGATCGCGCACCAGGCAGCACAGTTTTGAACGACGGTATTGCGCAGTTGCCCGGTCGCAACATCCCAGATCTGAACGTCCTTGGAATTCCCCTCCAAGACGACGGCGAGAGCGCCATCGGGGCTGAACCGGATCCAGTGCTGGGAAGGTCCGGCGGGAAGGCGCTGCACGACTTTCCAGGAGTTCGTATCGTACAGGGTCAACCCTTGTCCGTCGGAAAGGGCGAGCAACTTCTTCTTCGCACAGACGTCGAAATTGTTGTAGTGCGCCCAACGCCCCGGCAGCGTTCGCAGCAGCTTTCCAGTCTTGGCGTCCCAAACTCGGAAGATGTTGGCGCCGCAAACAGTGCCGAGCCAGGAGCCATCCGGACTGAAGACGACACCCATGGGGGGACTGAGGTGCATCATGCGGCTATCGCCGAGGATGCCGACGACCTCGGGCGGCACGCGCTTGGGATCGCCCTGGCCGGCGAGGGCCAACTCTTCGAGCGAGATATCTTCGCGCCGAAAGGTGGCCAGCACGTTGTCCCCTTTCATGGGGACTTCATCGACGAAAAGCTTGAGCCCCGGCCGGTCTTCCCGCAACTTTTGCAGTCGCTCGGAACTGACCCGAGTCTTGCGCAGGTTGAGTTCGACTAGCCCACTCAAGCCCGCAAGCTGGTCGAGGTCGGCATCCGTGGTCGGCGTATTTTCGAGATTCAGCTCCTGCAAACTCGCAATGACGCCGAGGTGGGCAAAAGCAGCAGCTTCGAGCTTGATGCCGGCCAGTTCGAGTCCCGTCAACGCTGGCAATCCCGCGAGATGCTTGAGTCCGGAGCCCTTAATCTGCGTGTGCGACAATTTCAACTCGCGCAGGTGTTCCAGCCCGGCCAGTGACTGAAGTCCGCCGTCGGTGATGCGCGTGCGGTCGAGCGAAAGGTGCGTCAGGTCGGTAAGGCGGGCCAGGTCGGGCATGGCGCCATCGGTCAAGGCCGATCCCGAAAGGTGGAGTTGCTTCAACTGCGGCGACAACAGTTTCACGTCCGCGTCGATGGCCTTGGGATATTTGAGAAAGCTGAGATTGGGCAAGTCGCGAAATTTTTCCAGATCCTTAATCCTGGTGGGGCCGAAGATCGCCCCGACCAGCTTGGAGATCCGGTGCGGAACGGGCGAACCGGGGCTGAGTGTAAGCCGCTGTTTGCCGGCTTCGATTATCACCGCGCCCTCCTTGGCCAGTATGCTGTGAATCGCCTTGCGTTCGGGATCTTCTTCCCATTCCTTGCCATAGAGCAGCTTGCCCACGCCGCTCACGGGAGTCAGGGTCATTTCGCGAATCTCGTACTGGCTGAAGCTGGAGTAGTATCCCAGAGACAAAGCCAACGGCTCGGGAACCATCCAGACATCTTGGAGTGCGAACCCACTGAAGCCCGCCCGGTCAATGATTTTCTTCTGATTCACCTCGACCTGCACGGATGCCTTGCGGACCCGGACCAGGATTCGGACGGGCTCGCCGACCGGGAAATCGGGGAGCTTCAGAAACGTGTCATTCTCGCGGGGGCCTTTGCCATGGATCTCGTTCAATCCGGCCGTCCCCTCATAGTCGAGGATGACTTGAAACGGTTTTCCATCTCCACAGAGGCCGATGCAAAAAGCGTGCACCTGCTCTCCTCTGGCCGTATTGGAAACGACCAACAAGGAAAGGTCGTAGGCCTCAGGCGGGGAGTAAGGGATCTGGATTCGAAAAAGGTGGTTGCTCAGATCGCCTTCGTTGACGCGGGTCAGATACCGATTCTTATCGATGCGCCAAACGCCATGCACCGCATCGCGGACCGGATCGATCAAGGCCAGCAAATCAACGGTCGGGTCCGGCGTCTTGGGAGGCGGGTCCTGTTTCGCAACGACCGGCGGATCGGCCTTGGGCGCGACCGGATCCACTTTGGGGGCGGCGACCGTCTCCGCCTTGGGCTTGAACCAAACTCGGACGCGAGCCGATTCGCCGCGTCCGTTGATGGAAAAGGTGCGCGTGCCGAACTCGAGTCCGGACGCGGGGTCGGTGACCTGCAATTCGTAGTCACCGGCCGGCAGCTTCGACTTCAGGGCGGTGACCAGGAACTTTTTGCCGCTCGTGCGATGGTGGAGTTCGAGAACGCCCTTTTTCTGAATGGCGACCGCGACCTGGTCGTCCTGGGCCTCGACGATGAACTCGCCGTCTTCGGTTTCGACTCGGATGTAAAAGATCGCTGCCAGTGCGACCGCGACGGCTGCGAACATTGCGCCTACCAAGACGGCGGGCCATTTCTTGGAGCGCCGCTTCGCAACTTCGCGAATAGGCGGCGCAACGTTCGGCGCCGTCGCTTCCATCTGCCGCAGCTCTTCCGCCACAGCGAGCGCCGACGCCGGGCGGTCCTCCGGAGCTTTGGCGAGAAGCCGCAGCATGAGGTCGCACAGCGCGGGCGGAAGTTCGGGATTCAGGTCCCTCGGCGATTTGGGCGCCGCCGTCGCGATCGCCATCAATACGCTCAAGGTGTCGGTCCCGGAGAACGGCAGCTTCCCGGTCCCCAGCACGTAGAGGACGCAGCCGAGGCTGAAGAGGTCGCAGCGCGAGTCGACCGCCTTGCCCTGAGCCTGTTCCGGCGCCATGTACGACGGCGTGCCCAGGATCGCTCCCGACTGCGTCAAGCCGGCCTGATCGCTCGTGGACCGGGCCAGCCCGAAGTCGAGAATCTTGACGCGAAAGTCGCATGCCCCCTGCTTGTCGATGTCGGAACCGGCCGGCCTCGTCTCCATCCAGATATTGGCCGGCTTGATATCGCGATGAATCAGTCCTTTGGCGTGCGCCGCTCCGAGCCCCTCCGCGATCTGCCGGCCGATTCGGATCACATCGACCAAGGGCAACTTCGCTTCTCGATTCAGACGAACGTTGAGCGGTTCCCCTTCGAGGAACTCCATGGCGAGGTACGGCGCCCCGCGGTCTTCGCCCACCTGATGGATTGTGACAATGTGATCGTGCTTGATGGACGCGACCGTGCGTGCCTCACGGAGAAACCGCTTCTTGGCGGAGGCGCTGGCGGCCAACGCAGGAAGCATCGCCTTCAAGGCCACCACGCGTTCGAGTTGCGGATCCTCGGCCTGGAACACCACCCCCATGCCCCCGCGCCCGAGCACCTTGAGAATCCGGTAAGGCCCCAGCCGGCCAAGTTCGCCCGGCAACTCCGGAGGCGCCAGGAAATCCCAGTGCTCCGCGTCCGCATCACTGGACTCGACCGCCCTGGCGGACACGCCCGAGGCTGGGGCTTGACTTCCCGTCCTTGTCAACACCCTCGAAACGGTAACCTCCGCGGCCGGCGTCTCGCGCGGCGGCCGCGTCTGCTCGTCCATCGAACTCGGCGGAATGGTGGCGACCTCCGCACAGGACGCCGTGAGGACGTGCCCGCACGCCGGGCACTTGACCTTCTTGCCCACCAGTTCGGATTTGACTTTCAGGCCTTTGCCGCACCCTGTGCATGAAATCGTCAATTTGCTCGTCGCCTGGAGCCGTGTCAGGCGGTCGACCAATTGAGACAGGACTGCTTCGTCGGGGCCCTCTTCAGGGAGCTCGGCCCGGCGCAGGTTTTCGATCAGTCCGTCAGTTGGGACGACCTTGTAAGCCTGTCCCTGGCATGAAACGCACGTTTCGAGGTGTTCCAGAAGCGTATCGAGCGGCGTCCTGGAGGGTTCGCCGAGCCCCAGGCGCATCCATTCTTCCTGCTGCGGGCAAGTTTGTAGCTCGGGCATGAAACCTCTTCCTCCGATAGCGACCGCGGCCTGGCAGGATGTCTGCCGATGAAGAGTACGAGCGCGGAGGCCGAATCCTTCGTCGAATTTCTTGCGATTAGGTGAGGAAGCCGTCGAGTTCCTGGCGCAGCCGAGCGAGAACGCGGAACTTTGCGCCATAGACGGCCGTGAGAGAGAGGTCGAGTTCCGCGGCCACTTCCGCCGCCGCTCGCCCGCGGACCCCGTGTTCCCAGAATGCCTTCCAGGTAAGCGGCTGAAAGTCGGTCTGCATGATATGCAAGGCGCGATTGACGAGATGCTGACGGTATTCCTGTTCGTCGAGGAGTTTGGCGAAATCGGGCGCGGGCAAGTCATTCAAGTAAACGTCGTTGCCAGGAATCGGACGATTGGCCAACCGCCGATTCCGGTCGCGCCAATGGTTGAGCGTAACGGTACGCAGCCAGCTTCGAAAGCTCTTGGAGCGGTCGTACGTGAACTCGGGTAGCTTTTGCACCAGCGTGGCGAAGACTTCTTGCGTCAGGTCCGCAGCGTCTTCCTGCCGAAGGCCGCAACGACGGCTCCAAAAGAACAAGAGCGGCGTATAAAGCCTCACGAAGCGTGCCCACGCTTCCTGATCTCCAGTTCGACGCAGACGTTCCAGCAGGGTTATTGGCGTACTTTCCACGCGGTCCAGGATACCACGACATTTCGGAAATGCAATGAACTTCGAGAACAGGCGTGCCAATGGATTCCGGCGTCTCGGTCATCATCTTGATCGCTTGGCTGGAACAGGCGCAAAAATCGCGCGGTCGGCACCGCCCGGCGTTGGCCGCGGGGCGCGACGGCATCATGATTCCGATGCGTTCAGGGGACTACGAGGAAGCGAGCACGGCTACGGTAAGCGTGTACGATCGCACGCGTCGGCGTTTGGGTACGGTCTATTTGGGCCAGATGCCGGAAACGAAGCAAGCGACCTTGAGTCGTCTGTTGACCCAACTACTAAAAGCGAAGCTGGAGGCCTGGCACGGCCCGATAGCCTCCTGGATCGCGCTCAACTCCCTGTCCTCTCCAGCAGCGCCCCGAGCGCCGCGCGGAAATCGCCCGTGCTGGCGGGGGCGAAGAAAACCATAAGATGCCTGAATGAGGCTCGACGACGAACCTATAGGCGGCGGCGCGGAAGTGGATCGCCCTGGCTTATGGCGTTCCCCTGCAATCGGTACAGACCTCCGGAGTCCGACAGGAGTGCGATGACGTTCGCAATTTGGTGCCTGATTATCGGCGGCGTTCTTGTGGTCATGGCCCTCACAGGGAGCGTCCTCAAGCGGCTCCCCCTGTCGGCTGCCATGCTCTACATGGGCGTCGGTTACGCCCTCAGCCCGGCCGGGGCCGGCTTGTTCTCGATGGACCCAATAGCAAACGTGACCCTGCTTGAGCACCTGACCGAGGTGGCGGTCATCGTCTCACTATTCACGGCCGGGCTGAAGCTCCGTGTGCCGTTAATGGACCAACTGTGGCGGCTCCCGGTCATGCTGGCCACGACATCGATGGCGGTGGGCGTCGGGCTGGTGGCGGCCTTCGGAGTGTTCGCTCTGGGTCTGCCGATCGGGGCGGCGGTACTACTCGGAGCGGTCCTGGCCCCGACCGACCCGGTGCTGGCGGCCGACGTGCAGGTCAAGCAGGTCGGGGACCGGGACAAGCTGCGGTTCTCCCTGACCGCCGAGGCCGGGCTGAACGACGGGACGGCGTTCCCGTTCGTCATGCTCGGACTGGGGCTGCTCGGCCTGCACGACCTTGGCGGGTACTGGTGGCAATGGTGGGCGATCGACGTGGCCTGGGCGGTGGCCGCCGGGCTGGGAATCGGATTCGGCCTCGGCACCCTGGTGGCCCGGGTCGTGCTGCACCTGCGGAAGACCCACCGGGAGGCGGTTGGGCTGGACAACTTCCTGGCCTTGGGGCTGATCGCCCTGGCCTACGGGGCGGCCGTCCTGCTGGGAGCGTGGGGGTTTCTGGCCGCATTCGCCGCCGGGTTGGGGCTGCGGCATGAGGAGATGCGCCACACCGGGGACCGCCCCGTCGGGAAGGCAACGGAAAGTTCAGGGGAAGAAGACGCTGTCCACCCGGAGAAGGCCCCGGCGGTCATGGTCGAAGCCGTCCTGGGGTTCAACGAGCAGGTGGAGAAGGTGCTGGAGGTGGCCGCCGTCATGGTCCTCGGGGCGCTGTTGGCGGCGACTCGCCCGACGTGGGCGGCGCTCGGGCTGGGAGCCGCACTGTTCCTGATTATCCGCCCGATCTCGGTATTCGCTGGGCTGGCGTTGGTGCGGGGCTCGGCAGTACGGCGGTGGCTGACCGGCTGGTTCGGCGTCCGCGGCGTTGGATCGCTATACTACCTGGCTCACGCCACCGGCCGCGGACTGCCGGACGACGTGGCCAGGACGCTGGCCGAGTTGGTCATTTGGACCGTCGCACTGTCGGTCGTCGTCCACGGGGTGTCGGTCACGCCGGTGATGGACTGGTACGCCGGGTGGGCCGAGCGCCGGCACAAGCGTCACGATGTCCCCTCTGACGCCTCACCCTCGTGAGAAAGAATGAGTGGCCGACCCGATAATTACGGAAGCGCCAGAGTTATTAAGGAACAGATCGCCGGCAACCGTCACGCCGTCCAGGCGGCTCGGATTTTGCCCTGCCGCGAACGTGTCCTGGCCCAGGGCGAAGGAGATTCCCTGGCCGCCGGTCCCCGAAATGACCCTGGCGTTTTTCAGCGTGGCGCTGCTCATGTTAAACGTATTGTTTTACCTGCACGGTTTGGGCGACGCTTAGGATCCCGCCCGTCATACTGAAGGCGTTGTTGGACGTCAAACTGCGGATTTGATTCGTACCGCTGCGGTAGGTTATGGCGGGCGTGTCGGCGACGTTGATCAAGACGTCGTCGCCAATACCGGGAACCTGGCCCGAATCCCAGTTGCTGGCATTATCCCAGAAGCCGTCGGACGGGTTGATCCAACGGAGCTGTATTGCGAGATGGTCAGATTGCTGGAGGCGTCTGCGGCGCCCAGGGCGTTGCCAGCTCGGTCCTTGATGCCGGCGGCGCGGACGGTGAACTGATAGCTTCCCAAAGCCAGGGCGGGGAAGGTCAATTGCACCGAGGCATTGTTGCGGCGGAATTGAATGTTGGTCGGGCTAACCGGGCCGTTGGCGCCGCCGAGCTGCTTGATACGGGCATGATCCTAACATCACTTGAGACGCCCATCCACCGCTAAATTGTGCCAGGTCGCTTTTTGCTAATTTCCCTTGGACGCGAAGAAATGCTTGCGACATGCGGCCAGCGGAAGTTGTCGTTACGGTAAGGCATCGCACCGAATTCTGGGTTGCCGGCAAATCCTGCCGAGGCGCAACCGAGGGGCCGATTGCGTTTGATCTTCTTGTGGCGTTT
The DNA here is from genome assembly GCA_038217425.1 of Gemmatales bacterium. Classification (GTDB taxonomy): domain Bacteria; phylum Planctomycetota; class Planctomycetia; order Gemmatales; family Gemmataceae; genus JAIEPT01. The sequence goes on from JBBQPM010000060.1 coordinate 31,120, forward strand.
GTCTTCCGTCAGCGTGGAATCGCTCGCCATTGCCGTTTGCACGGCCTCCAGGCACAGCGAATCGAACTCTCTGACCAGAGCATTACCGTACGCCCGCACTAGAGACAAGCTCCGCCCCGGTGATGTCCGTGGATTCGGAGTTCGGGACAATTTGCCGTCGTTGGCGCGGAGCTGGCACAAGAGACGTTCGTACTCTTGCTTGCTTTGTTCGCTGCCGTAGGCACCGGGCAGGATGATTTCAGAGCGTGAGCCGTCGGCCCGATAAATCGAGACGGCGGCGCGGCCTGTTTGCTTGTGCTTGCGATACGCGGGAACGGTTTTGCGGGGACGTGCCATCGGTGCGGTTCCTCCATGCAAACGTTCTGCAAAACGTTTTGCAGAATGAGAGGGTTTCAACCGCACTTGCGAACGCCGCAAGGTGAACGTAACTTGTTTCGGTTTCAAGTCTTACAAAACTGGGCGTTGAGGGTTTCGAACCCCCGACCCTCTGGGTGTAAATCGGCTCGTCCTGTAGTGGATTTCTTCGGAAATCCTTTCCCTTTCGGTCTTTCCGTTTTCCATTGTACGCATGGAGTGCTGCTTTTTCCATGCTTTCCGACCCTTTCTGCTACAAATTTGCTACAGGTTCGACCCCCTGGGATTGACTAAAGGGACCGCGGTGATTCTTGAATTTTGCAGCAGTTTGCAGCAATCAGGGGCGCGGAAAGATTTCCGCGAGCAGTTCGAGGAACGGATCGAGCTGGAACTCGGCCCGGTAAAGCGGATGTTCCCTGAGTCGAAGAACGCCCATTGCGGTAGCGCCGGAAAAATCAGCACTCACGATCTCGCGGGCTCGTTGGACGGGTTTTTCGTTTCCGAGTTCTGTCCCCAGGCGAAGTGTTTCGCGGTATTCGGGTTCGGTGAGCAGGCCGATGATCGTGTAGAGGTCCAGCGCGTGATGTCGTCCTTCGTCCTTTCGAACATCGTCTTTTCGGTCCGAGAACGCGTGAAGCTTCATCAACAAATACGGGAAGGGGTGGGCCAGGAAAAGCTTGCCTTCGAATGGATCCCCGGAACTTCGCCGGGCCTTGAACTGAATGTCCAGCGGTGATTGCTCGATGCGGATCGCCTCGTCTACCTCGTAGGCGTGAAAACGAATGTCCTTTCCCTTGGGCCTCACGCGAGGCTTGCTGATTTTGAGTTTCTTGCGGACAGCCGTGGTTGGACCAACGAGCACGTCGAGCTTTACGGCTTGAACGACGCCACCGATGGTGACGGGTTTGGTCCATTGGAGATATTTTGCCTCCTGCACCGGGCTATAGCCGAGTCGATCAAGGGCCTCGGTGATTTGCTGAACCTGGTGCGGATCGGCCACGACTTCAGCCCGGAGAAAGAGATCGATGTCGTTCGTGGCCCGAGACACCGGAAGTTCCTGAAACAAGGTTTGCAAGCGCTGCTCCTGCGAATGGAGCTTCTTCAGGAAGAGCCCGAAGCCTCCTGCAACCGTGATGGAGATACCGGTGGGAGCGAGTTCGTTGAGGAGATCAGCGAGACTTGCGCTTAGCGGATCGAATGGGGACATCCGTGCTCTCCCGTGTTTTTAAGGCGGAAAGAATCGAATTCCGCACCTGTTCAGCCGTTTCCTTGGAGCGTTTATCTCCGGTCATAAGTTCCAGATACGTCTGCACGGGGGAAGCAACAAGGCCCTCCCTCGTGTCGAAATAAACCTGGCTCTCACTGGTCTGAAGGAGCGTGCAGTTCGGGAAACGGTCGTCCGGTTTTGCATTGCTTCCGAGCAGTTCGGCTACTTCGTCAATGGACGTGCAATAAGCCGTTACCTTTGGCTCCCGTGCCATGACGGCATACCGGTCAACCGAAGATTCTCCTGTTTGGACAATTCGCTTGCTGGCGCTCTTGTTCCACCTTTCCAGCTTTTCGGCGAGGTCGTCAAAGGGTTTCGCGAGTCGAAGCGAGACGGATTTCGTGATGATCGGGGAAAGGTAATTCTGTTCGAGCAGCCCCAGGAGCTTTTCAGCTTGGAGGAGTCGGAGACGGCGATTCTGGGATGATTCGTCCCGGAAGCGTTCGATGACCAGATCTGCTTCCATCTGCTTGCAAACCTTGGACACGGTCGCAAGCGTCACCTCGCCTCCCCTGTTGCTAATTTCGGCGAGGGCGTTCCCAAGCGAACGAAAGTCGGGAACCAGCAAAAAGGTTCTCGCGACGATGCTGCTTGCTTTTCGATAGACGTTTTTGATTTCTCCGCTTTGGGGAAATTGGTTCGGGTTGCCGGTCCGCTCGACGTAGATTTTCCCGGGAATGGAGATCCAGACATTTCCGCAGAGGTCGATGCCGCTGACATTGCGATCTTGCAAGCGAGCGAGTGTAGCCCTGGATAGGTAAGGAATGAACAGAAGCGGCTCCGCCTTGATTTTCTTTGCGTTTCGATTCGCCGTGTCACAGCTTGCCTCGACCGCCTTCGGGGTGCTCAGCGCTTTGCATTCAACGGCAAAACGAAACCGCTCTCGCTTCCACTCCAGGTCAAGCACGCCGTCAAGCTCCTGATTCGCGATTCGTTTAGACATGGTCACATTGCGAATCGTAAACGGGCGCAGATCAACCTGCCCCTCTCGAAGCGCAGCGAGCATATCGCGTTCAGTGGGTACTCGATTCGTGTTCATATCGGCTCGGTAGCAGTCCAGACAGCATAAGCCGTTCGCTGTCGAAATCGCATTTTCCTATTTTGGCACATTTTCTTGGACAGGAAAATAGCAGTTTTCAGGAAAATGGACCTGCTTGCCGGGCGAAGACGGGCCGGGAGGTAGCCCGCCGGGGCTCCGGTCATTTCTAGCCTCTGGCTTCCGAAATGGCTTTCCTTTGCCCCGGCGGCAAGTTCGATGATT
>JBBQPM010000061.1:0-33621 GCA_038217425.1 Gemmatales bacterium
ACGAGGAAAAGAAAAACGCCCAGGGCGAACCCTGAGCGTACGTGGAAAATCCGATGCATACGACTACCGAACCCGACTCGAATCAAAAGAAGTGAAACCCGCCACCGCGAAGCGGTTTAGTTCAACCACGGGTTACGCGTCAGTTCCACGGGTTACGCGTCAGTTCCACGGGTTACGCTGCGCTCCACCCGTGGCTACCTTCCGACGCCCCTCCGGGGCGTTCAACACATCCACGGGTTGCGCGTCGGGCGGCCCGTGTCCGCTGCGACTTTCTTCTGGGCCCCGGCGGGGCCGCGGAAGGTAGCCACGGGTGGAGCGCAGCGCAACCCGTGGATCGCGGCATCTCGAAACTGCCCCGGAGGGACAGAGGAGACGTCGTGATTTTAGCCGCTTTTTCTGGGCCCCGGCGGGGCCGCGGAAGGTAGCCACGGGTGGAGCGCAGCGCAACCCGTGGATCGCGGCATCTCGAAACTGCCCCGGAGGGGCAGAGGAGACGTCGTGATTTTATCCGCACCTTCCCACAATCGACGCGAGGCGGAATTGGAACGATTCTATGCCTCGAGAAACTTCTTTATTCGCTCAACCAGCTTCGCCAACCGTTTCGCCCGCGTCTGACACTCCCACACGATCATCACCCGCCAACCCAGCTTCTTGAGGGCGCGCAAATTCTTGCGATCGCGCACACGGTTGCGCTCGAACTTCGCCAGCCAATAATCCCGGTTATCCGCCGGCGTCGAGCGGCCCTTCTTGCAACTGTGGCGATGCCAGAAACATCCATGCACGAAGATCACCTTACGCAGCTTCGGAAACGACAAATCGGGTTTCCCCGGCAACTTCGCGGCATGCAAACGGTATCGGCCGCCGAGCGACCAGACGAGTTTGCGGACGAGCAACTCCGGGCTGGTGTGCATCGATTTCACCAGCCGCATGATCTGGCTGCGGATCTCGGGCGTCACGGAATCCATCACGGTACCGCCGACGACAAGGCGAGCGCCGGCCGAAGATAGTGACGCGCGATCCATTCCAGGACCGGCACGCAGACGGCGTCGCCGAAACCGAACAGCGCCTGGCTCAGCGGCACGTCGATGCGGAACGAGTCGGGGACGCCTTGCAAGCGGGCGCATTCGCGGGCCGTCAGCAGGCGCACGGCGAACTTCCCCAGGCCCGCCTGGAACAGAATCTGCCGACCGCTGCCGCCGCGCGGCGTGCGCAAACATCCGGCCACGCCGTCGCTGCGCAGCTCCGCCATCGATCGGCCCTGGCGCACCCGGCGAAACGCGGTGCCGTACGAAATCGCGTCGCCGGCAATCCACGCCTTCGCAACAGACAAATGCCGATCGCTGAGCTGGGCGAACAAATACTCGGCCCGTTTTGCATTCCACCAATGCGGATCGTCCGCGGGCAGATCTTCCAGCACGTCACGTAGCGTCGTCGTGCGGCGTGGGAAGTCCGGGAGCGGGCGGATGTCCCAATTGAGGTCGGCGTGGTCGTGCAAAAAATCGATCAGCTTCGTTGGCCGGGCCGCGGTCTCCGTCAACAATCCGATCTCGGCGGCGGGCGTCTGTTTGCCGACCACGAACAGACGCAGTCGGCTCTGAGGCACGAAACGGACGGCGTCGACGAAGAACACATCACACGCGTAACCGAGTCCGTTCAGCGCCGCGACGGCATCCGCCAAATCCTGCCCCTGGCGCGACATGAGAAACCCCGGCACGTTCTCGAGCAGCACCAGCGGCGGCCGCTCGGCGCCCTTCTCTTTTAAGAGCCGAATCAGGCCCCAGAACGCGCTCGAGTGATTCCCTTCGAGCCCCGCCATCGACCCGGCGATCGACAGGTCGTTGCACGGGAACGACGCCGTGTAGAGTTCGCAGCTCGGAATCTGCTCCGCGACGACCTGGTGAATATCGCCTAAGTGGAAACACGCGGGGCCGAAGTTGGCGCGGTAGATCTCGAACTTGTCGGCGTCGATGTCATTGGCGAAGACGGTCTCGAAGCCGACGCGCTCCAGTCCCAGGCGGACGAGGCCGATGCCGGCGAAAAACTCGGCGACGCGGTTGGGTTTCATGGTCACGCTTGGTGTGAAAAACTAACCACAGAGGCACAGAGAGCACAGAGGAAGTAACGGAGAAACAAGAAGTGTTTCGTAGCTTTCTTCTCTCCTATTTCTTCCTCTGTGCTCTCTGTGTCTCTGTGGTTAGTCGTTTTAATTACCCATGAAACAACGCGACGAAGTCGTCGCCGAGCTTCTTCGCCTGGCCGTCGATGAGCAGGCACGACGCGCGCCACGCTTCCTCCGATTGGCCGACAGCCTTGGGGGCGGAACAGACCTCGAGGTAGACCTTCGCCTTCGGTTCGGTGCCGCTGGGCCGCAGCGCCAGCCGGGCGTCGGGGCCGAGCTGGTACATCAGGAAGTTCCGGGCGCCCATGTCGGTCTTGCCCTTGAAAGGTCCGAGCCGGCCCGATTCGTCGTAGAGATCCTCGACGCCGGTCACGGGGAAGTCGCCGATACGCTCCGGCGGGTGCTTGCGCATGTGATCGAGCCGGCGCAGCATGAGGCCGCGCCCCTCGATCCCGGGCATCTGCAAATTGCGCAGCTCGTTGCGGAAGTAGCCGAACTGCTTCTCGATCCCATCCAAAACTCCGAGTACCGAACTTCCCTGACGCTTGGCGTGCAAGGCCAACTCCGCGAGCAACAGGGCGGCGGCGCCGGCGTCCTTGTCGCGGATCTTGTGCGTCAGCATCAGCCCATGGCTCTCCTCCGTCGCGACGACGAAGTCGCTCGGCGAACCCGAGACTTCTTCGTATCGGCCCTTCTGCTCCAGTTGCCACAAGACCTCGGCCATGTACTTGAAGCCGACCATGAGGTTGTTGACGATCTGCGCCCCAAAGTGCCGGGCGATGCGGGTCAGCATGCTGGTCGTCACGAGCGTGGTGATGACGATCGGGTTGGCGGGCATCGAGCCGGATTCTTGCAGCATCTTGAGCTTGAAGTGCGTCACGAGGGCGGCGATGACGTTGCCGTTGAGGAAGTGATACTTGCCGCTGGCATCGGGCGCGAGGCCGCCGATACGGTCGGCGTCGGGGTCGGTGGCGAGCACCAGGTCGGCGCCGAGCGTGATGGCGAGCGCCTCGGCCTTGTCGAGTGATTCGGGGACTTCGGGGTTGGGGGATTTCGTGACGTTGGGAAATTGGCCGTCGGGTTTCATCTGCTCTTCGACGCCGCGTACGCGGAAGCCCTGGGCAACGAGGATTTCCATCGCCGTCATGGCGCCGACGCCGTGCAGCGGCGTGAAGACGATCTGGATTTCCTCGACCCGCGGCGACTTCACCAGGCTCTCCTTGCGGCACAAATCGATGTACGCCTGATGCTGCGAATCCTCGAGCCAGTGGACTTTGCCGGAGCGGACGGCCTCGGGCCAGGAGGTCTCCTTGATGACTTTGACGTCCTCGACGAGGTCGGCCATGATCTGGTCGTCGGGGGCGATGGGTTGGGCGCCTCGTTCGTCGTAGAATTTGCCGCCGTTGTCGTCGGGGGGATTGTGCGACGCGGAGACGTTGAGCCCGCCATGGGCGCGGAGCGTGCGGATCGCGAACGAAAGTTCGGGGGTGGCGAGGTAGCGCGGGTTGTTTTCGGCCAGGATCCAGGCGTGGATGCCGTTGGCGACGTAGATACGGGCGGCATGCTGGGCGAAGCTGCGCGAGGAGAGGCCGAGCACCGGGTTCGGCAGGCTCGGGTGGTAGTTCTTGTTCTTGTCGCGAAATTCGCGGACGTCGTAGGCGAGGGCGACTTGTAAGGGATGCACACTAGGAAATCGTTCTTTGAGATATTCACAGTGTCCCTGGACGGAGGCGCCGAGGGTCCAGAGGTTCATGCGATTGGGCCCGATGCCGACGGCGCCGCGCCGTCCGCCGGTGCCGAACGGCAGGATCTGGTAAAAGCGGTCGAGCAACCCCGCCCAGCGTTTCTCCGCGATGAGCCATTCGAGCTGCGGACGATACGCGGCGAACTCGGCGTCCTTGAGCCAGCGGCCGAGAAACTCGGCGGCGGCGTCTTTCACACTCGCGTCGGCGTCGATCGTCTGAAATCCGGCGACGGCCAGGGGCAGCAGGTCCATTCGTTCTCCTCAAGTAGGTCGTGTGCTTGAGATTTTAGAACACCATCAAAAAACTAACCACAGAGACACAGAGAGCACAGAGAAAATAGGAGAGGACAAGCGGCCAATACTGAGTCGTCGCCGACCGCCCTTTCTTCCTTTTCTCTCTCCTCTGTGCTCTCTGTGTCTCTGTGGTTCATTTTTTCGCAACAGGCGCATCGCACGTTTCAACGTTTGAAAATTAACACGAGAATCGAGATCACCAGCACCAGCGCCGCCGCCGACGAGGCGCCCACCACGCTCCACCACAAGATTCTGTCCCGGCGCCATTGCTCCTGGTCGAACGCGTCGAACGGCTCCCAGGGTTCGCCGGGGTCGGCCTTGGCCTGGAAGACCTCGCCCAGGGTATCGCCGGCTGAGGATTCCGGTTGCCAGGCCTTCGCCTCGTACACGCCCAGGTCCGGTTCCGGCAGACGCACGGGCGCCTTGTCCGCCCACGCCAGCATCGCCTGTCGCACCTCGGTCGCCGAACTGGGGCGATGGTCCGGATTCTTCGAGAGCAGTCGATGCACATAACGGGCGAACGGATCGGGAACCTGCGGATTGCGGCGCTGGATCGGCTCGGGTTCCAGATGGCGATGGGCGTGGATCTTCTCCTTCGAATTCGTGCCGACGGCTGGCGGCTTGCCCGTGAGGGCGAAATAGAGCGCTCCGCCCAGGGCGTAAAGATCGGCGCGGGCGTCGATCTGGGTCGGGTCGCGCGTCTGTTCCGGCGCGATGTAATCGAGCGAGCCGACCACGTAGCCCTTGCCCCCCACGACCTCGGTGTCCTCGACTTCTTCGCCGACGAGCAGGGCCAGGCCGACGTCGAGAAGTTTGATGCGGTCGTCGGGGGTGACCATGATATTAGAGGGTTTGACGTCGCGGTGGATGATGCCCTGGGCGTGGGCGTGTTCGAGTGCGGCGGCGACCTCGGCGAAGAGTCGCGCCGCACGGGCGGCGCTCAGGAGGCCCTGCGAATGGACGAGCCGGGAGAGCGTTTGCCCGGGGATGTACTCGAGGGCGATGTAGTGAACGCCGTGTTCGACGCCGACTTCGAGGGTGCGTGCGACATTGGGGTGTCTGAGGCGCTGGGAGAGGTCCATTTCGCGCTGGAAGCGCTGGAGATGACGTTCGCCTTCGCGGGCGCGTTTGGAGGAGAGGACCTTGATGGCGGCGGGTTGCAGGGTGCGCGAATCCTTGGCGAGGTAGACGGTGCCCATGCCGCCGCGGCCGATGGGAGCCTGGATGCGGTAGTTGCCGAGCACGAGACCGAGGGAGACGCCCAAAAGGAGTTTGTGCGCCTGATAGGGGGTGAGCAGGTTCTTGGCGACGAGATGGTCGGCGACGGTTTTGGGATCGTCGCGGCCGACCTTGGGGAGATCGCGCAGGGCCTCTTGAAGCGGCTCGCGCGGGAGCAGTTCGCTTTTGAGCACGGAGCGTAAGAATCGATCGACTTCCGCGGACATGGACATCCCGTGTGAGATCTGTAACTGTTTTCCGAGACCGCTCGACCGATGTCAAGCGGACAAAGTTCGGCCCGCGCCAAGTTTTCGGATTAGAGCTGCTCACGTTTGCACTGCATATGGCGAGCCGGGTCGCGTCAGCGCCCGGAGTATCAAGAATTTGCAATCTACCTGGACTGCGAGCGCTGATGCGATCCGGCTCGCGGTGAACCTGGTTTTCGCTCGCCGGGGCAAAATGATCGTAGGAAAACCTGGGGCCTCGCTTTACAATGTCTGTGGACGATCTGCGCTCCCTCTTCCTCGTGAGACTCGATCCATGTCGATTTCCCTGACCTGCACGTGCGGCGCCCTGCTGGAAATCGACGAATCGTTTCTGGGCAAGACCATCCCCTGCCCCGATTGCCAGCGCCCCCTCTCGACGCAAGCCGCCCCCCAGGCTGTTCATGCCACGGCTCCGCTCGCCGTCGTCGGACTGGTTCTGAACCTGGCGGGCGCGTTCACGATCGTCGGCCCGCTCGCGGGGGGCGTGTGCGGGCTTCTCGCTGCGCGCCAAATTCAAAAAGCCAAGGGCGCCCTCGCGGGCCAGCAGCTTGCCCTCGCCAGCATAATTCTCGGCCTGGCGCTGCCGCTGGCGACCGTCGGCTTGCTCTGGGCGCCCACCGTCTTCGGGCTCGATAGCGCGCTGCGGCAGTACAACGTCGGCAAAGACCTCGATTATCCGCCCGATCTCAAGGCAGTCTTCAAGGACGACCGCATCCACTTCGACGTCTCCGCCGTCGTGCCGAGCGCCAGCTGGGGCCGAGTCATGCGGCTGGACGCCAAGAATGAGACGACGAACCTGGAATGGGTGGTCGCCAATTTGTGGGAGGACGCGCATGCGGTCGTCTTGTTGGCGACGCCCGATGCGGAGAAGCCGTCGGCGACGGAGGCGCTGAATCATTTTTTGCAGAGCCAGTTCGTGAGCTGGCTCAACGGGCAGAAGAAGAAGACGTTCGAGATGGGGGAGAAGGGAGTCAAGATCGAGAACGAGATCGGCGAAGAGGACGACTCGATCGTTTACTTTCAGAGCAAGTTCGAGGCGGGAGGGATTCCGCGTGAGTTTCTGTTTCGGGTGACGATCAAGCGCAATCGGCTGTTCATCGCGGCGGCGGGGGCGCGGGCCAATCGTTTCGCGCGGCTGGAACCGGAGTTGCGGAAGATTTTGCAATCAGTGCAGGACGAGGACAAGGACAAAGGTGCGGGCGGGCTATGATCTGGTTTGCGTGCAAGAAGTGTAAGAAGACCCTGGGGCGACCCGAATCGTCGGCCGGGGTGATGGTCTTTTGCGACTGCGGGCAAAGCACGATGGTGCCGTGGGAGAGCAGCACGGCGCCGGGGGAGCTATCGGCACAGCAGGCGCCGAACGTGCCGCGTCTGGAACCGCTCGTCTTCGAGCCGTGGCGATCGACGGCGCCGGTGGACGCGTCGAGTCCGCCAGCCGCCCCGCCGCCGCTCATGCCGCGCCGGCTGGAAGTCGCCTTGCCGCCGTCGATGGCGCCCGGCGGTCGGCCGCGCGAGTCGAAGAAACTCGATCCGACCCGCTGTTTCAATCACGATGTGCCGCAGCAGCTCGCCTGCCGGGATTGCAAGCTCAACTTCTGCGCCGACTGCGTCTGCAAGTTCCAGGGGGACGTCGTGTGCGGCCCCTGCAAGAACTACCGCACCAAGGTGATGCAGCGTACGGGATCCGCCGGGCTGTTCGCGGTCTCGTGCCTGCTCACGGCGATGGTGACGGCGCCCCTGGCGTTCCTGCTCTTTTCGTGGATCCCGAACCCGGCGCATCGTTACTACACCGCACTGGCTCTCTTGCCCCAACTCGCCGCCCTGGTGCTGGGAGCCGTGGTTCTCCTGCGTGGCCACGCTCGCCAGCAGATCCTCGACTGGATCCTGTCCGTCTCGGGCATCGCGACCGCGGCCACCGTGTCGATTGTTTTCATTCTTCTGACCTGGCAAGCCGCGAAGGTGCTTTAACCCCTCATGATTGAATGCCGTTACTGCCGGGCTCACTTTCGCACTCCGCCGGAGGAGATCGGCGCTCGCTGTCCCGAATGCCGGATGCCGCTCTTTGAGCGCACGGAGCGGCCGTCGGCGGAAATCGATCTCGGGCTGTGCGCCAATCACCCCAACGTCCCCGCGCAGGGCGAGTGCGGCCGATGTAAGAAGAAGATCTGCCTGGTGTGCCGATCGCGCTGGCACGACGAGACGATCTGTCCCGAGTGCATCCGCGTCTCCCTGGAAAAGCGCGAACTCCATCCGCGCGACCTGCAGACCGACCTCGTGCGCAGCCAGCGCGGCTTCGCGCTGGCGGTTTTGGGTTGGTTCATTTTTCTGTCCGCCTGGGCGATTCTACTGAGGCAAACAGGCCCGCCCCCGATTCGCTGGAGCGTGAGCCTGACCCTGGTCGCGCTCATCCCGGCGCTCTTCGCGTTGGGGATCGGCGTCGTCCAGGTCATGTTTCGGCAAGGGGCGCCGCGCCTGGGGCTATCCACCATGATGATGTCGAGCGTCCAGGTCGGTTTGACGCTGGGGCTTCTCGTCGTCAATCTTCTGAGGAATTGATCCATGTGCGAATCGCGCCGCCACGCTTTGCAACTCCCGGCGGGGAGTATCCGGGCCATCCACGTGATCGGCATCGTGGCGCTGGCGTGCGCCGTGTTGTGGATTCCGTCGAAGACGCCGCTGCCGATGCCCCCGTTTCTCATCTACCTGCTTTTTCTGATGATCGGCCACTACTTCGCCGCCCATGGCGTATCGATGTCGCGGCAGCCGGGCGATCCTCGGCCGCTCAACTTGCCGGGCGGACTCATTCGGCTCTTTATCCTGGCGGCGCTGGGGGGTACCATCCTCTACCACTACCTGACGGACGCGGATCGGCTGCAAAAACACTTCGAGAACACGCTCAAGGTCGTGGGGGAACAGCCCTACGTGCCGCTCCTGCTTTTGGCAGGTTTCTTCGCCGGCGTCGTGGTCCGAACCGTCGTCGGCGCCTCGGCGCCGGCCTGGTTCCAGGATATCGAGGCCTGGATCTCGATCCTGGCGATGCTCGGGCTATTCGTCTCGCTCATTCTGCTCATCATCAATTCGCGGGAGAACGAGCCGTACTCGTATCCCGGTTGGGAGGGAGCGCTCGGCGCGATCATCGCGTTCTACTTCGGCGAACGTTCGTAACTCCGGCGCGCGGGGGCGTTAGTCCCCCGGAACTTGATGCTGTTGCAATGACTTGACCTACCGGGAGGCTAACGCCTCCCCCGCTCGCCCTGGAATTGATTTCACGAGACCCCCGACGATGACGACTGAAATCGCCCACTCCGACCCCGTGCTGCGGACGTTGGCGCCGACCTTGCGCGAACTCGAAAAACAGCTCCGCCTGTGGCTCCCCGCCAAACATCCGCTGCCGCTCACCGCGCTGCAAAAAGGACTGCTCGGCGGCCTCGCCGACGATCTCCAGCGCCAGTCCGAAACGCTCATCCAGGAACGCCCCACGCTCGTCGTCATGCTCATGGGAGGCACCGGCGTCGGCAAGTCGTCGCTGCTCAACGCTCTCGCCGGCGGCGCCATCGCCAACGCATCCTTCGCCCGGCCCACCACCCGCGATCCCGTCGTCTATCACCACCTCTCGCTCTCCCCGCTCAAGCTCGATCCCGCCTTGCAACTCTGCAAACTCGCTTCCCACGAAAGGCCCCATCTCGAACACAAAATCATCGTCGATACCCCCGACGTCGACAGCAACGACCTGGGCAACCGCGAGAAGCTCATCCGCCTGCTCCCCATCGCCGACGTCGTCCTGTACGTCGGTTCGCAGGAGAAGTACCACGATCAGCTCGGCTGGGATTTGTTCTTGCAGCAGCGGAAACGCCGGGCGTTCGCCTTTGTGCTCAACAAGTGGGATCGCTGCCAACATCCGGGAGCGGCGGGGAGTCGGCCCGATCAAGATTGGCTGCGCGATCTCGAAGCCGAAGGCTTTCAGAATCCGCTCCTGTTCCGCACCTGCGCCCAGTACTGGATCGACCATCCCTGGCAGGACGTCGCCGAGGCGCCCCCCGTTCCCGTGGAAGGCGAACAGTTTCTCGACCTGGTCCGCTGGCTCGAGCAAGGGCTCAACCGACTGGAGATCGAGGCGATCAAGGCGCGCGGCATCGGTCAACTTTTGCAACAACTCCGCCAGGCGATGGATGAAAATTGTCCGCCGGATCTGACGGCCCAGGCGCAGCGGACGCAGGATTCGTGGGCCCGGCTCCTGCGCGACGAAGCGGGCGAGGACGCGCACATTCTCCTGGACGCGCTCGACCCGTACCAGAACGAGATCGAACGCCATTTCGCGGAAGAACGCCAACAGCACTTCAAGGGCGTGATGGGGACGTACCTGCGCTTCTTCAATCGGCTCCGTTACGGCAAAGGCATTACGCTGCCGAAGTTCTCCGCGACGTCGCTCTTGCCGAGCTTGCCCAGGATCGAGGGGAACAAGCCGATCCCGTTTCACCTGGCCAACTTCACCAAGGCGTGCAGCCTCGAAGCGGGCCAGCGCCATCTCGAATCCCGGCACAAGGCGCTCGCCAATCGCCTGCTCCTGGACGCCGAGAATCAGGGCGTGCCGCTCAAGCTGCTCACCGAGGCGACAGAGCAGGTGACGCAGCGCGACTGGAAGAATGGCCACGCGATGGCGATGATGGACACGCTGGGCGAGATGGAACAGATCTGGTCCAACCCGGTCGGCACGCGGCGGGTGCTGCACCGCTTCCTGGTGTTCCTGTCCGATTGGCTGCCGATGCTGACCTTGGCCGCGATGGGGACGAAGCTCTTATGGGATTACATGTATTTGCAGAAGACGTTCGCATTGAGCGATTTGGCGATCCCGTTCGGCGCGATGGCGATGGTGATCCTGGTGCTGCACGTTCTGATCGCGATCTTTTTGCCGCTGCGCTGGCAGGCGATCCGCGCGGATTACCAGGGCGCCCTTCAGGACCGGCTCGAACGCGATTTGAACGCGGGGTACATCGGCTTGCCGACGAAACTCGCGGAGGAGTTGCTCGCCGATCGGCTCAAGACGCAGGAATTTCTGAAGGAGATCGACGAGGTGTTAACGTGGCTGGCGCAGCGCGAGGCGGCGGCGAGCGTGATGGGGCTTTACGGGAATTGATTTCGAAGCGCCGAAATTCGCCCCGGATGGGGCGACGGAAGGTAGGCACGGGTGGAGCGCAGCGTAACCCGTGGATTAATTGCCCCGGCAGGGGCAGAGGCGGCTACGAATTCGCAACGTACGGGACTTTGGTACGCGACTGTCTCCTGCGCTCCTCCGGAGCGATTCGATTCCTTGACCTACCACGGGTTGCGCTTGCGCTCCAGCCGTGGCTACCCCCCGGAGCCCCATCCGGGGTTCGGTTGCGGCTACCCTGTTCCGTGTCAGTTCGAAAACCCGATCCAACCTGACAATCGCAGTTCACCGAACGTCCCGTATCGTCACCGTGTAGTATCCCGTCCCGGGTTGCCCGCCGGGGCCGGGGGAGATCGAAAAACGCAGCGTCCCCGCCGCCCCCGCGCGCCCCGTAAAGCTCGGCCCGCCGCCTATCGGTTGCCCGCCTACGCTGATCGACAGTCGGCCATAACTCGGACTGTCCTTGTCCGTCTGAAACCCGGTCGGGCCCGTCGCTCGGCCCGCGACCGTAACCTGCCCCTCCGCCACGATCTGTAAACTCGCCCCCGGGTCGACCTCCAGACGCGTGTCGAGCGCCGGACCGGGATGGACCACGTACCGCGCCTGGCGCCAGTTCGTCCCGTCGAAGATGAAGTCCTCCCCCTTCTTGGCGACGTAGTCGAAACCTTGTATATCTTCTTTCATGCGAACAAATGCGTATCTGCCCGCTTCCACCTTCTTGGACCTCGAAGCGAAGACGACCGCATCCCTGCCGGTGCGGTGCTTCGCTTGAAATTCGTAGCTGAGGACGCGCTCCGCGTTGCCCGGCGTGAGCGTGATGCGAATGTTGCGGACCGGATCCCACGTGAACAACTCCTGCGCGAAGGCGCTGTCGAAGTCCGTGAGCAGCAGCCCGCCGTAGGGTTTTTCCTCATCGCCGGTCGTGTCGCTGGGGGGCGGCGGGGGACTGCTGCAGGCGGGGACGAACAGCAAGAACGGCAGGAGCAGGCAAACGCGTTTCATGGCAGCGCCGATTTTGAGTTGGGTGAACCGGGTTCCTCGGCATATTTTATCAAAATCGAGACGAATCCATCGGCCCCGATTCGGGAGATTCCATGCGACCTCTGCTCCTGGCACTTGTGACGTTCCTGATCGGCCTCGGCGCCGCCTCGGGACAAGAGAAAAAGCTCCTCGCCGTCGAGGATCTGTATCTCGCCGAATCTTACGGCCCCACGCTCAAGGTTCCTGGGGAAAACAAGGAATACGCCCAGCGGACCTGGATCGACGCCAAGACGAAACAGGAACGCCACGCCCTGCGTCTCCGCGCCGGCACCACCGTCGGCCCCGCGGAGAAGGGCGCCTTCGACGCGCGCCAGCCGACGCTCTCGCCCGACGGCAAATGGCTGGCGTTCGTCTCGACGCGCGCCCGGCCTGCCGGCTGGAAGCAGACGCCCAGCGTCTTCGCCGACTCGGATCCGGCCGTCGATATTTGGCTGCTGCCGACGAAAGGGGGCGACGCCATTCCGCTTGCCGGGCCCGATAAACCCTACGGTCGAGTCTTCCACGACGGCTTCTACGGACACCTCGCGTTTTCGCCCGACGGCAAACGCCTCGTCTTCGTCGCCGACGACGGCAGCGATCCGCGCACCAAGGAGGAGATCGCCAACCACGTCGTCATCGACCGTCCCGACCAGGGCGAGGGCTACATGGGGTACGGCCCCGCGCAGATCTGGGTCGCGGTGCTCGACCCGGCGCCCGAGAAGTCGGCTGCCAAGAAAATCCTGCGCCTCACCAAGGACGACGTCTGGTACGGCGATCCGCACTGGTCGCCCAACAACGAAGACATCGCCGTGCACGCCAACAAGACCAAGGATCGCGAGTCGGTGCGCTACAGCCTGAACAAGAACTTCGACATCTACGTCATCAACGGTCCGACGCAAAAGCAGACGCAGGTGACGAAGGGTCCGGGCCCGGAAGTCTCGCCGAGATTTTCGCCCGACGGCACGAAGATCGCCTGTCTGAGCGGCCCGCGGAAAGGAGCGCATCGCGAGCTGCTGAATCTGCACATCATTTCGAAGGGGGACAAAGGCGCGTCGGAAAAGACGTTCGCGGACCACCACTCGGAGGGCATCGACAAGACGCCGCACCCGGCGCCGATGTTTCCGCTACCGGAGAATTGCTGGCACAACGACGCCGCCATCGTCTACAACGCCGAGTCGGGCGTGCATACCGTGAAGGTCGCCGTCGATCTCACGTTCGGTAAGGCGCAGATCATTCCCGGAACGACCAAGATCGCGCTGCCGATCGGGCTCGAAAATCGGGTGCTGGGCGAGACCCGCGTCTTCACCTGGAAGAACGACAACTGGCTGCTGGAAAGCGTGCTGACCGTCCCGCCCGCGTCGGTCGCCAAGGCGCCGTACAAGATCGTCGTCTACCCGCACGGCGGACCGCATGGCCGGGCGGCGCTGAAGTTCGACCTCACCAATCAGATCCTCGCCGCCCAGGGGTATCTCGTCTTTCAGCCCAACTTCCGCGGCTCCAGCGGCATGTCGCAGAAGTTCATCGACGCCGACCGCTTCGACCTGGGGGGCGGCGACATGCGCGACATCCTCACCGGCATCGACGCTCTCGTCAAAGAGGGCCTCGCCGACAAAAATCAGCAATATCTCTACGGCACCAGTTACGGCGGGTTCATGACGACCTGGCTCGTCGGTCAAACCACGCAGTTCAAGGCCGGCGTCGCCATCAATCCCGTCACCGACCACACCATGATGTGGAGTCTCAGCGACATCCCCTCCTGGACCGAATGGGAGCTCGGCGGCAAACCGTGGGAGCAGCCGGAACGTTACCGTAAGATGAGCCCATTGACTTATGTCGAGAAGGTTTCGACGCCGACGCTTATCCTGCATTCGGAGAACGACCGCCGTTGCCCGCTGCCGATGGGGAAAGCGTACTATCGAGCCCTCGCGGCGCGGGGCGTGCCGACGCAGCTCGTCATCTATCCGGGCGAAGGGCACGGCATCCGCGGACCGCTGCACCGCGAGGACGTCCTGCGGCGCACGCTCGCCTGGTTCGCGGCCCACAGCAAGTGAGAATGCGTAGTATTTCCTGTAACTTCCTCTCTTCGAGTACTCCCATGATCCAACCGACACGTCGCACCTTTCTCGGCGCCGGCCTGGCGCTGGCCGCGCCGCTGGCATTCGCCGACCGCGCCAGCGCCCAACCGGCGGCCGATTATCCGCCCCCGCTCCCGGGCGCCAAGAATGGCGTGGTGACGCTCCGCTCCGACCGCTTCCTCGACGTCCCTGAAAACGTCGCCAAACTCGCCCGGCAAGAAGGCGCCGCCGCGTTCACCGTCGCCAAGGCCGCGCCGACCGTCGAACTCGCCTACCACGGCAACCTCGGCGAAAACGCCGCCGGCCGCCGACTCTGGTCTTCCTGGGGCGACATCTGCCTGGCACGCACCGGCATCGTCTACGTTGCCATCGGCGATCACGGCGACGACGTCGGCGGCGACGCCCGCTGCTTCCTCTACGCCTGGGATCCGCAGGCCAAGACCCTCACCCAGATCGTCGACATGAATCAAGTCATTCCCAAACAAAAAGGCCAGCCCTGCTGGTCCAAGGTGCATGCCAAGATCGACGAAGCCGCCGACGGCAACATCTACTTCAGCTGCACGCTCAACGACGGCGCCCGGGCGATCCTGCCGCGCGTCACCTGGACCGAGCGCCTCCCCGGCGGGCAGCTCTACCGCTACGACCCGCGCAAACGCGAAACGACCGTCTTCGCCGACCTGCCGAAGCCGCGCTGCACGGCGACCTCGCTGTTGGACCGCGAACGCAATGTGTGGTGGTGCAATCTCGAAGGGGGCGGCAACGCCCTGTGGGCGCTGAGCCTCGACACGAAGAAACCCGTGCACGTAGGCCAAGACGGCTCGGTCGGCTTCAACCGTAACTTCGCCCTGGGGCGCGACGGTTCCGCCTACTTCAACGGGCCTCAAGGAAGTCTGTGGAAACACGACCGCGCCAAGAACGTCACGGCCGCGACGCGCTCGAGCTTCGGCAAGTCGCCCGGCATGCGTGCTTCGACCCGCGAATCGAAGGAGGGCGCCATCTACGGCTCCACCCACAATCCCGGCCAGCTCTGGCGCTACGTCACCGCCAAGGACGAACTCACCCTGCTCGGCCCCGCCTGGATGCTCGGCGATTACGTCACCGTCGCGGAGCTTTCGCCCGACGAGCGTTTCGTCTACTACTTGCCCGGAGCCCACGGCCAGGCGTTCCGCAGCGGCACGCCGATCTTGCAATACGAGATCGCCACCGCTCGCCGAAAGGTGCTCGGCTTCCTCGCGCCGCATCTGGAGCGCGAACTCGACTACATTCCCGGCGGCACGTATGGCATGAAAATCAGCGGCGACGGCTCGACCCTGTACGTCAACTTCAACGGCCATCCGACGGACAAGCATCGCCCGAAGCACATCCGCCCGACTGGCTTCGGCCTGTGCGCCTTCGCGGCAATCCACATCCCCGCCGCGGAGCGGTGATTCTTTTCTCCTCGTTTAGCGCTCGCAGAATCGTTTGCGAGCGCTAAACGAGGAAAATCTAGAAAGGCGCTCGCCGCGCCCAGTAACCTGGCCGGCGATGTTGGTGTGCGACGGCGACGATCCAGATTCGGTCTTCTTGATCGAAGTAAACAAGCATGTAGGCGAATCGGTGCAGCGGGCAAAAGCGTACGCCCGAATCGTCTTCAATCGCGTACGCCAAAGGGTTCTCGCGAACTCGATCCAGCGCCGCTTCGAACTCGTTGCGGAACTCGCCGCCCAAACCGGCGCGTTGGGTTTCGTAGTATTCGAGCGCTTCCCAAAACTCAATTTCGGCATCTGCCTGTATCACGACGCGCTTCATGGAAAGCGCCCTCTCGCCTCCCTCAGGACGTCCTCAATCGGTCGGCCGGCAGCGGCGCCAGTGCGAATTTCATCGAGTCGGCGATTGATCTCAGCACGCCAACTTTCTTGCGTTTGCTCTTGGTCTAAGGAAGCGAACAGCAGGTTCGCCAGTTCCTCCCGTTCCGCGATGGACAGATTATCAATCTTGGATTTAAGCTCAGCAACGGCTTCGGTCATGGGAAACCTCCGAGGTTCGAATAGTCCCATCCAGAATATCAAATCACAGCGCCGCCCGCCGTGCCACTTTGCTCTGCTCGATGCACGCCCCCGCGGTCGGCAGCATCTTCGCCGGGCTGCAGCGGTTCTCCGGATTGAACGCCTGCCGCAGGCGAATCATCATGCCGAGATCCTCCGGCGAAAAGAGCTTCGGCATGAAATCGATCTTCTCCACGCCGATGCCGTGCTCGCCGGTCACGCTGCCGCCGACGCGGATGCACTCGTCCAGGATCTCGTGACTTGCGTCCATGACGCGGCGCACCTGGTCCGCATCGCGTTCGTCGAACAGCAGGATCGGATGAATGTTGCCGTCGCCGGCGTGGAAGACGTTCGCGATCCGGAGATCGTACTTCTTTCCGATCGCCGAGATCACTTTCAAAATGTGCGGCAACTTGGTCCGCGGCACCACGCCGTCCTGCGTGCAATAGCTTGGCGCCAAACGCCCCACGGCGCCGAACGCCTGCTTGCGACTCTTCCATAACAAGAGCCTTTCCGCTTCCGTCTTTGCATGGCGCACCTCGCGGGCGTTGTTCTTCTTGGCGATCTGCGCGATCCGCTCGGCATCCGCGTCGAGCCCCGCCTCCAGGCCGTCGACCTCCATGATGAGCACGGCGCCGGCGTCCAGCGGAAAGCCGAACTTGAATGCCTCCTCGACCGCCTTGAGAATCAACTGGTCGAGCAACTCGAGCGCCCCCGGAATAATGCCGGCGCCGATGATGTCGCTGATGGTATTCGTCGCATCGTCCACCGATTCGAAGACGCCTAAAAGCGTGCGGTACGCTTCGGGATTACGCGTGATGCGGACCCAGGTGCGAGCGGCGACGCCGAAAGTCCCTTCGGAACCGACGATGACTCCCGTGAGATCGTAGCCCGGTTGATCCTCCACGGGCCCGCCGGTCTGCACGACGCTGCCGTCGGGCAAGATCAGTTCGACGCCGAGGACATGATTGACGGTGACGCCGTACTTGAGCGTGTGCGGCCCGCCGGAATTGGTGGCGACGTTGCCGCCGATAGTGCAGGCGCCTTGCGACGACGGATCGGGAGCGAAGTGATAGCCGCTGGGTCTGAGATGATTGGTGAGCCAGAGGTTGACGACGCCGGGCTCGACGACGGCGTAGCGATCGCGGAAATTGACTTCGAGGATGCGCTTCATGCGCGTGAGCGCGATCATCACGCCGCCGCCGACAGGGAGACAGCCGCCGGCCAGGCTCGTGCCGGCGCCGCGCGGGATGAACGGCACGCCCGCCTCGCCGCACAGCTTGACGATCGACACGATCTGTTCGGTTGACGTCGGAAAGACGACGACGTCGGGCTTATTCTTTTCGATGGTGTAGCCGTCGCACTCATAGACGACGAGATCGGAGGGCGACGTCAAAATGCCTTCGGGTCCGACGATTTTCTTGAGGCGATCGGTGAGTGTGGCATGATTCATGACGCTACTCTGAGATTTGGGTGAATACCAATCGCAATAGAAATCTGCTCGTAGGGCAAGCGGCTCGCTTGCCTTTCGCGTCAGAGGCAAGCGAGCCGCTTGCCCTACGAGTCGAAGCGATTTGCAAAAAAAGAAACCCCCAAGGCGCCGGCCTCGGGGGTACCATTTCGAATCGCAGTTCGCGAAGCACTAATCCTCGGTGAGGCCGGTGTAATTTCGCATCACGAGATGGCTGTTGATCTTTTGCACCAGGTCGAGCGCGACGCTGACGACGATGAGCAGACCGGTGCCGCCGTAGAAGCTGGCGATGAGCGGGTTAATCTCCAGGCCCGCAGAGACGACGCTCGGGATGATCGCGATGACCGCCAAGAACGCGGCGCCGACGTACGTGATGCGGGTGATGACCCGTTCGAGGTAGTCGGCCGTGCTCTTGCCCGGGCGGTAACCGGGGATGAAGCTGCCGACATCCTTGAGGTTGTTGGCGACGTCCTTGGGATTGAAGGTGATGGCCGTCCAGAAGTAGCAGAAAAAGTAAATGAGGGCCATGTAAAAGAGATTGTAGAGGAAGCCCTGTCGCTCGAACGCCGAGTAGAGGCTCTGCGCCCAGGTCGACCGCATGGCCATCCACTTGAACACGAAGGTCGGGATCATGAGGAAGCTGCCAGCGAAGATGACAGGCATGACGCCGGCCTGGTTAATCTTGAGCGGCAGGTTTTGACGCGTGCCGCCGTAGACGCGCCGGCCGCGAACATGCTTGGCCGACTGCGTGGGAATGCGCCGCTGTCCCTTGGTGATTGCAACGACCGCAACGACCACGCCGACGAAGAGTAAGACCAGTACCAAGACTTTCTCGAGTCCGATGCTGCCGGCCGTACCGTCACCGCCCAGCTGGAACACCGACCACTTCGGCCGTCCGTTCTCGGTGAAGAGCATGAGCGTCGCATCCGGAATACGCGCCACGATGCCGGCCATGATGATGAGGCTGATGCCGTTGCCGATGCCGTACTCGTCAATCTGTTCGCCGATCCACATCATGATGACGGTTCCCGTCGTCATGATCATTACGGATAAGAAAATGTCCCATGGTCCGCTATGGGCGCGCAAGACCATGTCGCTGCTACCTCCCTGGTCCGTTCGTGCGATATAGGAAATCCATATATAGGATTGCACGAGACATATGAGGACCGTGAAGTAACGCGTGTACTCGTTAATCTTCTTGCGCCCGGCTTCACCTTCTTTCGAGAGCTTCTCGAGCGGCGGATAGACGGCCGTGAGGAGTTGGAAGATGATCGAGGCGGAGATGTACGGCATGATGCCGAGGCCAAAGATGGTGCTTTGGCTGAGGTTGCCGCCCGAGAACATGGAGATCATACCGAGCAGGCCTTCATCGTCGCCGCGGTTCTTGCCGAGGTTGATCTGGTTGATCATCGGCAGCGGGATATGGAAGCCGACGCGGTAGATGGCCAGGAAAAGGCAGGTGATGAAGATCTTTTGGCGCAGCTCTTTGATGCGAAAAATAGTGACGAGCGGCGACTGGGCGATCCAGGCGAGAAAGCCGGGGCGGTTGAGCGTAGCGGTGGCCATGGTGCTTCCTTCTCCTCCAAGGTGATCGCCAGGGTAAAATGAAGAAGGGAAAAAGGCAAGAGAAGAATCCCAGCCCTTTTCCCCGCCGGCGATCAACCAGGCATTTCCTTAGGCCTTGGGTTCGCGTTTTTTCATCTTGTTCTTGACCGGCTTCTTGGGCGCCGGGATCAGGTCGGCAGTTCCGCCCTTGGCAGCAATCTTCTCCGCAGCCGACTTCGAAAAATGGTTGGCCCGGATGACCAGCTTCTTGGTCAACTCGCCGGTGCCCAGCACGCGGAGGCCGTCGTACTTCCCGTTGCAGACGCCCGCATCTTTAAGGGCCTGCAGATCGACTGAGGCGCCGTCGTCGAACACGTCATTCATGTCGCCGACGTTGATAACGTAGTTATCCTTGTCCCAGGTGGCATGGCTGAAACCGCGCTTGGGCATTCGGCGGAAGAACGGCATCTGGCCGCCTTCGAACGTCCAGCTCGGCTTCTTGGCGCCGGCGCTGGCGTACTGCCCCTTGGCGCCGCGCGAGGCGGTCTTGCCGTGGCCCGAACCGATGCCTCGGCCGACGCGCTTCTTGCCTTTGCGCTTCTGGATGCCGTGATGAATTGTGCTGAGGTCCATTAAATCGACACTCCCCGCAAAGATTCCACTTCTTCCTTCGTCCGCAGCTGTAGGAGACCCTGAATGGTCGCCTTGACGAGGTTGATGGGATTGGTGCTGCCATGCGTCTTGGTCAGGATATTGTGAACGCCGGCCGCTTCAAGGACGTCTCGAACGCCCGGGCCCGCCTTGACGCCGGTACCGGGACCGGCGGGGACCATGACGACCTTGCTGGCGCCGAACTTGCCGATGACGCGGTGCGGGATCGTGTGGTTCTTGAGCGAGACGCGCTTCTGACGCTTGAGCGTCTCCTGCGCGTCCTTGGCGGCCTTCTCGACGGCGGGCGGAACCTCGTTCGCCTTGCCGTAACCCCAGGAGACGCGCCCGTTCTTGTCGCCGACGACGACGAGCGCGTTGAAGCTGAAGCGCCGGCCCCCTTTGACGACGGCGGCGCAACGGCGAATCTTCACCACTCGCTCTTCCAAGCCGTCGGAACGCTGATCACGATCTTTCGCCATGTTGCCGTGCTCCGTAAATGGTTAGAACTGAAGTCCGCCTTCGCGGGCTCCGTCGGCCAGGGCCTTGATTCGGCCGTGATACCGGTAATGTCCGCGATCGAAGGCGGCGGCCTGGATTCCCTTGGACTTTGCCGCCTCCGCGAGCTTGGCGCCGACTTCCTTCGCCGACTTCACGTTGCCGCCGTACGCCTTGTCCTTCGCGCTGCTCGCAGCCGCCAGCGTGACGCCCGTCAGGTCGTCGATGAGCTGGGCGTAAATGTGTTTCGAACTACGAAACACCGTGAGCCGAGGCCGAGCGGCCGAGCCAATCACGTGATTGCGCACATGACGACGTCGACGCAGCTGGCGTACCTTCTTTGCTTTTTGCTGATCCATGACCCACTCCGCGCTAACTCAGGTAACCGATCATCCGCCGCTGGAAAACGACTTGCCTTCCTTGCGACGAACCACTTCATTTTCGTAGCGAATGCCCTTGCCCTTGTAGGGTTCCGGCTTCCGAGCCGCGCGAACCTCGGCGGCATACTGGCCGACCTTCTGCTTGTCGGCGCCCTTGACGATGATCGTCGTCGGGTCACTCAGCTCGACCGTCACTCCTTCAGGAGGAGTCTTGACGATGCGGTTGGCGTAGCCGACGGTGAGGACGACCGATTTCTTGTCCTTGTCCATCGCCGCCTGGAAACCGACGCCTTCGATCTTGAGCTTTTTCTCGTAACCCTTGGTGACGCCATCGACCATGTTCTGAATGAGCGCACGCGTCAGGCCATGCAGGGCGCGATTGAGGCGTTCGTCATCGGGCCGGGTGACGTTCACGACGTTCGCCTTCTGGTCCAGCGCCACCGTCATTTGCGGATGATGCTCGAACTCAAGCTTCCCCTTCGGCCCCTCGACTTTGATCTTCCCCGAGGCGACGGCGATCTTGACGCCCGCAGGAATGGCAACCGGTTGTTTCCCGATTCGCGACATGACAAATCCCCGATCTATTGGCCTACCGGGCCAGACGAGAGCGTCTGGCCTATCGTCCCAGACGCCCTCGTCTGGCCTACCACACCTGGCAAAGAAGTTCGCCGCCCACGCGTTGGGCCTTGGCCTGACGATCGCTCATCACGCCCTTGCTGGTACTTAAAATCGAAATCCCCAGTCCGTCCAAAACTGGCTTGAGTTCCGTGTAACCCTTGTACACCCGGCACCCCGGCTTGCTGTAGCGGTCGATCTTGCGAATCACCCGCTCGCCGTCGGGGCCATACTTGAGGAAGACGCGTAGCGTCTTCTTCGGGTCGGCTTCATCGACCGGCGACTGGAACTCATTGTGGCCGTTCACGCTGGCGAACTTGCCCACCTGGAAATCGAGGACGAAACCTTCGTCCTTGAGCACCTGGGCGATGTTCTGCTTCTGCTTGGTGAAGGGCATATCGACGGCAGGCGCTTCGATGCGGTTGCCGTTACGAATGCGCGTCAACATGTCGGCGATCGGATCGGTCATCATGGCTTGTGTTCCCCTTACCAACTCGCCTTTTGCACGCCCGGGATGAGGCCGTCGCTGGCCATGTTCCGAAAGCAAATGCGGCAGATCCCAAATTTACGATAGACCGCTCGCGGGCGGCCGCAAATTCGGCAACGGAGCCGAATCTTGATTTTGTCGCGTGGCCGAAGCTTCTTCTTCTCCGGATTTTTCCGGTCGTGCTCCAGCAGTTTGAGCGACTTCTGAAAGTCAACAAATTTTGCGTCGGTCGACATAGTTCCGATTCCAGGGTGGTTAGCTTACTCTTCTCGAAACGGCATTCCGAACTGACGCAAGAGCTCACGCGCCTCGTCGTCCACGCGGGTATTGGTGACGAAGGTGATGTCCATCCCCTGCGAGAAATTCACCTTGTCGGGATCGATCTCGGGAAACATCATCTGCTCCGAAAGGCCCAGGCTATAGTTGCCGTTGCCGTCGAAGCTCTTGGGATTGATGCCGCGAAAGTCGCGAATACGAGGCAGCGCGACGCTGATGAGCCGATCGAGAAACTCGTACATCCGTTTGCCGCGAAGCGTCACCCGGCAGCCGATCTCGTTGTTCTCGCGGAGGCGGAAGGCCGCGATCGCCTTGCGGGCCTTCGTGATCTGCGAACGCTGCCCGGCGATCTGGCTGAGCTGCTCGGCCGCTTGCTCCATGCGGTTCTTGTCCTGAAGCGCCTTGCCGACGCCCATGTTGACCACGATCTTCTGCAGCTTGGGGAGCGACAGGATGTTCGTACGATTGAACTTCTGCGCCAGCTTGGGCAGAATCTCAGTCTTGAATCGATCTTGCAACCGGGCCATGGCCCACCTCAAAACAATAGGACGCGAAGTTCAGCACATCTCGGGTTAGCGAGCTTTGTTTTTATCTACGATCACGCTCAGGGTCTTGTCGCACTTCTTGCAGAAGCGCTCTTTCACGCCGTTTACTTCCCGGCGACCGACGCGCACGCCCTTGTTGCACGAGGGGCATACCAGCTGGACGTTCGAGACGTCGATAGGCATTTCCTTGGAAAGCCGGCCGCCTTGCTGATTGCGACGATTGGGCTTCACATGGCGATACACGCGATTGACGCCTTCGACGACGATCTTACCCTTGTCCGTCAAAATGCGGAGCACACGAGCCGTCTTGCCTGCGTCGTCGCCGGTGGTAACGACCACCAAATCTTTGGTGCGAATGTCCATAGAAATCTCGTATCACAGAGTCCGTCGCTTACGCTTCCGGCCCAGTTCGTACCCTACACCACCTCGGCCGCCAGGCTGACGATCTTCAAATAGCCCTTGTCGCGCAGCTCGCGCGCCACGGCGCCGAAAATACGGGTGCCACGCGGATTCTCGTCTTCCTTGTTCAGGATGACGAGTGCGTTGCTATCGAAGCGAACGTAGCTGCCGTCATCGCGCCGGGTGGGCCGCTTGACGCGAACCACGACCGCCTTGACGACGTCGCCCGGTTTGACTTCGCCGCCGGGGAGCGCCTTCTTGACGCTGGCGATGATAATATCGCCCAGGCCGGCGTAACGGCGACGCGTGCCGCCCAGGACCTTGATGCACATGCAGGTCTTGGCGCCGGTATTGTCTGCCACATCGCAGTAAGTGTAATGCTGAATCACGAGCGAACCCCTTCTTTACTTGATTTCGGCGGCGGCAACATCGGCAGCCGCCGGCGCCTGCGTCGGCGCCTTCTTTACGACCCGCACCAACCGCCAGCACTTGCTCTTGGACAGCGGTCGGGTCTCCATGATTTCCACGAGGTCGCCCACGCGCGTCTCGTTCTTCTCGTCGTGCATGTAGCACACGGTGCGGCGCTTGATGAATTTGCCGTAGCGCACGTGCTTGACCAGGCGAGGGATCTCGACCCGGCGCGTCTTCTGCATCTTGTCGCTCGTGACCACGCCCTGGGCCAGCCGACGATTACTGCGTTCCACGGTCATCGTTAATTCCCTGCACCAATCGACTTTTGTCCGCGAACGCCCAATTGACGCTCGCGCAGGATCGTATTAATCCGCGCCACCTCGCGCTTTGCCTTCTTGATCTCACTCGGCGTCTCGAGGCGGTCCGTTGCCGACTGGAAACGCAGGTGGAAGAGGTTCTTGACCACTTCCTTGAGCGTCAGATGAATCTGTTCGTCGTTCATCTCGCGGTATTCGGTTGTCTTGGCCATTGCCTGTTTCCTTTACGCATTCTGACGGCGGGCGATGAAGCGGCACCTGAACGGCATCTTGTACGCCACGCGCGCCAAACATTCCCGGGCCGCCGCCTCCGGCAAACCCGCCAACTCAAAAATCAACATGCCTGGCTTGACGACCGCGGCCCAAAACTCCGGTTCCCCTTTACCCTTACCCATACGGGTTTCGAGCGGGATGGCGGTGACCGACTTGTGCGGGAAAACCCGGATGTAGAGCCGACCTTCGCCGCGAGTGAAGTGAGCCGCGGTAACGCGACCCGCCTCGATCACTTCCGCGCTCAGCCAACCCCCCTCGAGAACCTGCAAGCCAAAATCGCCGAAGGCTACCGTGTTTCCACGCGTGGCGTTACCGCGTACTTTTCCGCGCTGGCTTTTTCGAAACTTTACGCGCTTGGGCATTTGCGGCATTTTGCACCTCTTCGGAGTCCAGGAAGTCTCCGTTGTTAATCCACACCTTGATCCCAATATTTCCTTGTGCCGTGCTGGCTTCGTGGAAGCCATAATCAATCCGGGCCCGCAACGTCGAAAGCGGGATGCTGCCGTCCATGGCGCTCTCGCAACGCGCCATTTCCGAACCGCCGAGCCGACCCGCGAGCTGCACACGGATCCCCCGGGCGCCCGCCTCCATCGTCTGGTCCATCGTCTTCTTCATGCTGCGACGAAAACTCTGACGCTTTTCCAGCTGTTCGCCGATATCCTCCGCGACCAACTGGGCGTCGGTCTCCGGATTATTGATCTCGACGGTTTTGACCTCGATGTGCCGATGGCATAGCGTTTCGAGATCCTTGGTGAGCTTGTCGACCTCTTGACCCTTCTTACCGATGATCATGCCGACGCGAGCCGAGTAGATGAAGACCACAACCTTCTCGCGCGTCCGTTCGATGCGGATCTTCGAGATTCCCTGGCGATAACGTTTCTTGACGTAATCGCGGATGCGCAAATCTTCGATGAGCAGGTCGGCGAAGTCCTGCTTGTTCGCGAACCACGTGGACTTCCAGTCCAGCATGATGCCGGTGCGAAAAGACGTCGGATGAACTTTTTGACCCATAACAATCATCCAAACAAATAAGCCCACTGCGAGGCGGGGCGAAACACCACGACTCGCGTGGGACACAAACTTGATGCGGGAGGATTACTCTTCGGGGGGCGTCTCCAGGACGACCACGATGTGCGAGTATCGGCGCTTGATCGGGTAAGCCGTGCCGCGAGCGCGGGGCATGATCCGCTTCATCGTCGGCCCGCCGTCAATGCGCGATTCCTTGACGATCAACTCGGTCGGGTCTGAGCCGCGGTCTTCCGCATTGCCCATCGCACTCTTGACGACCGCCTCGAGCAGCCGAGCGCTCTTGTTCGGATAGAACTTGAGCAATTGGACCGCTTCGTCCGCGTACCGACCGCGAATGAGCTGCGCGAAGGGGCGGATCTTTCGAGCCGACATATCCGAGTGTCTGTGAATCGCCTTGAAATCCATCGCAACCTCATACCAGCAAAAAAGTTCCGGGGGCAGGATTTGAACCTACGACCTCCAGGTTATGAGCCTGGCGAGCTACCACTGCTCCACCCCGGGATGTTTACTTACCAGGCGCCGCCGACTTGGCTTTGCCGCCCGAATGACCTCGGAAAGTTCGCGTGGGCGAAAATTCGCCCAGCTTATGACCGATCATATCTTCCGTTACGTACAACTTCGTAAACTGCCGACCGTTGTGAATCATGAACGTCACTTGCAGGAAGTCCGGGACGATCGTGCAGTCGCGCGCCCAAGTCTTGATCGGCTCGCGGCTGCCGGTCTTACGGGCCTTCTCGACTTTTGCGAAAAGTCTCTCGTCGACGTACGGACCTTTTTTCAGCGAACGACTCATAACTTAACCCACTCCAGCGGAGCAACTATTGTAGAAACACGAACGTCAAACGGCCAGCCAATTTCTACGAACACTATGCGTAATGGGGACCAGGACGACGTCGGCGAATGATCGCCTTGTTGGACGGTTTCCGTTTCTTGCGCGTCTTCCCCCCCTTGGCGAGCACGCCCGTGGGCGAGCAAGGATGGCGGCCGCCTGCGGTACGTCCTTCGCCGCCGCCCATCGGATGGCTGACCGGATTCATCGCCGTGCCGCGGTTGTGGGGTTTGCGACCCTTCCAGCGACTTCGGCCTGCTTTGCCGAGCTTGACGTTCATGTGATCGGAATTGCCGACCGTACCGATGGTCGCACGGCATTCGGCGCTGACGCGACGAACTTCGCCGGACGGCATCGTGATCTGCGCCCAATCGCCTTCGCGAGCAGAGAGGGTGGCGGCCGTGCCGGCGCTGCGGCATACTTGCCCGCCGCGACCGGGCTGCATTTCGACGTTATGAATCGTCATACCGAGCGGGATGCGTCTCAGCGGAATGCAGTTGCCCACGCGCGGCTCGACTTCAGCGCCGCTCTGAACCTTGTCGCCGGCCTTGAGGCCGTCGGGGGCGAGGATATATGTTTTTTGACCGTCGTCATACTGCAGCAGTGCGATACGGCAGCTGCGGTTGGGGTCGTATTCGATGGCAACGACGTTGGCGGCGACGTCGTCCTTGCGCCGACGAAAGTCGATGATGCGGTACATCTGCTTGTGTCCGCCCCCACGGAAGCGAACGCAGATGACGCCCTGATTGTTGCGTCCGCCCGAGCTGACCTGCTTCGTGAGCAGCGACTTTTCCGGCTTCTTCTTGCGGTCCGTGATTTCGACGAAATCGCTGACGGAGCCGGCGCGACGGCCCGCTGAAGTCGGTTTGTATTGCCTGATACCCATGACTGAACCCTTCCGCAAACGGCTTCTTCTTCGAAATACCGGGGGGCTTACGCCACCCCGCTCGCCACATCGGGGGACTCACGCCGCCCCGCTTGCCCTAAAAGAATTCGATCTTATCTTCCGGATGAAGCTTGACGATCGCCTTCTTCCAGTTGGCCAACTTCCCTTCCTTGAAACGATAGCGTCGCTTCTTGCCGAGCCGAAGCGCGGTGCGAACCTTTTCGACGCGTACGTTGAACAGTTCTTGGACCGCCGCCTTGATCTCGATCTTGTTCGCCCACAGGTTCACCTGAAAGGCGTACGCATTGTGGTTCGCCCGGGTCGACTGGTGGGTTCCTTTTTCGGTCACGAGGGGCGCCAGGATGACCTGGTGCGCCTCGAGTTTCGGTCCCATGGTTCGCTGACGAATGGCCATGACGGCACTCCTTATTTCCACTTCGCCGACTTGAACAACTCCTGGGCGGCCGACTTGGTGAGAAGGAGCCGCTTCGGACGGAGCACGTCGTAAGCATTGAACAATATGGTCGAGGCGACTTTCACGCCATTAATATTCCGCGCCGACTTGTAGATCGTCTGCTTCTCGTCGATTTCGCTCTTGGCGATGCCGATGAGGCAGGAGCCTTCGATCTTGAGGGCGCCCAGGATCTTGTTGACGGTCCTGGTCTTGATTTCCTTGAGGCCCAGATCGTCGATGATGACGGTCTCGGAATCTTGCAGTTTGCTGAGAATCGCCATGCGGGTGGCGGCCTGCACGGCCTTCTTGGGCAGATGGTATTCGTAGTCGCGTGGCTTGGGGCCTTTCGCGGTACCGCCGCCGCGGCGCTTGTTGGTGCGGCGCGGGCCGACGCGGGCGTTGCCGGTCCCCTTTTGGCGGAACAATTTCTTGGTGCTGCCGGCGACTTCTCCGCGGCGCAGGGTCGAGTGGGTGCCGGCACGCTGATTGGCTCGGTACATCAAAACGACGTCGTGCAGCAACTGCTTGTTGATCTCGCCGCCGAGGTCGGCCCGATCGATCTCCACCGACCCCACGGGCTCCCCCTGGGCGTTCAGCACTTGCAAATTCAAGGAGCTAGGCTCGGCCACGGCTTGATCCCTTTCCAAAAACTCCGTCAACTGCCCCGCGCAATTCCGGGACGGTTCAAACTATGAATCTTCCATGTGTTCGCCAAGTCGATTTGGCGAAGACAAACAAAAAACCCAGGTCGCATTTCCCCGAAGGAAGGCCTGGGTTGTGGGTTCGCGTCTAAGCGCTGGCAGCGCCGGAGCCTGACAGCACGCGAATCTTGATATCGACGCCGGGCGGCAGGCTCAGGCCCTTGTTCAGCGCCTCGATCGTCTTGCCGGTTGGCTGCAGGATGTCGACCAGTCGCTTGTGCGTGCGGATCTCAAACTGCTCGCGTGATTTACGGTCGATATGCGGGCTCCGCAAAACCGTGTAGCGTTCAATTCGGGTCGGCAGCGGAATGGGCCCGTGCACGATGGCGCCGGTCCGTTGCGCGGTGTCGACGATTTCCTTGGCGGTCCGATCGAGCACTTCGTGGTCGAAGGATTCCATGCGAATGCGAATTCGTTCGTTCGAAAAACCAGCCAACGTATCACCTCTCTGCCGCCAGATGCCAAAAAGTGGGAACCGATACCATAGTCGGCACGGCCCTTGCCGTCAAGGCGCCCGCGTAATTTCCTTTCCCGCAGGTTCTCTTTCGCGGCAAACTTCTCACAATGAGGGAAACTTCTTTCCATCTTTGCGGGATCACCTTCATGCGCGAGTTTCAACTGTGCGGACTGGGCAATGCCATCGTCGATATCTTTGTAGAAGTCAACGACGAGCAGTTCCGCTCGCTCGGCTTCGAACGAGGTTCCACACGCCTCGTGGAACTCGCGGAACAGACCGAGTTATTGACGCGTTTTCAGAAGGAAGACCCCCGTTTGGTCAGCGGCGGATCGGTCGCCAACTCCGTTATCGCGTTCACGCAGCTGGGCGGGCAGTCGGCGTTCATCGGCTGCGTCGGCGATGACCGCTATGGTCTTTTTTACGCGAGTGAATTCGAGCAGCTGCAAATCGCCATCGGCAACCCCGTCATCGTCAATCAAGCGACCGGCACCTGCGTGGTCATCGTCACGCCCGACGCTGAGCGTACCATGCGGACCTGCCTGGCGGTTTCCAGCCATCTATCGGCTCAACACGTCGATGAAGAGCGCATCAAGAATTCCGATTGGCTCTTCATCGAAGGGTACGTCTTCGCCAACCCCGCAACAGGGCAAACCGCGATTCTCGAGGCGATTCGCCTGGCCAAGAAGCATGGCACGAGGGTCGCCGTCACCTGTTCGGAAGCGTTCATCGTTCACGTCTTCGGCGAGGCGCTGCAGGCGGCGCTCAAGGAGACGGACTTGTTGTTCGCGAACGAGACGGAGGCGTGTGCCCTGGCCGGGACGAAGACCGCGGAGGAGGCGTTCCGCGCGCTCAAAACGCGCTTCCCGAGCCTGGTCGTCACGAACGGCCCGCACGGCGCGTACCTGGGGCACGGCTCGGAAACCTGCCACGTTCCGGCACTTCCGTGTGAGCCCCGGGATTTGACCGGAGCTG
Organism: Gemmatales bacterium; assembly: GCA_038217425.1. Taxonomy (GTDB): domain Bacteria; phylum Planctomycetota; class Planctomycetia; order Gemmatales; family Gemmataceae; genus JAIEPT01. The sequence continues at coordinate 29,103 of JBBQPM010000061.1, forward strand.
GGGATATGTTCGCGGGCGCTTTCTTGTACGGCCTCACGCACGGCCAATCGCTGGAAAAAGCCGGGAAAGGGGCGTGTGCGCTGGCGCACAAGGTGATCACGCAAGTCGGGGCTCGGCTTCATCACGGGACGAAAGCAACCTGGCAGGAAGCCGTGAAGTGAGTCGATCCGTGGGGTACCGGAGATTCACGCGTCGGCCTTCGTGCGAAAGCCCAGTACGAACACAACCATCAGCGCACTCACGAGCGCGAGCGCCACGCAGAACGCCCGCGGATAGTCGTCGCCCACGTGCGTGCGCAGCCAACCGACCAGCAGGTTCCCCACCAACAGCCCAGCGCCGTTGACGACCAGGAAGACCCCCTGCATGCTGGCGCGAAAGTCGGGCTCTGCCTGGCGGTTGAAGAAAACCTGCCCCGCGATCAAGAAGCCCGTGATGTACAGGCCGTGCAGTCCCAGCGACGCGATTACCAACCCGAGCGGCTCTCCCCAGCTGAGCGCCGCGAGGGCGCCGAGCCATGCCGTCAGGCCTAGCAACATCGTCCGCTTTTGGCCCAGGGTCGTCAGCCAGAACGATAGCAGCCCCAGGCCCATGATCTCCGAACTCTGCGCGATCGTCAGCACCAGGAGCAGATCCGAACGGTCGAGCCCGAGCTTTTGCAAGAGCAGCGGCATCATCTGCATATTGAACGGCCAGGTGACGTACGCCCCGAACAGGCAGACGCAGTAGACCGCGAACGTCGGCCGGCGCAAGAGCGCCAGCGCACGCAGCGGCGCATCGACGGAACGACGCAGCCAGCGGCCCTCGACCGGGACGGCGCTCGGCGTGGGCGGGGTGTGCGGCAACGTCAGGGCGTAAATCCCCTGGCTCCAGGTCAGGATCGCTCCGAAGCGCAGCGCGTCGCTGTACGAGAGACTTCCCGTCTGTTCGGGATGCACGTTGAACCACAGGGCCAAAAGCCAACTCGCCGCGACCCAGCCGACTGTGCCCCACATGCGAATTTTACCGAACTCGCGTTCCGGATGCTCGAGATGGCGGAAGCTGAGCGACGTCCCCAGACTGAGGACGGGCATCTGGAACATCCAGTAAGCGAAAAACCCTACGATTAGATTCGCGGGATGCTGCTGGTCGGCAAGCAGCCAAAGGCACGTGCCGGCAATTGCGGCGCAGCCTGCGATGCAGCGCTGCGCGGGGAACCAGCGGTCGGCGATTTGGCTCCAGACCAAAGGGGCGAGAATGGTGCTGAGGGCGTTGGTATTAAAAATCCAGGCGGCGTCGTACGGCGTGACGCCGAGATTCTTGAGGTGAGGGGCCAGGAGCGGAATCCACGCCCCCAACACTGCATACTGCACGAGCATCAGTAGAGACAGACGAAACCTGAGCAAGCGCCCTTCCATCCGAGCCGGAAGCGTGAGCGACGAACTACGACCTGCCGTCGGGCTCGTCGCCCACGCTACCGGCTCGGTTTCGCGACGCCCCTGTTCCCGTAATTGTTATAATGGAGAAGTCGTTTGCGAAAAAGGTGCATCGTCCCCCCGTTGGAACCCGACCCCTCTATGCCACGCGATCATTACGAAGTTCTGGGCGTCGCCAAAACTGCCTCCGATGACGACCTCCGCAAGGCGCATCGCACCCTGGCGCGAAAGTATCATCCCGACCGCAACCCGGGCGACAAACAGGCCGAGGCCAGCTTCAAAGAAGTGCAAGACGCCTACGACGTCCTCAGCGATCCCAAGAAACGCGCCATCTACGATCAGGTCGGGTTCGGCGGGCCAAAGTTCGGGCCCGATCCCGGCAGCGGCGCCCAGTTCCGCTGGGGCGACGGCGGCGTCGATATCAACGACATCCTGAGCGCCATGGGCGGCGGCGCCGGCGGCGTCGATATCAACGATCTCTTCGGCGGCGGCGGCGCTCGCGGCGGCAGACGCTCCCCCCGGCAGGCGCCCCCCGAAGAAGTCGAAGCCTCCATCCCTTTCCTCGTCGCCGCCGTCGGCGGCAAAGTCTCCCTCAGCGTCCACGGCAAAGAGGTCGATCTCAAAATCCCCCCCGGCATCGAAGAAGGCAAAACCCTTCGGCTCGGCGGCCAGGGCTCCCGCGGCGGCGATCTCCTCCTCAAAATTCGCATCGAACCCCACGAATACTTCAAACGCGACGGCAACGACGTCTTCCTCGAAGTCCCCCTCACGCTCGCCGAGGCCGTCCTTGGCGCCAAGATCGACGTCCCCACCGTCGACGGCTCCAAGCTCACCGTCAAGATCCCGCCTGGTACGTCCAGCGGCAGCAAGCGCCTGCGCCTGCGCGGCAAAGGCATCAAGGGAGGCGATCAATACGTCGACGTCAAGATTCTCGTTCCCAAGGCGGAAAGCGACGCCGACAAGGCCTGGTTCGAAGAGTTCGCGAAACGCCAACCGCAGACGCCTCGCACCGGCGCTTTTTGGGAATGACGCATGCCCTCGCAAAAACTCGGAAAGCACGAACACCTCCTGCGCCCGCAGGATTTTCGCCTGGTCTTCGAACGCCGATGCAGCGTCAGCGACGATTGGCTCTGCGTCTTCCTGCTGCCCAATGGACTCGGCTGGTCGCGGCTCGGGTTGTCGGTCGGCAAGAAATTTGGCGGCGCCGTCCAGCGCAACCGCATTCGCCGAGTCTACCGCGAGGCGTTCCGTTTGGCCCGGCCCGAATTGCCCACGGGTTGGGACATCGTGTTGGTGCCGCGCACGGCCAAGCCGCCGACGACGGCGGTGATTCGCGAATGCCTGGTGAAGCTGGTGCGTCGGCGACTGCGTTCGCTGCAGCGGGAGGCGTCATGTTCCGCACCCTCGCCTCCTTGATACTGATCCTGCCGGTCCGTTTTTACCAGGCGGTCATCAGCCCGCTTTTGCCCAAGACGTGCCGATTCCATCCCAGCTGCAGCGTCTATTTCATCGAGGCGGTCCAGAAGCATGGCCCCTTGCGCGGCGGCGTCAAGGGCGTGTGGCGCGTGTGCCGATGCAATCCCTGGACGCCGGGGGGGTACGATCCGCCCTGAATGGAGTTGACCATTCGCTGCCGCGAGGTATGGTTCACATAGCCCACGATTTTCGACAAAACTTATCCGGTGTCCCCATGATGCAGCGCCGCTTCGCTCTTTTATGTCTCGCCTTCGTCTCAATTCCCGTGGTCGCCCAGGAGACCAAGAAGCCGGCCGCGATCGTGCTGCGCGTCGAAAAAGAAGACGCCATTTACGCCGTCGGGCAAAAGGCGAAGTTCGTCTTTCAAATTCCGGAATCGGGCGAGATCCAGTTCGCGTTCACCGAGGACGGCTACAAGCCGATCCGGACCGGCAAACTTCCCGTCGAGGCGAACAAATTCTATAGCCTCAGCGAAGGGCTCGACCATCCGGGCTTTCTGCGACTGACCCTGCAATTCAAGACGCAATCGGCCCTCGCCGCCGCGGCCTTCGATCCGACCAAGATCAAACCCGCGAGCCCCGCGCCGGCCGACTTCGACGAATTTTGGCAGCAGCAAATCGCCAAGCTCAAAGAAACGCCGATCGATCCCAAGCTCGATCCCTGGACCGACCATAAAGGCGACAAGTTCGACGCCTTCAAGATCAGTCTCGGCCTCGAAGGCGAACGCCGAGTCTTCGGCTACCTCACCGTGCCCAAGGGGGACGGCCCGTTTCCCGCGATCCTGACGGTTCCTTACGCCGGCGTCTACACCATCGCGCCGGACAAGAATCTTGCCAGGCACGCCGTCATCACCATGCACATCGTCATCCACGATTTCCCCGTCGACCTGTCCAAGGAAGAGCTGGCCAAGAAGAAGAAGGAACTGGAGGAATATCGCCGCATCGGCTGGGACGATCGCGAAAAGTCGTACTTCCGCCTGGCGATTCTCGCGGGGTATCGGGCGGCCGACTACCTGGCGAGTCGATCCGACTTTAACGGCAACCTGGCGGTTCAAGGCGGCAGCCAGGGAGGCGGGCTTTCGCTGTGCGTGGCGGGTTTGCATCCGGGGGTGAAGCTCGTCGCGTCCAACGTCGCCGCGCTGTGCGATCACGGCGGCGAGCGAGCGCAGCGGGTGAGCGGTTGGCCCAACTGGGTGAAGGGCGCCCCCGCCGAACTCAAGGCCAAAGTTCAGGAGACGGCCGGATATTTCGACGCCGTCCATTTCGCCAGCCGATTCAAAGGCAAATCGCTCCTGGGCGTCGGCTTCATCGACACCGTGTGTCCGCCCACCAGCGTCTACGCGGCATTCAACCAGCTCCCCGATCCCAAGGCGATGATCGCCAGTCCGCTGCTCGGGCACGGCACCGACGTCCGTTTCACGAAGGCGACCGAAGCGCTGTGGAAGAAGCACCTCAACTTGAAGTGAACTAATACTACAGCGCTATCTTCTCCCCTCTCCCTCCGGGAGAGGGGCGGGGGTGAGGGGGAAATGGCTCAACTCAATAGCACGGCTATTCCCCCTCACCCCCAACCCCTCTCCCGGAGGGAGAGGGGAGTAAATGCTTCCTGTATTTGAAGTTACTGCAACGCAC
>JBBQPM010000062.1:0-33257 GCA_038217425.1 Gemmatales bacterium
TTTCAGGATGTTTTTCTTAAACCCAGCGAGCGTCGGCTTGGACGCTTCCTGAGCGGCGAGCGGCAGCGCGACGAATAGGGCGAGGAAGGATGCGAGACGCAGAAGCATGGCGGGGTTCCTTGAGATGAAGGGTGGCGGAGATCATGCCCCCAGCGTAGCGAGTTCCAACGGCGCGGTCACGGGAAAAACACAGAAATCTACGGCTGATACGCCTGATGTTGCCGGCGGCGCAGACTCGTGAACTCCTCGCCGGTGCCGCGGGTGACGACTTCGTACAGAAGCGCCTGCTTGCCCGTCTGTTTGCGCAAGAGTCGGCCGAGACGCTGGACGTGTTCGCGGACGCTGCCGGTGCCGGAGAGGACGACGCCGACGTTGGCGGCGGGGACATCGACGCCTTCGTTGAGCACCTGGCTGGTGACGACGACGGGGAGTTCGCCGTTCGCGAACTTGGCGAGGATCGACTGACGTTCGCGGGCCTTCGTCTGATGCGTGATCGCCGGCACGAGGAAGCGACGGGCGATCTGGTAGACGGTGACGTTGTCATAAGTAAAGATGATGACGCGGTCGTTCACATGGCGCTGCAGAAGCACTTCGAGCAGTTGGAGTTTCGCGGGCGCCGCGGTGGCGAGGCGTTTCTGTTCGCGATACGCCTGGAACGCGGCCCGGCCCCCTTCCTCGCGGAACGTCGCTCCGAGAAAGCGCTGCCAGCCGCTGGGCGATCCGAGCGAGATCTGATGTTTTTGCACGAAGCCGCGGTAAATCGCGCGCATCTCGTCGTAACGGAGGCGTTCCGCTTCGCCCAGGTCGACCTCGATCCGCTCCACGCGATACTCGGCCAGGAATTCGCCCTTGAGTTCGCTGATCTCCCGGCGAAAGAGGATCGGGCCGATGAGTTCGGGATAGACGTCCTCCCGACCGTCGCCGCGCTCGGGCGTGGCGGTGAGGCCCAGGCGATACGGGGCGAGACTGCCGATCGCGGCTTGAGAATAGCCCTGGCCGGGGAGATGATGGCATTCGTCGAAGACGAGCAGGCCGAAGCGGTTGCCCCAGCGTTCGAGGTGGATGTAAGCGGAATCGTAAGTGGTGACGGTGAGGGGTTGAAGGTCGTAATGCCCGCCCCCCATCAGGCCGACCGGAGACCCGAAGGCGAGCGTGAGTTCGGCGTACCACTGGTTGAGCAGGTCGATGGTGGGGGTGACGACGAGACTGGGACGAGCCGACTTGTGGATGGCGAGGACGGCGACGAACGTCTTGCCGGTGCCAGTGGGCAGGACGACGACGCCGCGGGCGCCGGCGTTCCACCACGTCTCGACCGCTTCGCCCTGATGCGGAAACGGCACGCGCGTCGAACGCAACGTCCACGGCGACAGCTTGTAGCCGCGCGCCTGATCGACGTACGGGATTTTCTGGCGCAGCAGGGTCTCGACGATGGCGCGGTAGCTGCGGCCCTCGGCGCGGAAATTCTTGGTACGGTCGTCGAATCGGCAACCGGGGAGGGAGCCGAGAATCTCGGCGTCGCCTTCCAGGAGCAGGGTGCCGGCGTCGTAGCGGATCGAAATCGGCATGCGCGTTTTCCGACGGGCGAGCCAGGTCGCGTCAGCGCCTGGAGTGGCGAGCGACTCCAGGCGCTGACGCGACCTGGCTCGCCGAGCTTTTTGTACGAATGTTTAGGCGGAATGTCGAATCGTCCGTACATATAGTGGGCAAGAGGATTTGCGCTCCCGCGAAAGCCCAGGGACGGCTATCCGTGGGCATTTTTAAGATGCATGGAACTTTTCGTTCTCCGCCACGTCCAATACCTGAAGAACGCCCGTGACCGACGACGCCAGGCTCATCGCTGAATGTTTGCAGGGAAATGCCGAGGCGTTCGGCACGCTGGTGTCACGTTACCAGGATCGTCTGTACAACACCGTGTTTCGGGTGGTGAGTCGGCCCGAAGATGCGGCCGACGTCGTGCAGGAAGCGTTCTTGCACGCCTACCAGTCACTGCACGCCTTCAAGGGAGACTCGGGGTTTTACACCTGGGTTTACCGGATCGCGGTGAATGCGGCGATCACGCTGAAGCGGAAACAGCGCGAGAGTCTTCGGCTCTACGCCGGACCCGAGGGAACGGCGATCGATCCCGCGGATCCGTCGATCCACACGCAACCGGGGCATGCCCTCGAGATGGCCGAGGATGAACGGTGCGTGCATCAGGCGTTGCAGGAACTCTCGACCGAGCATCGCGTGGTGCTGGTGATGAAGGATATGGAAGGGCAGAAATACGAGGAGATGGCGGAGATTTTGCAGGTGCCGATCGGCACGATCCGAAGCCGACTGCATCGGGCTCGGTTGGAATTGAAAACGATCCTCGAGAAGCAAGAAAAGTTGGGCGAGTAACATGTTAGCGGCGCGAACTCAAGAATTGTTGACGGCCTTCGTGGACGGCGCTTTGACGCGTCGGGAACGCAAGGCGGCGCTGCGTTTGCTCAACGAATCGTCGGAAGCGCGGACGTTTCTGCGCGAGCTGCACGAGAACGCGCATCGCCTGAAACAGTTGCCGGCCAAGAAGCTCTCGCCCGATTTCGCGCAGAGCGTGCTGGCGACGATCCGCGAGCGCGGCCTGCAGCCGACGCCGACGCAGGTGAAGCCGACAGCGCGCCGCACGCCGCGCTGGGCGGGAATTGCGGTCGCCGCGTGCGTGCTCCTGGCGGTTGGCGGCGGATTTTTCGCGTATCGTTCGCAGGACTCGATCGGCCCCATCGCCCAGGGGCCGATCGAAGTCGACACGCCGAAGCCGATGCTCAACACCGGCGCCAAGCTGGCGCTCGCCGAGGTCGCGCAGAAAGTGCCGCAACTCGCGCTGGAAGTGCAGGCACAACCCGCCGTTCATTTAAGCATGGTCGCCAAGAACGACGGGCAGACCTTCGACCGTCTGAGCGAAGCATTTCAGGACCAGGGCATTCAGCTCGTCATCGATCCGGAAGCCCGCGTCCGCATCAGCAAGGGCCAACCGGTCTTCGTCTACGTCGAGAATCTGAAGCCCGAAGAGCTGCAGAAAGTGCTGCAATCGCTCGACAAATCCGGCCGGCAAGCGACTTTCGGCGCCATGCAAATCGAGAGCTTCTCGAGCCAGGACGCGGAGCAGCTGGGCAAAACGTTGGGCGTGTCGCGTGAGCAGCTCGAATCGCCCCAACTCCCCGCGCGTCGTCCCACGAAGCCCGAGACGCGCCCGCTGACGGCAGAACGCCTGGCAGTCGCGGTCAGCAATCAAGCCGTCCAGTCGCCGCAATCGAAGCGGTTCGTCCAGGGACGCTCGGCCGTCGAGCCGGGCTCGCTGCGCGTGCTGTTCGTTATCAATCCCGAATAGCACACGGCTCGTCGCTCACGCTTCCGGCTCGGAAATTCTAATACTTCCCATCGCGAACTTCGAAGTGCGTCGGCTTGCCGTGCGTGGCGCCGCCGCGGCGAATCCAGTCGGCGATCCACGCCATCATCACCGCAATCCCCACCCGCGGCGAGCCGAACAGTCGTTGCGCCTTTTGCCCGTTGCTCAAGAGTGCCTCCAGCCCCTCACTCCCCTCGATCCGCACCGGCTTTTGCAGCAGCTCGCCGAACTGCAGCGCCACGCGCCGGACGCTCAAAGTTTCCGGTCCCGCGATGTTGAGAATGCACGGCGGCTGACTCGCGTAAGCCAGGGCGCAAATCGCCTGGGCATTCGCGTCGCCTTGCCAGATCGTGTTGAGATATCCCATGCACACGTCGATCGGCTCCTCGCGCCAGACGCGCTGCGCGACGTCGACCAGCACGCCGTACCGCATCTCCAGGGCGTAGTTCAGACGCAGAATCGCCAGCGGAATGCCGAACCGGCCGCACTGATACTCGGCCAGCCGCTCCCGTCCGATGCAGCTGGCTGCATACTCCCCGTTGGCCGCCAGGCCGTCCGTCTCCACGGAGCCCCCCAGCGCCACCGGCCTCATGCTGTAAACGTTCCCTGTCGAAAAGAGCACAATTCGGCTCTTCGCAAATCGTGCACAGACCATCCCCGGCGCCAGGCAATTCAGCCCCCACGTCAGCGCCTCCTGACCCGTCGAACCGAACTTCATGCCGAACATCGAGATGACGTTCGGACAGTCCGGGAGCTTCGCCAACTGCCCTGCATCGAGCACGTCGCAGGCGATCGTCTCGAGCCCCGCGGAATCGAGCTGTCCGCGTAAAACGTCCGAGGAGCCAAACCGCGAGACGGCGATGATGCGCCGCTTTGAGCCCGCGGCCTGGGAGGCGCGCAGGGCCATGCGTGCGAGCGTCGGCCCCATCTTGCCGCCGACGCCGAGGATCAGCAAATCGCCCGGGATCTGGCGCAGCGTGTCGATCGCCTGGGGCGACGGTTCGGAAAGGAGTTCTTCGAGATGGCGGACGTCGCGTACGGAGTCGGGGAGCGGCAGCATGTAAATCTCATCGACGAGGGGGGAACGCTGGGGGCGGTTATTGTAGCGAAAGCGTGCTCAATCGCCGCCGCCGGAAGCTTTGCCGATGGCGACTTCGAATTCCGCGAGGAGCGGCATGAGCATCGCCAGGGTGGCGAAGCCGAAGGCGCCGGCGGTGACGATGAACGGCAGCAGCGGGTCGGCCGACTCGAGCCGGCCCGGTTTGCCGATGAGGAGATTCGAAATGGCGTAAAAGACCGCGAGGGGGCAGAGCCAGCTGGCCAGCGTGAGCGCCGCGGAGGGCCGATCGCCGCACAGGACGAACCAGAGTCCCCCCACCGCCGCCATCAGGAACCCGGAAAAACTGAGCCATTGATACGCGAAACGTCCTGTCGCCACGATCAGGTAGATGCACAGGATGGTGCCGACCGATAGGAAGAACACGGTCCCGAGGGCTTGCAGCACCGCGCCTCGGCTATTGGCGCTGCGCAGGGCGACGTGAATGCCGAGCACGAGCGTGAACGCGATGAGGACGAGAAAGCAGACGACGAGGCTGAGGGCGGATTCCGTGAGGCGCGCGGGTTCGGGGGGCGTGGCGAGTTGGCCGCGGAGGGCGTAAACGAGGATGAGCACGAGCGGGGGCACGATGTATTCCTTGACATTCCAGAGGATGCCGAGGGTTTTGCCGAGCAGGAAATCGCGGGGGGAGAGTTTGGTGACCATGAGGAGATCAAGGGCGCCGAGATCGCGTTCGGAGGTGATGGAGGTGACGGCCTGAGCGGAGATGAGCAGGAGACTGAGGATGACCAGGGGCGCCAGGCCGTACGCCGCCGCCCAGGGGCCTGGATCTAGAACGCCCAGGGCGAAGTAGGCGATGAGCCCGAGCACGACGGCGTAGGCGCCTTTCACGAGCAGCGCGCGTCGGCCGTAGGCGCGGGTGCGGATTTCGCGCCACAGGATCGGATTGGGCCACACGCGCCGCACCGCACCAGGAGCCGCGTGCCGACGTTCGTGCGCAATCTCGGCCGACGACTCGCGCTGCATGATCGGCTCGCCGCTCGGATTCCAGACGCGCAGCTTGACGATCGCGAAGAGATGCATTCCACCTGCGATCCCCAGCATCGCCAGCGAATACTTCCAGGCAACCGACTCCGCCCCGGCGTCACGCAGCGGTTCGACGACATACGTCAGCGCCGTCCAGGGATCCAGGTAGCGCAGTAGTTCGGCGCCGAACGCGAAGAGCCCCAGGCCGCGCACCAGGCAAAGATAGAGGACCAGGAACAGTACGGTGAGCGCCAGCGATTGGAACGTCTTCTCGCGCCACAGGGCGACCAGTCCGCCCAGGGCGCCGGCCGCGAGAGCCGTCGATCCCAGGACGGCCAGGGCTTGCACCGCCTGGAAAAGTTCGAAGCCCCCCATGAGCTGCAGCAAAAACAACACCGGCGCCGACCCCAGCAGCATCAGGCCGATCGGCAGCAAACTCCCGAGCCCTTTGCCGAGCACGATCTCGGCGTTCGTCAAATCGCTGAGGAGCACCAGAAGAAACGTTCGGCGATCTTTCTCGAGGGCAAAGGCACTGGCCGCGGAAAGGGCGGCGAAGAAGAGCAACAACACCAGTTGCGCGTAGACGAGCACCTGAAACGCGAGCTGACCAAATCGCGCCTGATCGCCCAGCGTCGCCGAGCGTTCCCAGCCGATCATGGTCTGCCAAACGGTGAGCAGGAGCACCCAGAGGAGCCCCAGATGTAAGGCGCGAAGCCAAACATTGGAGACCCGGCGCGGCAAGACGCGCCATTCGCGAGCAAAGATCGGGCCGAGCATGCTTGACCATTTCCCCGATACTACCGAGCCGGACGCGTGAGCGACGACCGGACATTCCCTGGCGTAGAATCGTCGCTCACGCGTCCGGCTCGGAAATTGCGCGAACACACAGATTCTACCCACACTTCCCGAAACTCCGCGGCCTTGATAAAATTGCTTCATCCGCGGCGACGACGCCCTCGTCTTGTTGTTAGGTTTCCAAGTCCCGTTCGTCCAATCTGCGAAGCAAGAAAGGAAGCCTGCCACGGAATCAGGCAGGCATGGCGTCATGAATTCCAGACCGAACGAATCCTCCGGGTCGGAATTTGACGCGGTTTACGAGCGCCATCAGCGTGAAGTCTGGGCGCTTGTATACGCCCGTTGGCTTAACGCCGACCTGGCCCACGATTTGACGCAAGAAGCGTTCCTGCGGCTCTGGAAACAGCTTCAAGCCGGGAGCCAGATCCTCAATTATCGCGCCTGGCTTTTGCGGGTGGCGCGGAACTTGGCGGAGGATCACGCCAAGAGTTCGTTTCGCCGCAACGGCACGCAGCCGCCGCAAACGATGAACGGACTCAAGGGACGCGACGCCTTGCCGCTCGAGGCGATGGAGAAGGACGAAACCTTTGGCCAGATGCGCGAGGAGCTGAATCGCCTCTCGCCTCCGGACCGCGAAATCTTGACGCTGCGGTACGCACTGGATTACAGTGCTCAGGAGATCGCCGATTTCTTGGAGATCAACTCGACCGCGGTGCACATGCGGCTGAGCCGGGCTCGGCAGCGTCTCGCGGAACGACTTACGGAATTGGGAATACGAGAAACGCCATGAACGAGAATGCAAGTAGCGAGGCGAAAGTGGAACGGGCGCTGCGGCGATTTTTTCGCCAGGAGATGCCGACCCAATTTCCTCCGTTCGTGCCGCCGACCACGACGCCGCGCAGCCACGCGGTGAGCAGTCCGTTGACGTGGACGCGCTGCCTGATCGCGTTATCGCTCGCCGGGTTTTTCGCGACGTACCTGACGCTCGCCGACTCGTTCCATCGGCCCCAACCGTCGGCGCCGGGCGTGCCGCTAGAAAGCGGACCGATGATCGGCAGCGGCGGACGTACGCCCGAGACCATTCGGCCCAAAGTCGAGATCATCCCGATGAACCCCATCGGCAAAAAGTGATCCCCGATCGAACCAACCGCGACCCATCTACTCGCTTGCACGGACCGTCGCTCACGCGTCCGGCTCGCAATTAAATCTTCTTAGACCAGCGGCCGATGCTTCCGCAGCGCCGCGAGCGTCCGTGCGAATTCCGGCGGCAACGGCGCCACCGCCGCGATCACTTCTTTCTTCACCGGATGATGGATCCGCAGCCGATGCGCGTGCAGCGCTTGCCGCGGCATCAGGATCTCGTCCTCGCTCGGTTCGACGTACGGATTCAGGTCCGAGAGCCGAAAACTGTCCCGGCCGCTGTAGACCTTGTCGGCCAGGACCGGGGCGCCGATGCTCCCCAGATGGACGCGAATCTGATGCGTCCGCCCCGTCTTGGGCTGCACGCGGACGTAAGTGTAGCCTCGGAACCGCTCGATCACCTCGTAGAAACTGCTCGCTTCCTTGCCGTTCACTTCGTCGTCCGTGACGATCATGCGAATGCGGTCGTGCGGATGATGGCCGATCCGGCGTTCGATGTAATCGCTGTCGCGGTCGAGCATGCCGGTGGTGATGGCGAGGTATTCCTTGAAGACCTTGCGGTTTTCGAACTGCATGCTGAGATCGCGATGCGTCGCTTCGTCCTTGGCGATGAGGATGGCGCCGCTGGTGTCGCGGTCGAGGCGGTGGACGATGCCCGGGCGATACTCGCCGCCGAGTTTGCTGAGATCGCTGAAATGATAGGCGAGGGCGTTGACCAGCGTGCCGGACCAATTTCCCTTGGCCGGATGTACGACCATGGCGCACGGCTTGTTAATGATTGCGAGATATTCGTCTTCGTAGAGGATGTCGAGCGGAATGTTCTCGGGAGCCGGGTCGGGGCGCTGGGGTTCCGGCAGCCAAATGCGAATGCGGTCGCCCAGGCGAACTTTGAAGCTCGACTTGGCGACCGCATCGTTCACGAGCACGCAGCCGGCGTCGACCGATTTCTGGATGACGGAGCGGCTGAAATCGGTAAATTGCACTACAAGATAATGATCGAGCCGCAAACCGACCGTTTTGTGCTGCACGACCAGATCTACGGTTCTGCCGATGCCGGGGACCAGAGGGACGTCGGGCTCGAGTTCGGCAATCAGATCGAGGTCGATCTCGGCGGACAGATCCTGCATGAGTGGTCCAAGGACAGATTTTGGGCGATCAACCGGTTCGAGACTTCACGGGCCGCCGTGTCCGGGAATCCGCTCAAGCGCTTGTTTTTTCTGTTCCGGGGTCATCATCTGAAAATCTCTCATAAAGGATTCAGCGTCAAAGGCGCCGCTGTCGCGCCCTGGGAGCGGCCTGCTGGGCACGATCCCCTTCAATTCGGCGATGAGTTCCTTGGTCTTGGTTTCGTCATTAAGGATTTCCAGGCGAGCTTTGCCCAGTTTTGCGTAGGCGGTGTCGCCGTGCTTTTCGACGAGTTTTGCGTAGTTGCTTCGCGCATTTTCCAGGAACTCCTCAATGCGCTCGGGTTCGTACAGCGACTTGGTCTCGTTGATGAGCCCGATCGAGTAAAGGGACTGGGCAAGCGTGGTGGGATCGCTCTTGAGGGAGGTTTGCAGGTCCTTGAAGTACGACTCGGCCGCCTTGAGTTCGTCGAAGGAGTTCTTCTTTTTCTCCACGCTGCCCTGGCTGGCAGGATTGGTGAGGGCCAAGCTGCTGTAACTTCCAGCGATGCTGTTCTGCGCGACGAAGAGTTTGAAGTAGTTGTGTTGATCGGTTCCGGTGGCCATTCTACCGTCACGGAGCAAGAACTGGGTCCACCGTTCGGATTCGGTGCGTCTCACTGAGCTGCGGTAAAGGTTCCAGCAGACCAGGCCGATCACCACGGCAATGCCCAGGGCGACCCACAAAAACGACTTCTTGCTGGGCCCTTTTTTGGCGGTTTGCACGAACGTGCCGAGCTTGGCGGCAAGGATGTTTGATTCCAGTTCTTTGCGTTCTTCCGCTTTCATGCGGGTTCGCTCCACAAAAAATGAGCCGCCCGGCCGGTCGGTGAAAAGGCCGAGATGCCATGAGTGTTCATTCGATTAGGATCATCGTAGCAGACCTGGGCCGATTTGGCTAGATAAACCGGCTGTGAGGGCCGCACGTTTTTCATCAATTCTGCTTGACGGCGGCGCGACCTGCGTGTATTACGCCGCCGCGTCGGGGGACCAGGCCGCGCCGATTCAAGGATGATTCGTGAGCTACGCACGGGGGATGCTCTGTTTATGTCTGCTGCTGCCGGGCTGCGCCTGGTTCGAAGGGCCGCGTCCTCAGTGGTTGCAGGTGCTGAAAACCAGCCCGCCGCTCGACGCGAACCTGGTGCAGATCGACGCGCATCTCATCGAACGTCCGCTGGGCGATCCGTTCCTGGACGTCGAGGTCTGGAAGCAGACGGATCAGATGCTCACCACGATTCAGCGCCGCGAAACCCTCGAACTCAACGGCCTCCGCGTCGGCCAGGTCGTCGGCATGGCGCCGGGGAAACTACAAGATCTTCTGCAGTCGCCACGCTGGGTGCTCGATCCGCGGCGCCGAATCATTCCTTCGGGCGAAAAGGTGTCGCAAATCCTGGGGCCGGTGCTGCGCGACTGTCCTCTCGCTGTCTACCAGGACAAGAAGCCGATCGAATATCGCTTCCCCGAGGCCAAGTTTTTTCTGGACATCCAGGCGAGCTTGACCGCCGACGGCGGAACGCTGCTCAAGTTCGTCCCCAAGGTCGAGACGGGCGAGTCGGTACTTCCCTACAAGGCGTCGTCCGAAGAGGGGACGTGGAAACTCGACCTGGAGAAGCCGTGCAAGTTGTTACCTGAACTGGGCTGGGAAGTGACGCTACAGCCTAACGAGATCTTGCTCGTCGGCGCGACGCCCCGGCGTACGAACAGTTTCGGCAACCAGGCGCTTGTGGGCGACGAGGTGCAGCGCCTGCTGGTGATACGCACGATGCGGGCGCCGCCGGAGGAGAACGCGCCGACGTTCGAAGATCTGGCCCGACCGCCGTCGCCCGCCTCACTGGCGATCCACAGTCCCGTACGATCGACGGGCCGCTAGCCCGAATCTATTCTGCGTCACCAAAAGCGTCGTGCTCGCAATGCCCGACGATCCAGCGGTTGATGTCCAGGAGCATGTCGCTGTGCAACCGCTGGGTGGTGGCATAGGTCTTGAACTCGACGTCAGCGCCGGCGGCGTAAAACAGGCGGTAGTCTTCCTTCGCCAGCGTCAACGGAATCTTCGCGTTGGCGATCCCGTGCGCCTGAAACAGCCGCAGCCCACGAACCGCGTCCCAGGGCAACCGCGGCGGATCGCAGCGCGGCATGCAGCCGTTGAGCGAGATGATGCCGGCGATCTTCTCGGGCATCATCAGACCGAAGCGATATGCCATCTCCGCCCCCTCGGCGAATCCAGCCAGGTAAATCCTCTCCGAGTGAACGTGGTACGTTCGCCGAGTTTGCTGCACTGCTTGCAGGAAGTAATCTTCGACCACTGAGAGGTTGGGCAGGTCGTTCCAGGAGTAGGCCATCTCGCCCTTGGGATTGGGCCCGAGGCAAACGGGAGCGCGGAGACCGATGGCGATGAAGTTGCGTCGGCTGATTTTGGGCGCGAGCCGCAGAATCTGTTCTTCGTTGCCGCCGGCGCCGTGGAAGAAGACGATGAGCGGATAAGCGTAGCGCGGTTCGTACCCCAGGGGAAGGAAGGTACGCACGGGGAGGGGTCGGGATTCGGCAGGCTTGACCTCCGAAGTGTAGAAGCCTTCCGCGGGTCGAAACGTTTGCCAGGAGAGATCGGGGATGGACATGGTTCGCCCTACGTTTTGATTGCGGATGAGGGTCTATATCGCTCGGGAAATCGTTCCCGATTGCGTAGCGGTTTGCTGTGCAACTGCCGGTCTGGCCAAAGTCTACGTTGGGGGCGGAAACCTGTCAACGCGGGCCTGACTCAACTTTAAGAAATTCGCGCGTTTTTCGAAGATCGGCTTCGGCTTGAAGCGGTTACGCGCTCTAAAAGCAATGCCGGCAGCGGGGCGAGATGAGTCGACTTTGCGGGGTTACGCGTGCATCTTCAGGAGGACCGTGGCGCCTCCGGACACCTTATCGCCGACCTTGACCAGCACTTCCCGGCACGCCTCCAGCGGCACGATCACGTCAGTCCGCGAGCCGAGCTTGATCATTCCCAGACGATCGCCCTTCACCACCGTCTCTCCCTCGCGAAGCCAGCAAACAATGCGGCGCGCGATGGCTCCAGAGATTTGTTTGACGCGCATCGGTCGGCCGCTTTGGGCATCGACGAGGTCGATCCAGAGCTGCTCGTTGCGGACCGCGCTCTCGGCGTTGCGGGCGTCGAGATACTCGCCCGGGAAGTAGCGGACCTGGGTCACCAAGCCCGAGCGCGGGATGCGGTTGACGTGAACGTTGAAGATTGAAAGGAAGATGCTGATTCGCAAGACTTTGCCGGGGAAGCCGATCTCCTCGGTTTCCTCGACGTTGGTCACCGCGCCGTCAGCTGGACTGACGAGAACGTCGTTCTCGGCAGGGATGGTACGCTGGGGATCGCGAAAAAAGGTGATGATTTCGAGCCAGACGAGGAAGACGCCGATGGCGCCCAGCGCGAAGGCCCAGTGAACGCTGACGCTGATCCAGGCGAACAGCGCGAGCAACGGGAGCAGCACGAGCGAGAAGAGGAACATCTCCGCGAGCCCGTGCCGGGCGAAGCCGAGGCGGTTGCGGTAGGCGAAGCGATCGTCTTCCGGGAGAAAGGAGTAGCCGCAGACGTTGCGGAGGTACTTGAGATCGCGGGCGTCGATGACGTCGTGCGGACAATCGGGACAGGCGCCCTGGCGTTTGGCCTGCATGTCGCGGACGTAGCCGGGGCGCAGGATGCGCAGGAGGGCGCGGCGGAGTCGACTCCAGGCGAGTTCGACGGCCATGCAGTTGCCGCCGCCGGGTTGGACGCTGGTGGGTTTTTGCGGCACAGTGGGGAGGGATTGGACCAAGTCGGCACCGGATTCACACGGAAAGCGAAAATGAAGCCCAATGGGTGAGGTACTCCGAACCCTTGGGATATATTTTTGCATACGTTGGATCCCAAGGGTTCGGAGTACCTCACCCGCTGGGCTTCAGCTTCATTATTTCAGCATGCCGACTTTGCGGGCGTAAGGGAAGACGCCGCCGGCGTCGATGATCGGGGCGACTTCGCCAAGTGATTTTAGCGACCACGAATCGCCGGTCGTAAGGTTGTGCAGCATCGAGCCGGCGACGTCGATCTTGAGTTCGTCGCCGGTGCAGATTTGTTCGCACAGTCGGTCGGAGGTTTCGAACGGGATAAGGTACCCCCCGTTGACGGCGTTGCGGTAGAAGATGCGGGCGTAAAACTCGGCGACGACCGCCTTGATGCCCGCGGCGTCCAGAGCGATGGGGGCGTGTTCGCGCGACGAACCGCAGCCGAAGTTCTTGCCGCCGATCACGATCGTGTAGTCCGAGACGAACTCGTCGGCGCTGTGAAAGGGAATGTGCCCCTTGGGAAGTCCCTTCTGCGCCAGCGGCACGCTCGAGAGGGCGTACTTGCCGAACTGTTTGTATTCTTCGGGGATGGAGGGATTGAACGTCAGATACTGGGCGGGGATGATCTGATCGGTGTCGACGTTGTCGCCCAGGACGAAGGCTTTGCCGGTGATGGCGCTTTGCATGATCGGTCTCGCGCAGAGGGATCGAAGGAACAAGTGTTAATTTACGGATCGCGAGACCCGATGGAAACGAAAAAGGCGCGGACCGCTCAGGCCGTCCGCACCTTTACGGTTCGTTTGGCTTACAGAGTCCGCAGCGCGACGGCGGCGCCTTGCAGAATGGCGGCGAAGCGGACCGATTCGTGGACCTGCTCTTCGCCCAGGCCGTGCTGCAGGATGCTGGCTTCGTGAGCCTTGATGCACATTTCGCAGCCGGCAAGGCAAGCGACGGCCATGCTCATGAGTTCGAAGTTCGCCTTGCTGGTCTTGGGCCGGGCCATCCACTGCATTCGCAACCGCGCCGGCTTTTGGCCGTAGCCTTCCTTGCCGACGAGATGGCGGAAGCGGTAGTAGACCGTATTCATGCCCATGATCGACGCGGCCGCCTTCGTGTCCTCCAGCATCTCCGGCGACATGCCCCCCGCCTGGGCGTCGGCGAGCAGGGCCGCGAGCAACTTCGGTTCGCCGATGTAATACGCGGAAGCGAGGAGAACGCCCCACATCTGGTCGGCTTCGAAGGCGTCGCTGTTGGCCAGGCCGCTGAGGTTGACCTTGATATCGCGCACGGGATCGCCGAAGGTTTCGCGCAGGGCGTCGAGGTTCGGCATCGAAATGTTGGCCATGTCCTTTAGTCTCCGCTTGCTACTTACGTGGGGCACGTTTTTAACGTGCCGGGTCACTGCCGGCACGTTAAAAACGTGCCCCACGAAAAACTACACCTTGATCGTCTCGTCGCCCTTCTTCCAGTTGCACGGGCACAACTCGTCCGACTGCACCGCGTCGAGCACGCGCAGCGTCTCCGGCACGCTTCGGCCCACGCTCAGCGGATACGCGCCCGCCCACTGAATGATGCCGTTCGGATCGACGATGAACGTCGCCCGCAGACAGACGTTCGCGTTCGGATCGATGATGCCCAGATCCGCAGCCAGCTTTTGGGCGGCGATCATCGGGTACGGCAACGTCTTGAGGTCGGCATGGCTGTTGCGCCAGGCTTGATGGCTGAACTCGTTGTCGGTGCTCCCCGTCACCAGAACCGCGTTGCGATCCTTGAAGTCGCCGATCTTTTTGCCGAACTCGACGAGTTCCGTCGGGCAGATGAAGGTGAAATCCTTGGGGTAGAAGAAGTAGACGACCCACTTGCCTTCGAAATCGTTGTTGCTGAGATCCTTGAAGCCGTTCTTATCGAGCCCGACGCACGCGGGCGCCTTGAACTTCGGGAACGGTTGACCCACGGTTAGCATGTGTTGAACCCTTTCGTGAGGAATCGAATTTTGCAGTCACTTCAACTCATTTTAGCCACAGAGGCACAGAGGACACAGAGAGCACGAAATGTTTTTCTCCTGCATTCTCTGTGCTCTCTGTGCCCTCTGTGGCTGAAAGCCTTTGACTTGTCGGGCGCCGACGGGAAGAATGGGGCAGCGAACATCCATGTCTTTCCGGAGATGCCCGTAATGCCCGAAGTCCCCGTCACTCGCGTCGTTCTCTACAAACACGGCGTCGGCCATTTCGAACGCTCGGCCCAAATCGCCGGCGATGCCACGCTCACGCTCACGTTCAAACAAAGCGAAGTCAGCGACGTCCTCAAATCGCTCACCGTGCTCGATCTCGACGGCGGCCATGTCTCGTCAGTCTCTTACGATTCGACCAAGCCGCTCGAACAGCTCCTCGCCGAGGTCGCGCTGCACATTCCCGATCAAGGCAGCCTCGTCGGCCTCCTGCCGCAAATCAAGGGCGCCCGCGTGCAGATGCACACCGGCGTCTCCGACCCCGTCGACGGCTATCTCCTCGGCATCGACGCGACGGAACGCTCCGTGGGCGACGCCGTCGTGCAGGTCACGCTGGTTTCGGTGCTCACGGAAGCGGGCGAGGTCCGCTCGTTCGATCTACATCAGCTCGCCGGCCTGCTCATCCTCGACCCGACGCTGCGCCGCGATCTGGATTTCTATCTCAAGACGCAGCTCTCCGCGAAGAAGAAAGACGCGCGCACCTTCACGTTCTTCGCCCAGGGCGTCGGCGAGCGCCGCCTCCGGCTCAGTTACACGCTCGAGGCGCCCGTCTGGAAAGCCACCTACCGGATCCTGCTCGGCGAGGAAGGCGCGAAGCCGCAGATTCAGGGCTGGGCCGTCGTCGACAACACGCAGGACGAGGACTGGGAGAACGTGCAGCTGTCGCTAATTTCGGGCCTGCCAGTGTCATTCATGCACGACCTCTACACGCCGCGATACATTCGTCGGCCCGAGGTGCAGGTGCAGGAGACGACCGGCGTGCTGCCGCCGACGATGGAAGACGCGATGATGTACCTCGCCGAGGAGCAGCGCGACTACGACGGCGTGGGGGGCGCGGACAAGCAGATGGCATTCGCCGCCGCGGCCCCCACGGTGCGCGCCATGCGATCGGAAAAATTCGAAGCCGAGTCCGCCAAGCGCAAGTCCGCCAAAAGCTCGATGCCGGCACAAGTTCGCGAACGCAAGATCGGCGACCTCTTCGAGTACGAAATCGAGCATCCCGTCACCATCCGCCGTAATCAATCCGCGCTGGTGCCGATCGTGCTCCGCGACTTCGACGGCAAATCGGTGCTCCTTTACAACAAGCAGAACCGGGCCGAGAATCCGATGCGCTGCGTCGAGTTCAAGAACACCACCGGCCTCACGCTCGAGGGGGGGCCCGTCACCGTGCTCGAGACCGCCAGCTACGTCGGCGAAGCGATGCTCGAAACCATCAAGCCCGACGAAGAACGTCTCGTCCCCTACTGCGTCGAACTGGCCGTCCGCGTGCACGATCACGTCGATAGCCACAGCGACAAGGTGCATCGCGTCGTCATCCGCAAGGGAACGCTCAAGACGCTTTATCAGCACGTGATGAAAACGACCTACCACTTCGACAACCAGTCGGAAGCGGAGCAGATCGTCTACCTGGAGCATCCGCGTCAGGGCCGGGAATGGGAGCTGGAGCGGACGCCGACGCCGGCGCCGAAGGAGATCACCGAAAACTTCTGGCGCTTCCGTCTGACGCTGGCCGGCAAGCAGACGACGAAGTTCGTGGTGCAGCAGAAGCAGACGTTGCAGCAAGCCTACGGCCTGGCCGACGTCAACGACCAGATGCTCGGCGTCTGGCTGCAGCAGAAGTATCTCGACAAGGCGAACGAGAAGCTGCTGCGTGAGGTGCTGGGCTTACGCCAACAATCCGCGGGCTTCGAAGCGAACGTGCAAAAGCTCGAGAAAGAAAAGCTCGGCATCCACGCCGAGCAGAAACGGATCCGCGAGAATCTGCAAGCCCTTGGCGACCGCTCGGCCGAGAAGGAGCTGCGCGAGCGCTTCGTGAAGACGCTCAACGTCCAGGAAGATCGGCTCGAGGAGATCGACCGTCAGGCGAAGGACGCGATCCGCCAGCGCGACGAAACCAACGCCAAGATGCACGAGACGCTGGGCAAGCTCGAGTACGAGACGGCACTGTGATCAATCGTCGGGAGCATCCGGATTCGGCTCCGGATGCTTTTCGCGAAACGCCCGGAAGGCCTCGCTGCGCAGGAGGGCGCCCAACTCGATTTGCTGGTAGCAGTCGCCCACGAGAAAGCGATTGTCGCCGTGTTTCTCGAGTTCCGCCAGCGCCGCTTCCGGTCCGCCGCGAACGGCGTGGACGAACACGACGTTGACGTAGTTTCCCTCCCGAGTCTTGGCCTCCGCGTGCGCCTCGGCCAACGCGTCGTCAAAGCGCTTGAGGCCCAGGTGCGCCTTGATCTTTTGGTCATAAATTTGCGGGGAGACCAGCGGAACGCTCGGATCCTTTCGGACGGCCTCGACGCGCTCGAGGGCTGCCGCGTATTCCTGCTTCAAGAGCAGCAAGTAAATTTCCAGACCGGCAGCCGCGGGCGATTTCGGATGCCGCTTGCGAAACTCCGCCAACAATTCCGCGAGGGCGTCGGCCTTTTTCTGCTGAATGCATGGGGACGTTAACAGGTACAGAGCCCCCGAGTCCTGATTCGATTCAGCAAATGCCTCCCGCACATGTCCCGCGAGAACCATCGCCGTTCGCAGGCCGTCGTCCAGAATCAACTTATCTTCCGCAACGTTGTTCTCGGCGACGGCCCGGCGAATTTCCTGTTCCGCCTCCGCGTATTTCCCCTCCAGCCGAAACAACTCGCCTGCGAAAAATTGACCCCACGGATCGCCGGGATGCCGCTTGCGATGTTCGGCAATCAGCTTCGCCAGGTGGGCTTTCTCTTGCCGTCGAACGTATTGTGCCGCTAGCGTGCGAAACGTCTCGCGGGTATCGGGCGTTTGCTGGTACCCTTCGAAGCCGAACCCGGTCTCATCCAGGGCCACCGCGAAGCGACGCAGGAGGTACTTGCGCGCCCAGTCTTTTTCCCGATGGTACGCCTGCACGAATGCCTCGAACGCATCGGCGGGCTTCTTCTGCAGCAACAACCCACGCGCGAGCTGATACTCCGAAAATGCTTCAGAGCCGAACTTCTTGATGTGCGACGATGCGAGCGACGCGAGCCCGACGCCGTCCTTATCGCGCCACATCGAACGAGCGAGTAAACGGAACGTCTCCGAGGCGGGTTCGATGGCGAGATACGCGGTACGCCACTTTCCTTGGTTGTAGAGCGACTCGATCAGCACGTAACGAAATTTCTCCTGATGGTGCTCGGGCAGCGAGGCCCAGACCGGTTGCAACCGCGCGTGCGCCTTGGCCCACTCCCGGTTGTGAAAGTGAAGTTCAGCCTCGTAGCAGTCGGGCAGCACGTCGTGCGCAAACCGGACGCGATGGGCGTCGATCAGCCGTTGCATTTCTTCGGCCTTGCCTCTGCCGACCATCGCCTCCATCAAGATTTCAAACGCCAGGACCGGGTTGCCCGATAGGTCGTACGCAGGGACCGCCTGCCCGGCGAGCGCCATCAGCGCCAGGAATGGACGCTGGGCGTTCGCATCCAGGAACGGATGAACTCGGAACACCTTCTTGAGCACCGCGATCGCTTCTACGAATTGCTGACGCTGCACGTAGAGATGCATTCGATGCTGCAGCAGTTTGAGATCGTTCGGCGCCGACTTCTCGTGCCAGGCGAGCAGCTTTTCCAGGAGCGCGTCGTTCTGATTTTGCACGCAGAGGTCGGCGAGGTGCTCGAACGTTTTCTGATGCGGCTCAATCTCCCGATATGCCGACTCGGCGGCACCGGCGTAGTAACTCGCCACGATTCGGCTCCCGCGGAAAGTCTCGAGCGTGGCGGGATCGACTTTCTCCTCGATCGCGCGGGCGAACTCGGCGTCCGCCTCGGCATAGCGCTGTTCGCGGCCGAGGATCTCCGCGCGAACCAGATGCAAGAGCGGATCGCGCGGATGCTGCTTCTCGTGTACCTGCGCCAGCACCTGTAAATGCGCCGGTCGGTGCTGATGCTTGAATTCGAAGGCGATTCGGCGGAACGCGTCAACTTTGTTAGGCCAAAGATCGTAGACGTAAAGGCCGTGACCTGATTCGAGCATGGTCTGAAAAAACAATTCGAGCTGGAGCTTCCGTTTCTCGGGCGGGGCAATCTTGAAGAGCCGTACGGCTTCCTCGGGTTCGTTGCTCAATGCCTTGCCGCAAGCGAGGTAGAACGCCAGGCTGGAAATCGGCGCCTTGGCGCTTTGCAAGGCGTCCGCGGCGACGAACAGCGCCTCGCCTTTCTTCTCCGTCAGGCAGAATTTGGCCAGCGCTTCGAACTGAATTTCCGAAGGCGTCGCATTCACGACCAGCGGCCCCAGTTCCGCCCGCGCCTGAGCCGCCGTCAAGCAGCGCACGAGCCCATTCAAGGCCTCGAATCCTCTGGGTTTGATCTGGAGGGACTTGCGATACCAACGTGCCGCTTCCTCCGTTTGATCGAGGAGGCTGTGCGCCGCACCGCGTTGCAGGCAGGAAAAACTCTCTTCGCCCAACCAGCGTTCGAACGAATCCAGATGCCGGAGCGCCGGAACCGGTTCGCGCACGCTGTTGTGTACGGCAGCGAGCCAACCGTGCACGATCCACATATCGGGCTGGGCCTGGAGCAAGTTCTCCAGGTCCGCCAGCGCTTCCCGAAAGCGTCCGTGCAAGTCGTGTTCCTTGGCACGCAAGAAGACGTAGTCACAGCTCAGTTCGACGGGCAGATCGACTTGTTCGACGTCGTCCAATAACTCTTTGACGCGAGAGCTTTTGTCGGGCGTGTTAATAATGTTGCGTACTTCTATCATGTCCCGAGCGGCTTGGGCGATCTCTTGGTAGTTAGGCCAACCCTTGTAGTGCTCCGCCTTCGTCAAGACGGAAAGACGTGTTCCGTAGCCCAAACTCTCGAGATCGAAGACCCGCCAGGCGCCATTCTTCTTGACGACGCGCCAGCGCAGCCGAAGGAACTCATCGTCCGGCAGGCGATAACGGATCGTGACGGCCAACTCGCGATTCTCAAAATCCTTGCCCAGCGCTTCCCCTGTCTCCGAATGAATTTTGCGGAGTTCCACCTTGAGCGGCGCCCGGCCGACCCATGCCACGACCGCATTCGCCAAGACGCCGTCGAGCGTGGCAATATTCGCGCGATCGTCCGGACGGAGAAGTTCGGTCTCACGGTTGAACAGCTCGCCGTCCATCGAGGCGGCGATCTGAAGCATATCGTTCCGCTGGATCGAACCGCCCAGCGCGGTGAAGAAATCGCTGAGTTCGCGCGACAATGCTTTATTCGAAGGAACTTCCCGAAGTCCTATGCCAGCCGGCAAAACTCGCCGTCCGCCGAAGCCTTTTGCCTGACCGAATTTCCCTGGGAAATTCCAACCCCGTCCCCCTGCGAAATCGAAATTTCTCGCCGGGGGTCGATTGTAAAGGATCGCCGCGACGAAAAGCCCAACGATGCCCAAGAATACGCCAAGCGACAGGAGCACGCGCCTGGCGGTATACCGAGGCGCGGGCGACATCGGTCTCAGATATGGCGGCAGCATCGGCGGTTGCGCTGGCTGCAGAACCGGGATCGCATCGGGCGGCGACGCCTGCGGCGCGAAAGTCTGACGACACCCGGGACACTGAACCATTTGGTCCGCCAACCCCTCTGGAATAAGGAGGCGACGTTGGCAGTGCGGACAAGCGACGGAGTCGTGCATGGGAAAATCTCCAGCGGCGCGGATCGCTGAGAATTACCCTATGGCAGCGCCGAGAATGCCGCAAGCCGATTTGCATACAAATCGGCTTCGTGCAAGTTGCCGCTTGACGGCTCCTGAAATCGCGGTAAAAAGGAGGTGCAGGTTCGTCCGCGGATCTGCGAACGGTGGGTGTAGCTCAGTTGGTTAGAGCGCCAGATTGTGTATCTGGAAGTCGCCGGTTCAAGTCCGGTCACTCACCCTTTAAGTCCTAAATCCATAAGGGTTTACGGCGGGGTAAAAACGGGGTAAATTTGTGGGGTAAACCCTGTCGATTTGCTTGCCGATTGCACCTGGTATTCTCGTTGCGTTTCTTTCGACGGTATCTGGGCGAACCGTTAAGGAGATGCAGCGGGATTTTTTACCCCAATTTACCCCACAACAACCGCTCTCACATCTCAGCCGCTCGGCCAACTTTTACCCCAATTTACCCCAGGCCAATGCCGGCACTTTCGATTAGTTACATTCCACCCTAGCTCACATCGCATCTGAATTGTGAATTTTTTCACGAACTTTAGGAGGATTGTACCCTAATCAATGGAGGCAAGAGCCATGAACGAACCACCACCAACCAAAGGGGACAATCATGACGACGACAGCCAAGCCCATCTCCCAACGACAAGCAGCGAAACGGCTCCTCAAAAACGATCCTGAGTTAAAAGGGAAAGCGTTTGCGGACGGGCTGCGGACGGAATTCGGCATCGACTTAACAGGCAAAGCGGCGAGCAGCCTTCGTTGGCTCACTCTTCAGGACTTAGAAACGGCCCGATGCAACGAGGCCCTCCGAAGCCAGAGCAACAGCCCCGAAGCAGCGAAAGACCTGGAGTTCACCCTATTCAAGATTACCGGGGCGAAGACGTGGGAAGAACTCCTCAACGGACCCTGGGAGCAATGGATCAGGAACCGAGCCGAACGCCTAGCGAAGACTCTGGGGAGACCGGAAACGATTCAACCGCTCCCCTGGAATTAAACGAAGGCGACTCTGACCCAAGCCTAAGCCCGTAAAATCCCCCTTCGGGTCGCCACAATCGTAGGGGGATCGTCATCATGCTCGACCAAATCAGCCTCCAAATTCTCGAACTGCATAACCGCTTCTCGCTCAAACGCACCTTATTCGACGCTGCGGCAATCGGGGAGCGTCTTGAGAAGGCGAAGAAGCTGCTGCCGCACGGAGAGTTTCTGCCGTGGGTCAAGAAGCTCGGCGTCTCTCCAAGGACGGCTCAGAGGTACATGCAGGCAAATGCGACAGACCTGACGCAATTCGACGGCGATATTTCCCTAGACCGCTTTTTGCGAATTGTGGTCGGTCGCCCGAGAGTTGTCCCAAAAGTTCCCGATACGCTCGCCAGAAACAATCGCCAGCAGCAGATTCATCACACCGATTGCAGAGACTTCGCCTGGCCCAAAAATATCCCGATGATATTCACGGACCCGCCCTGGAAAGATATGGATGCTTATAAGTGGCTCAATGATATGGCAGGCGACCATTTAGCCGACGATGGGATATTGTTGGTGCAATGCGGCCAGCATTACTTATCGAAGGTCTTAAGCATCATGACGGCTCGCCCTTATTTGTGGACGCTCGCCATTGTTTATAACGCAATGGGAGGAAAGCCGATGGCAAACTATATCTCAAACTGGCGACCGATACTTGTCTTCGGCCCGAATAAAAAGCTGCCAATATCATCAGACACATATTTGGTCTCAAACACCAACGGGTCGCATAAGAAGCATCATCCCTGGGAACAGCCTACCAAGCCGTATCGATACTGGATAGCTCGATATGCCCCGAGCTTAGTGGTCGATCCGTTTTGCGGCTCAGGTACAATTGGGTGCGTTTGCAAAGAGCTTGGACTAAGTTATATCGGCACGGAAATAAGCGAGACCCATTTCAAAATTGCACGAAATAGACTGGCCGAGCATATACGAAATGAGGGGGACAAAAGTTGATTTTACAACTTCGATTTCCGGTGGTAGAATCCGCTGCGTTGGACCCTATTGCTTTTTTGGAGAGATGAAAATGAAACGTAGGTATGCAGTCCCGATGATCCGAGCCGCCCTCAAAAACGGCGTTTGGCGTCTCTATCTTAACCCGCTGTCCTGGGGTTATGGCGTCAACATGCAAGATGAACTTTTGGAGAAACTCTTTGGCGACCAAGACCTGGATTTTATGGATCGCCAGGCACTCGCATTCAATTTGGTCAAGAAGGTCGTAAATAGCTCCCAAATAAGATTCGTCAACGTTCCGACCGCACCCGACAGCAAAATGGGGCAAATCGAGTATCATCTATTGAAGCCTCGACGAATGTCGCTCTGCATCGTGTACTTAGACGGAGAATTCTGGGTCAAAGAGGGGGAATTCTTTCCTTTCTGAACATCCGCCTATCCCCTCTGAGCCTCACCGCTCTGAGGGGATTTTCTATCCGCTATCTTGCGTTGTCACATTACCGTTATAGGAGAAACATTATGGACAAGAAGAAAAAGCCAGTGATCCAAATCGAAGAAGAAGAATGTCGCCTATCGGACGAAAACGACAGAATCATAGCAATGGGCAGCAGAGACCTAATGCAAAGGTACTTAAAGCATCATGTGCCCGATGGATTATACAGTATCAAAGGACCAAGATTGGCGCTGTATCTGAGGCGAGTGGACGGTTTTGTAATGCCCTCTAATTTTGAAGAAAAAAGGAAAGAAAACTGATCGCCACTATCCCCTTCGAGAATGAGGCGTCCTGGTTCATCTCAACCTCCCTGAAATTCATTTCGAGCTATTTTGCGCAGTGAGGTCTTTTCGAGGGCAGCTTCGACAGCCTGAGCCGAGCCGCACGTCCAGACAATCCCCGCTCCGCAACAACTCGTGCGGCAAACGCAGAATGCCTGGAGGGGTTCGGGCCGTCGTCCCTCGCAAAGCAGAAATCGGGAAGCTCGCTAAGCGGCCACTTGAAGAAGTTCCCGACGTTTGGGATTTTACCACGGAACGTGCCGAACGTAAAATCGATTTTGGCGACAGCTTCCCTTTAGATCGAAAGCCAGCCCGCACCAAATTGCCTCAGACGAACTCCTCGGAGAATAAGCCGTTCAATCCCGAATCATTTCCCTACCCTCTTTGCCAGTTTGTGAAGTTTCCTCATTGCCTTAACTTTATCCTCCATCGTTCGTCTCTTTCCATTCCTCCATAAAAACTCCCAGAGGCGGCGATACAGCGACGCTTCATCCTCCATAGCAACCTGAATCGCTCCAACCCCAAGGGCCTGAGCAACATCCGCTTCAGAATCCGATTGCACTTTATGGCAGCCAAAATAGGCGCAGCCGAAAGGAGCATCGGCCCAAACCTCGCATAAACCACCACGGAACCAATGACATGAGCCGTCAGGCTTACTTGCCGTCTTGAGGCAGCCACCAATATCCGCCTGCAAATGCTCAAACGCCCAACTATATGGCTCAGCGTTGACGGGGATGAGCCTGGTCAAATCTGAAGGAATTAGGTTGCCGGGTAGGCACCTACAGCAAGCCTTACACCCATCACAATCACATGTCAGTCGAACCAAGCCTAGCTCAATACGCTCGCAACTCATTTGCCGTCTCCCTAAAATTCGGTTGCTTGTTCATTTACCATCGTCAGCCGCAGGTGTTGAAAACCAACGACTCCACAGAAGTCGGACCAGAAATACAAAACAAAAGAGATCCCATCATGTATGCCTTGCGAATCGCAGTCACAGAATGCCGCCGGTAGCCGTCCATGCGACCGCCTAATTACTCATATCGAGACGCAACTATTAACGGCGTGAACTCGCCGACACACTGCGGCGTCCCCCACCTTCTCGAAAAGTCCGCACCCACGAGCATCCCGCCACCTGACGCCACCGATTGCAGTTTGGCAGAGGCAACCATCAACCTCGGTAGGTTGTCAGCAACTTCAAAGAATGAAGTCGCCGAGTTAGGAGAATAGATGAACAACCATTTCTTGTCACCGATGCCCGGGTAGTCTTGCAGCAACCGTTTGCATTCGGCAACAAGAAACTCGGACTCATACTGCTGGCCGGTTAATCGGTCAAAGTTCTCTACTGCCCATTGATGCGCTTGGTCGTAAACGGATGGCATTGTCTTCCCTCCTCGTTTTGCGAAGTTTTGTCGATCACAATACTACAGGAGCACCAATTCATGTAGCCAGAGCGACATTCTGCGTAGCTACCCGCCAATGCAAAAAAAAGGCCGGATCATTTTGACCGGCCAAAAAGAAGCGATTTTGAGTTTAGAGCCGCCATAAAGGACGAGGATCGAGCGGACAGTATTTCATGGATTCACCGTCATCTGACATGATAGTTTGCTCAAGGTAGGCGGCGCATTTTTTCATACCGCCTTTCATCAAGGTGCTAATCGCTCGTCTCATCGCTTGCCCTACGGTGCTGTGGATTGTCTGCGGGATTGTTCTCCCGCCGAGCTTTTTTCGACCTAGACCAGTAAGGGTTCGCTTAGATTTTCCGCCTTTCCACAGGAAGCTCTTGATGGCGTCAATCTCATCGGAGAGCCGACTTGCTTCCTTCTCATCGGCACGTTCAGATGCGACTTCAAGTTGTTTGCTTAGGTTGTTAAGTGTGTCTTTATACTGCGCAACTGCTTCCGGGTCGTGCTGCAACATCTGAGGGAGGGAACTCTCGGCAGCAGAAACGCCCGAAGTAATCAGGTCCGCACGGCCAGCCAACACCAAGGATTCGATCCTTACGTCTGGATTTCCGAGAAGTTTGGCGTAGTAGCGAAATCCACGGTGATCGTGGAAGTATCCGAACTCTGTTTGACCTAGGGTAGTGAAATGCACAACCCACATCTCGCCCACCTTCTCGAAGCGAAATGGGGCAGCGGCGGCGAGATCGGCTTGTTTGTCGTTTTTGAGGCCCATAGCACGATATGCCAGCGACTCAGTCCGAAGCTGCGACTGTTTCTCCCAGTTCGGCATCGAGCGCCAACGAAGATGCTCATAAATCTCTCGTGTCGTTACCCAGTCCGGGCAATTGGATTCAATTACGAGATGATCCCCGCAGACCATGACCTCTGCAACGACATCCGCATCGTCGCCAGAGCCATAGGCAAGCGTCAATGCTCCTTCACCGTCAACCAGTTGCGATGAGATAAAGTCGATCATCTTTGACATGGAAACCTCCAGAAAACACCTGTGCTGAAATTTACCAGAGCGGCGTTCGCCAGAATTCGGCGCTTAAGTAGCCGACTTCGGCATTCCGAAACCTCTCAATTCTACCACGCAAGTGTCGAGTTGTAAACCAAGTTTAAGCGACTCTTAAACTAGCTACAAATCCTGTCGCTGAGGGTCGAAAAAGGAAGTTTCACGAATTGTCGTCGGCGCTACACCTTTTGTCGCTCCAGTTGTTTTAGAGCGGTGCGAATGGTTCGCACTCGACGACATTGCAATTTGAAGAGTAGCAAAATGAAGACCCGTACTGAGAAACGAGAGAATACCATCGCCGCAGCAAACACGCTGTCGGATTTAGCGCAACAGGCTGGTAAGCTCGGCTTACCTAACGAAGAATCCGAACTTGGTAAGCCTGGCTTACCTGAGCCGGAACCTGAAGACGAGTCGTATTCCTTTGAAGAAGACACCGAGGGAAAAGATGGAGAGCAAAGCGAGCAGGCAACTCTCGCTTTCACGAAGAAGGACCGCTCGGACTTGGATGTTCTCGAAAAGAAAGTAGACTCGGGAACTCGCCAGGCAGCAGAGGCCATCCGGGCAATTAGATGGCGGCAGTTGTGGCGGTTGATTGTCGATGATCAAGGCAAGCAGCGCTACCCCAATTTCGATGATTATTGTCACGACCGGCTTGGGCACAGCCGCCAGTGGGTCACGCACCTTACGAACTGGCTTCGAGTCATGGAAGAAGGGGAGGCCCTGGGAATCTCCGTTCCACTCACTGTTAAGGCTGCACAAGGTCTGCTGAATGGCAGTCTTTCAAAAGCCGGAGGGCTACGAGCGGTTCTTGAGGAAGCCAAAGAGAATGGCGTACCGATGGACAGAGATCATTTACGAGAGATCGTACTTCGGCGAACTGAATTCCAAGACGGAGAGGAAGGGATGTCAAAACCTGCTGCCCGAACCTACGCCGACTACAGGCAGGATTTGAAGTCCATTAAGGAGCTTGGTGTCGGAAAGACTTCTTTGGACGTGGTTAATCGTTCGAAGGCCCTCGGCGGAGATTTCGCCGCCAACCTTTATTCGCTATGCAAAAAAGAGCAGGTGATTCCGAGATCAAAGGATTTGCTGGCGATTCTGACGGGATCGGCGCTAAACGATGTTATTACCAAGTTAAAGGAAATTCGAACTGAGCAGCAGGAGACCGAGAAGAAGAAGGAACTCCTTTCCGCCCGTCGGAAACAGATTAGAGAATTGCAGCAAGAGGGCGGTCTTAAGAAGCTCAAGGAAGAGGCAAAGGCCCTAGAGCGTGAATTGAAACCCAAGAAGGCGAGCGATCTTCAGTCAACTACAGACGGAGGCTCACCTTCAGCGCCTACTGAGGAGAATGAAGATGCAAACGACTCGCCTGATGAAGCGGCAAGTCTAGTCCTTGACCACCTGGCTGATGCTTTAGACTGCCTTGACGACGCCCAGACTTGTGACTTGCCCAACAGCGAGGAAGAATTGAATGCAATTCTGCTTAAGGCCAGGGAGTGTGCCATGCGACTCGGAAAAATCATCGGAAAAGCGAAGCAAATGCTCGCCGCCATTCCGCAACTGGTAGCCGTTGAAAGCGGTAGGAATTAATGGCTATCTTGTCTGGGTTTTTCACGTCCACGCTCTCGGCTTGCTGTAGATGATGCCGGTCGAGAGCATGGACGCCAACATTGCGGAGGAATCGATGACCGAAGAGCAGATGCCCACTTCTGAGCAATTTTCAAATTATCAAAAGGCTTGGGGCTATTTCAACCAAGAACTTTTCGACGGGAACCTGGAACCTTGCCTCCTGAATTTGTCCTCGCATCGAGGAAGTTACGGATACT
This sequence comes from Gemmatales bacterium, assembly GCA_038217425.1. Taxonomy (GTDB): domain Bacteria; phylum Planctomycetota; class Planctomycetia; order Gemmatales; family Gemmataceae; genus JAIEPT01. The sequence goes on from JBBQPM010000062.1 coordinate 27,227, forward strand.
TCTGTCCCCGGCGCTGGAAGAAGGGTGATCATGAGACGCACGAGATCAGCCTGAACCCCAACATGCTTGGACGCCCATTGGAGGACACGATGGGGACTCTGGTCCATGAGATGGTCCACCAATGGCAGCAGGACTTCGGGCGACCGTCACGTCGGGGATACCACAACCTCGAGTGGGCCGACAAGATGGAAGAGGTCGGCGTCATTCCCAGTGACAACGGAATGCCTGAAGGATCGAGGACCGGGCAGCGGGTGAGCCATTACATCGACATTGACGGCAAGTTCGCAAAGGCGCTAACTCGAATGCCAAAGGAATTTGCTCTTCCCTGGCTAACACGGGAAGTCGAGTTGCTGGCCGAGAAGCCGAAGCAGCTAAAGAAAATCAAATTGACCTGCCCAGAATGCGAGGTCAGCGTGTGGATCGAAGTGATAAATGCCGACCACGAAGTCACATGCGGCGAATGTGGGGATTTGTTCCTGACTAAAGAAGCGCTACGAGAGCGAAAGGAAGAAGAAGAAGATGAGTGACTTCAAACTAACGCCTGACGAGGAACGAGCGCTGGCACGTCTGGAAGAAAAGTACGAGGACATCCGAAACCTGACAGAGTTGGTGGCAACCGGGTATAGCACCGGCTTCTACTGCCACGGTTGGGGAGGGATCGGCAAATCGTACAACGTCCTGAAAACGCTGGCGGACAAGGGCCACAAATACATTCTCATGAACACGAAGCTCACGGCACCGGGCTTCGCCAAGAGCCTGGAGAAAAACAATAGGGGTCTGTTCGTCGTCGAGGACATCGAAAACGTCTTCGATGAAAAACCCGCCCTGAATCTGCTTCGCTCAGCACTTTGGGGGCAGCGGGACGAGAAAACCGGAAGAATGGCCCGGCCCATCGTCTACACCACAGGCCACGAGAACTGGAACTTCGATTTCGAGTTCGAGGGGGCGATCCTTGCAACCGGCAACCGTCCTCTGGGCGACATCCCAGAACTGCAAGCTGTGAAAACCAGAATCGAGGTCTACAAGCTGGAGACCGAGCGGGACGAAGTCCTGGCAGTCGGAAAGAAAATTGCTCTCGGTGGCTTCAAGAGCGACAAAGGCTTGCTACCGCCGCACAAATGCTTGGAAATCTTCGAGTTCTTCCGGGCAAACTTACCGGCCACTAAACCTCCCGACCTCCGCATCCTGGACCGAGCCTATAACCGGCACCTTGGCCTTCAAGCCCTCGGCAAGATTGATCGCTGGCAACGCCTTCTTCTGTCAGGAATCAATGAAAGCTCGCAAGTGACGGTCGAGACGCCCGCTTTCCGACTTGCCAACGTCGATGCAATTGCCGCCGATCTTCGCTCGAAACACGGAACCGATTTCAGGCGAATTCTTCCAGAATGGTCGAAGCTGACCTCAGGCTTCGGCAAGAGCGGCAAAAGTCTGGGCAAGACGGCCTATTACGACGCCCTGGAACGGATCGACAAGCGACGGCCATGAACCAGTTCGGAGATTCCAGCAATTCCGTTGATTCCGGTGTTTCCGGTTGATTGCAAGAGCCGGTCGGATTGTTTTCGCAAATACAAACCGGAAATAAGGGAAGCGGAATCGCCGGAATGAGCGGAAACACCGGAAATAGACCAAAGCTAACCGAATAGAACGAGAACCGTGAACAGACGAAGAAACTCGTCAAATCCGCCAAGAAGACGAACCAAAGCGGCAAAAAGCGTATCTAGGTTGACGTAGCGAGACGAACCAGAGACCCTGAATTTGGCGGAACTACATAGATGAAACGAAAAACAGTGAACGAGAAAGTTGTTTTTACAACCTTTGACCTCTGGGGTAGAATCCCGCCGTGTCCGAAACTTAAAACGTTCAACGACTAAGGAGCTAATGAATGTCCAAGTACATTGCAACAACGCCCAGCAAGATCACCGAAAAGATTCGAGCCTTTTGTGGGAAACTTGTCATGGATGACCCGGAGTTCCTCGACGTACAACCCGAACCGACTTCCGACGTAGGGATGTGCTACCTGAACGCTGAAGCCACGGCGAAACGCCTCGGAGCCACGGTTGTGAATGGTTGGCTGATTTGGGAGCAACCCGGAGTGTATCTCACCGCAGAGCGTCATGGTGTAGTCGAGTTGAACAACAAATTCCTCGACGTAACTCCGCAGTCGCAAGGGGAGAAGAAGGTTCTGTTCCTTCCCGACCGACTGGCTGGAAGTACACCGACGCCACAGGCCAACAAGTACGAACCGTTGGTATCACACCCGCTCGTTCTACGCTTTGTCGAACTTGCCCGAAGCAACTCGAAGCTAGAGATGACTGGAAAAATGTTCGGCATGGAATGGGCTCGAAACGACATCGAAAAGACTCGTCTCTTGGATTCATTCCTGGCTCGTCCACGGTTACACAAGGAGCGAACGGATCGTCGCAAGAAGAAGAAGGACGCCCGACAACGCAAGAAACGTTCTCGATAAGGACCTGAAGAATAGCAAAATCGGATTAGATCCTTGTGCACAGCGTCCGCCCGACGACTCAATCGCATCGTATGTTCCTTGCAATCCCCTTCCAGCTAATCGTTCCAAGGGATTTCCTATTACGCTAATCCTGCCACCGACATACTTGGCACCTAAGCGTATATTCGGCACCAATATTGAGCCTAATTTTTCAGATGTTGCATATTGATGCCAGCTTAAGCGGCGTCGAGTAAGAATCAAAAAACAAATCATTGCGACTACGGCGCATTATAACCCGAGCTTAGTTATTGATCCGTTTGCTGGCTCAGGTACAATTGGGTTCGTTTGCAAAGAGCTTGGAATAAGTTATATCGATACCGAAATTAACGAGACCCATTTCAAGATTGCACGAAATAGATTGGCCGAGCATATACGGAATGAAGGAGGCGAAAGTTGATTTTACAACCTCGCAATCCGGTGGTAGAATCCGCTGCGTCGAACCCTATTACTTTTTTGGAGAATCACAATGAGAAAGATTACACCGATGAGTGACGAACAATTCCGAAAGCTCATCCAGCAGAATCCAAAAGACTGGAATTTTCAAGAGCTAGGCATCGGGGTTGAGCCGTATGGGAGCGGGATCGGGGTGAGTGAAGAACAACTCCGCCAGATCATTCGACAGAATCCTGACATGAATACTTTCTGGTGTACAAAGTATCTAGGCGTGGGCGAGAACCGGAACCGTAAAGTCCGGGAGTGGCTCGCCTATAACGAAGGTCTCGTCTCCGGGGTCGGTCGGCAGCGAACCAACATGCACCGCCTGGCGCACGATGGGAAGGCTTATCGAGAAAAATCCCCCGTTGAACAGGACCAGCCAAAACGACTTACCGATGAACAACTCCGCCAACTCATCCGAGAGAATCCGAACGTGGCAGGGTTTAACCATCGTCTTAAACAGCAAGGCATCAGTGAGGCTCGGATCGTCAAAGCTCGACGGTGGCTCGCCGAGAATGAAAGCCTCGTTACCGGGGAGGGTTCGCAGCGAACCAAAGTCAGCCGATGGGTGCCCCGGCCTCCGAAACGGTAACATTACGCCACTATCCCCTCAGAGCTACACCGCTCTGAGGGGAGTTTCTCTATAAAAAAGTCGTCGCCAAGGCTCAAAAGATCATCTAATGATAACACCAGCCATTCTCTATAGGCCATCCTGTAGCGTATCATATCAGGCAAAGTGACGCCCCTTATAAACGCCAGCCAAGGCTTACGAGGGCGTTTCCAGCAAAGTGACGGCTGGCGACCACATCGTTCACTATCTGTTGTGACTTGCTTTAGGAAGCCATCAAGCTCGGCATTAGGACGCATAGTAGCAACGTCTATGCCATCATGTCTGCCACCCGAAAACCGGGCCTTATTTCGCCACGACGTTTAATTATCCCCATCATATATCGCCACGACGTTCATTTATCCTTCACGATATATTGCCGGGATATTTGGCACCTAGGCGTATATTCGGCAATGATATTGAGCCACATTGAGCCTCATTATTCAGATGTGGCATATTGACGCCAGCCTAAGCAGCATCGCATGAGAATCGACAAAACTCATTGCGTCCACCGTGCATTATAACCAATCAAAAGAAACCAAACTAATGATCTGGCCGGACTTGAACGAGCCTTTGGGAGCGATTACACTTGTCGAGCGAAAGGATATTGGGCGGCGGTCGCAAATAATCCTAACCTTTCCTCGTCCTTTTCATGAAAATTCAAAAGAAGTTACTCTATATATCTTGGAGGAATAATTATGACCGAAGAATTGTTTTTGATTTCCGATATAGCGAGGCGGTTAGACGTGCCGCCGCATCGAGTAGCTTATCTGTTTCTTAACCGGAAACTGGAAGAACCCAAGCTGAGAATGGGGAATCGGCGTGTGTTTACCGTCGATGAGGCAAAGGGCGTGGCAATGGCGATGGGCCGAATTTGGGACGTGAATCAACAAGAAGGAGCCAATGAATGAGTTTTTATCACTTACCGATATTGGAAGAATCTACGGGGTTAGTTCCCATGTTGTCGGTCGCTGGCTCAAAGGACTCGGCCTCCGAACCGAATCGGGCCAGCCCAGCCGTCAAGCCTTTAATGAAAAATACGTTTCCCAGCGACCAAGCAGCCAACCAGGCACGTTCTTTTACGTCTGGAATAGCGAAAGAACTACCGCCATTCTCGACGGGATGGGTTATGAACGGGCCTTTCACGATCCGGTCGAACGGTAATATCGGCCAGGAGATTCTTGACATTAATGGCCAGATTATATGCCGGACGACTGATATTATTCTGGCACATTTGATCGCCAAGTTGCTCGGGGAAAATGAATAGCGAAAACTCCTGTCCCGGCATATCAGGTTCGAGCCTCGGGAAATGTTGGGCAGGAAATATTGAACACCGATGGCAAAATCGTGGCGTGGACGACGGACGAAAGCATGGCAAAGCGAATTTGTTACTTGCTTAACGTTCAAGACAGAAAAACGTCGTCGGGTTCGTAGCCTGGCGATGCAATGATCGAATTATCGAAATATAAAGGAATGGCCCTCGTCCAGTATAATTGAAAGACGAGGGCCATCGAGTGACGAAATGACTCCTCTACAGTATTATAGTGATAACCTAGTCGAAAATTCCGACTTAACGACCGATTTTCGAACGTACATGAATAAGAAGGCCGCCGAGCGGAAGTTAACCCGAAAAAAGCGGTCCTCCCCTTCAAAAGCCGCAAAGTCTTCAGTCCCGAGGCGACGTGCCAAGAAAACGCCCGAGATCGAATGGCTGAGGGGACTCATTTGCCCTTTCGTTTATGGCGAGAGAACCCCCGAAGGAATTCGCCCGAGCGTTACGAAGAACACATTGGTCGGACTCTGGAATATCGGCTTGGCCCTGCCTTCGTTGCCCAATTACAAGCTGCTCGACCATTTCAACAACCGGGAAACCCTGTATTTCTTTGGGAATGGTTGGAGTAAGGCAGGCCGCACGTTGGTCATGATCGATATTGATGTTTTGAAGTCGAAGGGAATAGGAACAGCCGAAGGTGCGTTAGACTTTGCCAACCACTTGAAGCAGATTTGGCCCAATCTCTACCTTGAGCGCTCCACCAACGGAAAGGGAATGCATGGTTACTTCATCCTGTGGAAGAAGAATTCCGATGCACCGAGAACCAATTCTGCTCTAAAACGACTTGAGGCTTGGCTCCGTGCAGAGGCCCAGAAGATTAAGGCCGACATCGAGCAAGTTGAGATCAAAGGAACTTGCCTCGACATGAGTTTCGGTTCCGGGACGCTCGAATCGGTGAAGTATGGCTTTTTTGCCAAGCTGCCTCGTGAAGTTGCTCGATTCGACGAGTGGGAGGCGACCACAAAGCTCAGGGTACAGGATCTCGAAGGTCGGCAGTTTGATGTTGTTGAACCTATTGAGCCTATTTCGGTCGTCAACTTGCCTACTCCGGTCGTTAAAGTTCCTATTTCGGTCGTCAACTTGCCTACTCCGGTCGTTAAAGTGCTTGCTTCAGCTGTTTCGGTTAAGAAAACTTCAGTGAACGGGGCTG
>JBBQPM010000063.1:0-33125 GCA_038217425.1 Gemmatales bacterium
TATTGAGTTGAGCCATTTCCCCCACACCCCCAACCCCGCACCCGGAGGGCGAGGGGAGTTAATGCTTCCAGTAATTGTAGTTACTAAAACGCCATGCGAGTTTGTAGCGCTGTAGTGTTAGGGGGGGCGCCCGGTAACGAGGAGGGCTGGGTTACCCGGCATTGCGCAACTTTGCGCGGTAAGGTTCCCATACTTTACCCCACCGGAACCCAAAACATCTTACCGCGACCAGCATCCTTTGCCCAGTTTGCCAGAAAAAAGAGAATTGACCGCTCGGCATGGCACATGCATAAGGTGGGAGGACAAACCCAATCATCACCGCTCTATTCTCAAGGAAGGGAAATCATGCTCGTACTCACCCGTAAGATCGGCGAAAAAATCATCATTGACGGCGGCATCGAGGTGGTCATCACTAAAATCGACGGCAACAAGTGCCGGATCGGTATTTCCGCTCCCCCTAACGTCCGCATTGACCGTGCTGAGTTACGTGAGCGTCAGCAGGAATTCGACATCGAACTGCCCGAAGGCGAGCTAGTCGGCAGCGGGGCCTGAGCATTCCCAAGGTCCGGCTTACGCGACGAACCGCGCGACCTTGCCCGTTTTGACCCGTAAGGGTGCCGGCCCGGGTGAAAAGACGGCGCCCGAGCGCCAGGGGTGCTCGCCGAGTTCCGCGAAACGGCCTTTCCCTGAGGAAAACCCGAGCGCCGATCATGACGAACCACGAAGGAACGGTGCTCATTGTAGACGACAATTCGGATACCTGCGCTTCGCTGTCGATGCTGGTGATGCTCGAAGGCTTCGCTCCCGTGGTCGCAGCCAACGGTGCGATCGCGCTGACTTTCTTGCAGGATCACCCGCCCCCCTGCATCATAATTCTCGACATGGCGATGCCGGTGATGGACGGCTTTGAGTTTCTCGCCCGCAAGCGCCAGTTGGCACACGCTTGCCGGGTGCCAGTGCTAATTGCAAGCGGCCAAGTGCGGACGATCGACCTGGACCATTATCCCGACGTCGTATGCGTCGTCTTTAAACCGGCTTGCCCGGACAAAATCTTCAGCATTCTCAAGCGATATCACGTGTCGAAGGGTCAACAAGTCTAGACCATCGCACACGGTCGTTCTGACGTCCTTATCGACGAGAGGGCCTCAGAGCAGACAGGACTGCAGGAAGTCGTCGTTTTTCAAATTTTGTTCGGCGGGTAGGGAATGTGCAAGGGCGACCCAAAGAAAATAACTCAACTATGGCTCCAGCATCCCGGACGGGGCAACAGCAAGGCCAAGATCACCACCTCCTCGCGAGGCGATCGCCGCCTCTCGCCCCGCATGAAGCCTCGCAGCGTCGTCCATGTCAAATGCCGCAGCGTTGCGCTTGGCCTGGGCCCGAACGTTTCCGTGCAGGTGCTCGATATTTCCGAGGCCGGCTTGGGACTCATTGTGAACGCGGAATTGCAGCGGAAGGACGAGGTGGAGATTCTGATTTTCAGCTCGGGGCTGACATCGATCGCAGGGCTCGCCGAGGTTTGCTGGGTCGTGCCGGCAGGCGGCAAGACGTGGTGTGTCGGCCTGCGTCTGCACAGAACGATTAACAGCCGAGACTTGCAGGCAGTCTCGCTCCATCCTTGACGAGCGGTCGGGATTGCAGGTCAAGACGGCACCGAGAAGTGCGAGCTTCATCGGGCACGAAGGCTCCCGGCATGAGCCCGGGTCAAGATCAAGGGAGCGGTTAAGAAAGACGATCAGGCGAGGCGCGGCCGGGGTTCGTTGGCAGGGTCGCCGGAAGCAAGCGAGGATATTCGAGGGCAACTTTCGACTGCTGGATGCACCGCTGAAGTTTCTCCCAGGTTTTATCCATCTCGGACGTGATTATCTTCGAAGTTTCAAGCAGTCGTTCAATCTCACGCCTCATGTCTGCTCCGTGGAATCCCGCCGACGGCTGAACTCGGTTGCCCAGATCCTAATCAACCGCCAAGCGGGACGCGAAACTATAAGCGAACTTTTTTGCAAAGTCAAACCCTGGCGAGAGTCTGCCGCGAAGTTCAGGCCTCCGGCGCCTGGCGATCGCATCTCGCGCAATTTTCATGCGAGCATCCGCACGGCGCGACGTGGCTTCAAGTTCGTTCTTCGCAGCAGTAGCAGGTCATTCGGGCAGCGCTCCGATCAGTCAACGACTTTCACGTCGATCTCATAGGCCGGAACATCCCGTAGAGTCGGAAATGTCAGGATGAATTTCGCTTTCGTGCCAGCGTCCATCGGGGCGCGCACGCGCCTGGAAAAGTTGGTCAGCGTTTCTTCCTCCAGGACGTACGTCTCCACGATGGGCGCCTTTTGGGGGTCACGGTTTTCGTAGACGATTTTGAGTCGGGGCAGATTCTCGTCCTTTTCCTGCGTCATTGAAAAGGTCACGCACTGGACCGCCGGAGAATCCTTGACGCGTGTGCCGACCCAGGCGCCAAGAAGTCTCGGGCTACTTCGACTTAAGGTGAGCCATTGGGGATCGGTCGAAGGGCCGCGCCGGCCTTGGTTGGAGCCGAGAAAGCCGGAGGTCAGCGGGCCGTCGAAATGGAGGACGCACGCGGTTTCCGCGTTCGTGCGGACGGGGAGGAAGTTCACGCGCTGCGTGTATTTCTTCGCGATCGGAAACATCACCGTGCCCAAGCCCGTTTCGCTGGTCGGCATGTGAACCTTCAGGGGGCCATGTGCTTGGCCGTGGGCGTCGAGAATCATGCCGAAATCGACGAAGTAGAGTCTGAACTTGGATTTCGGGGGCGTGACTTTTTCGCCGGCTTCGGTCAGATCGCCGTTGGCGTTCCGGTCGATGTAGAAGTCGTCGCCGTCGCGAACGATCCACAACTCGCGCGCCGGCTGTTGACCGATCAGGAGCAAGAGAAACTGCTGCCTGGCTTGCTGGTAAACCGGCTCCTTGGCGATTTCGTACTTCTTGCCCGCCGTCGCGGGCTCCTGGGAGACGGCGCCGCGGGTCAGGGCGCAGACGATAAGCAAACACGGGACGAGGCGGACCATGGCGCGCTCCTCGAGATGGGGGACTCTCAACCCCAGCGTAACGCATCCCGAGCGAACGGGGGACAAGAAAATCTGGAAATTGAGCGACAAGGTGAGCGGGCGGCGCCGGTGACACGGCTACAACGCCCCAACAGTCAGCCCCATTGCTGACCCCCAATTCCATGCCGCATTGAACGTCGTGATCTCTTTGCGGATCCTGTACGCCGAGATCTTGGCGGCGGCCCGTTTGTTGACGTAGGCCTGGTTTTCGCCTCGGCCTCGGTGCGAGAAACCTCGCCCACAGGAAGCGCGAACTGCTTTCCGCAAAATCGAAAATGAACGCGGAAGCGACCATCTCGTTTCGGAAGCGATGCCACGAGTTCCTCCTGGCGCATCAGGTGGCAAAACCGCAAATCGTTACCATGAGGGGGCCGAAAAGAACCAGGGCAAGAACCCCGACCTTGTCGTAAGCTCTTGCCCTGTATGATTTGCCGAAGAGAGGACTTGAACCTCCACTCCCTTGCGAGAACTGGCTCCTGAAGCCAGCGCGTCTGCCAATTCCGCCACTTCGGCTCAAACTTTCATCGTATCTGGGCGCCCGCGATTGTCAAGCCGCCCGGCTCACGGCGCCTTTTTCTCCCGTGCTTTTTGGGCCCGCTGGCGCATGTACTCCTCTTCGCACACTGGCACGTCCAGACTTTGGCTCTTCATCGCGTCGAGCCAACTCCCCGCGAGGTCTGCGAACCCCTTGGCCTCCAGCGACGCGTCGCCGATGCTGAACGCCTTGGCGAATGCCGGGTGAAATTCGCTGGGCGCCAGGTCGAGATCGCGTGGAAATTCCAGAAGCTGTTCGCGGAAAAGGACGAAGGGTTCGAGCTTGCGGATTTGGCCGCCGGGGCCGCGGTCGCTGAACTGATTGTACCAGAACGACCACGCCAGCGTTCGGCCCGTCTCTTCTTGCTCGCGCGCCTTCGCGAGTTCCTTACGCATGGCCAGCGTCTCGCTCTCGAGCCAGTAACGATCGGCCAGAAGATCACGCAGGATCTCTGCTTCCGTCCCCAGCCGGCGATCGCGCACCACGCGGAAGGCGCTCAGGTTCGTCGTTCCCAGTCGGCCGATGCCGGCGCCGGAACACCCGCCCGGCGACTCGAAATAACTTGCCAGCCCCGCGAGCAGCCAGTGCGGCAAGTCGACGTTGCGCGGCAACAATCCCGCGCCGGTCAGGATCAACTTCATCCCCTCGCGCGTCAGCGTGGCATTTTCCCACTCCTCTTCTGATTGTTTGTGAATGTGCCCCAGAAGCTGCAAGACCGCCCGGGCGTTGAACCCCAGTTCCGCGAATTCATTGTCCCAAATCTTCCCCTCCACCAAATGCTTGTCACGCTGCAGCATGCCCGATGCGTCGGTCCAAATCTTCTGGATTTCCGCCGCAAGTTCCGCCCCCTCGTCCGTCCGTTTCGCGTTCAGGACGATGACGTTGTGCCGGGTCGAGACGATCGCGTCGCCCAGCACGTTCGTTCGGCCAAACCAGCCCGCGACGGTACTGAACTCCTCCTCGTCCTTCACCAGAATTACCAGCGACTTGACCCGCGGCAACTTGAGCGCGGGCATCTTCGTCTGCAAGGCGCACCAGTAATGAAACTGCTCGTTCAACTCCTCGAGCCTTGCCAGCCGGCGCTTCAGCAGCGCATCGAATCCCGAGGGCAAACTGGTGATCCCGGCGTAACGTCCCGGCTCGCTGGTTATCAACTTGAAGCCCGCGCCGGTTTGCTTGGTCACGAGCGATTTCCAGGCGGGGTCGTCGGGGAGAGCGGACTTCTTCTTGTCCGGGCCGAAATACTCTTTGACCGTGCGGTAGCGGGCGAGCACCGGATGCTTCGTCGGCAGATCGCCCAGCGCCTTCATCGCCGCGTGGAACTCGTTCTGCAGCCCGCGCTCCAGCGCCCACACCGCGGCGCCCAGCAGGCCGTCGGCGCTCTTGTCCTTGAACTCGGTCTTCACTCGGAAAAGTTGCTCGTACTCCTTCGCCGGGATCGGATGCGGAATCGGCGTCAGCTTCGGCGGCGACTTCTTGTCCGCCGCCGTCACCACCATCCCCGGATATTGAAGCGCCGCATTTTCCAAATTGATGTAGTAAGGAATCATCAGCGGCGCCCCGGCCTTGCTCCCCGCGAGCGGCGCCCGCGCCGGAATCATCATGTAAAACTTCGGCGCCTCGCCCACCTTCGCGTACATCATGGTCGGCGCATTCTTCACGTCCGGATTCGACTTCAGTTCGATCATGCCCCCCACCCATTTCGGCTCGCTCGACGCCGTGATGAACGCCGACAAGTCCCCCAACGTCGTCGGCGCCATCGGTTGGCCATCGCTGCTCGGCTGCATCATCGGCTGCGGTTGCTGATCGTTCTTGATTGGCGTCAGGAGTTCCGAAATCTTGCTCAAATCGATCTTCACGTACAAATAGTCGGCCTGCAGCGACCCGCACCAACTCAGCAGCAGCAGACTGGAAACGATTCGCGACATGACGGCTCTCCATGAGATCGATGGGCAAGCATTATTTTCCGTGCCAGAGCCGAGCTTTGCAAGGGCATCATCCGGAAACGATCTGATATTTCCAGCTCACCGGCTTGCCTGCCACGTACGGCATGACGCCGTGAAATTGACCGATCGAGAGATCGAAGACCAGCGGCAAGAAATGGCGATCGCCTTCCCAGATCGAGAGTTCCGGGAGCCGATCGACTCGATGCCATTCGAGCGTCCCCTCCGGATTTTCCGTGAACGGCGTGCCGGTCCAGGTGGGGACGAGGAAGAGGAAGCCGAACCAATCTTCGCCCTGCTTGCCGAATCCGGGCCAACTGATGGTGCCGCGCAGATGGGGTCGGACGCATTCCAGTCCCGCCTCTTCGCGGATTTCGCGACATAGGCATGTCACGACATCCTCATCGGGTTCGAGCTTGCCCCCCAGGCCGTTGAACTTGCCGAAGTGCGGATCGTCGGGTCGGCGGTTGCGATGGATGAGGAGGACGTGTTGACCGTCGGGCGCAAGGACGTAGCCGAGCGTGGCGAGGATAGGAGCGAACGACATGAACCACTCACAAAAGGCGAGCGGGGAGCGTTAGTCCCCGTTTCATCGTTCAGCACTACAGCGCTATCTTCTCCCCTCTCCCTCCGGGAGAGGGGCGGGGGTGAGGGGAAATAGCCGTGCTATTGAGTGAGCCATTTTCCCCTCACCCCCAACCCCTCTCCCGGAGGGAGAGGGGAGTAAATGCTTCCTGTATTTGAAGAAACTGCAACGCCTTGCTGGTTTCTAGCGCTGTAGTGTTAACTGAATAGGGATGGACTCCCGCCTTTAACGTCCATGGGCCACCACGGCGACGACGATCATCCCTGCCCCCGCGGCCTTCAGCGCCCGGGCGGCTTCGCTGGCGGTGCTGCCGCTGGTGAGCACGTCGTCGACCAGTACGATCGTCTGTCCCTGCAAATCGAGTCGGCTCGGCGCCCGGAACGCGCCGCGGACGTTTTCCCGCCGACCGCTGAAGGGCTGATCGACCTGCGATAACGTCGGGCGGATACGGCGCAACGCGCGGCGCTGGAGCGGGATCTGCAGGGCGTGGGCCAAATTGCGGGCCAAGACGTCCGCGACGTTGAAGGTGCGCTGCCAACGCTTGCGCCAATGCAGCGGCACCGGTACGATCGCCTGTGGGTTCAGCGGCCTTAACCTCTCGGCCAACGCCTGCGCCCAGCAGACGCCCAGCGCCTCGGCGAACGCTTCGCCGCTCGACTGTTTCATGCGAACAACTGCCTCGCGGAGCTTCCCCTCGTACGCGCCCAGACGTATGGCCCGCTCGAAGTGATAGACGAAGTTTCGGCACGAGACGCAGCCCTCCGTCGCGTCGACGTGCGGGCCGACGGGGCCGGAACAGCGTGGACACACGTGCGGCGCTTCCTTCGTCAATTCCTCCAGGCACGCCGAGCAAAACTCGGGGCCCCCCTCGAGCGGCAGCGGGGTCTGACAGATCCAGCAGGCGCGCGGGAAGACCCAGGCGAGCAACCCCTGGCCCATCGATTTCGAGAAGTTTCGCAGATCGTGCCACATGATTGGTCTCGGGGGCATTCGCGGCCTATAGTTGGGCATGAACGCGTTCTTCACCCTGGCGGCCGTCTCTCCCACTCGGCAAAACTCACTACGCACGCTGGCGGTGGCGCACGTTCTCGGCATTGCGGCGCTCGTTGCCTCGGCTCACTTCACCCGCACGCTCCGTTCGCCGCTGGCGCTGGGGAATCTACTGCTCATCGCCGGCGTGATCGAGGGCGCCCTGCTCGTCGGTTGGCGACTGGCGCAGCTGCCGAAAAGCCAGGCCCTGGAGTTTCTGCTTGTCAGTCCGCTGCACCCGAGCCGGGTCTTTCTGGGCGAGGCGGCGGTCGGGCTGGCTCGGCTCGCGCTGGTCACGCTCGCCGGGCTGCCGTTGCTATGTTACCTCATTGGCGTCGGTATGCTCGTCCCGGAAGATTTGCTGACGCTGGTTGCCCTGCCGCTCGTGTGGGGCGCGTTCACGGGGTTGGGGCTGACGGCCTGGGCGTACGAATCGGTCGAATTTCGCCGCTGGGGCGAACGCATCGTCATTGCCGGGATCCTCTTCTATCTGCTGGTCGGCGTGCTGGCGGCGGAACATCTGCCGCTCTGGCTCGGCGTTTTCCCGAGGCCGATCGCGATCGCGTTCTACAGCGCGTTCTTCGGGTTTCACGAATACAATCCGTTCGGCATCGTGCGTCACATGCTCGAGTCGGCGCCGGGCCAGGCCGATGCGCGAGTCGTGTGGGGCATCCTCATGGGGCTGGTGTTGGCCGGGCTTTGCCTGGCGCGGGCGACCTGGCGGATGCTCGATCATTTCCGCGATACCCATTATCGTCCGTTGCGGTTGGAGGAGGACGTCGGTCGGGCCGCCGTGGGCGATTGGCCCCTCACCTGGTGGGCGGTCAAACGCGTCAGCAAATACTCCGGGCGCATCAACCTTTGGCTCGCGGGGGGCTTCGCACTCCTCTTCGCCGCCTACACGCTCGCCGGCGACCGTTGGCCTGCCTGGCTCGGGTCGTCGGTCTTTCAGATCTTCGAACGGCTCGGCGGCATTCCCATGCTCACCACCGCGCTGGTGCTGCTCGCAGCTGTCCCCGCTGCCTTCCAGTATGGCCTTTGGGATCACAGCGATGCCGACCGCGTCCGCCGACTCGAACTGCTTCTGCTCACCGGACTCGGCGCGTCGAGTTATTGGGACGCGGCATTTCAGGCGGCCTGGAAGCGGGGCCGAGGGTACTTCGCGATCGCCCTGGTCTTGTGGGCGTCAGCGTATTTCGCGGGTCAAATGACCGAGATCGAGGTCGTCGCGGCGCTGTCGGCCGGCGTCATCCTCTGGGGACTTTACTTCGCGCTCGGCTTCCAGGCGTTCTCGCGCGGCAAGCAGGCGAATCTCCTGGGTCTGACGCTGACCCTCGTGTTGCCGGCGGCGACCGCGATTGCCGCCCGGCAGGGCTTCGCCGATCTCGCAGTGTTCCTGCCGCCGGGGGGACTTTTCTTCAAGCCCGACTCGCCTGCGTGGGTCACGGGGGTGATCGTCGCGGGGGGCGTCACGATGTTCTTGATTCATCATGGACTGACGCACTGCGATCATCAACTGCGGCGGTGGTACGACCTCAACCACGGAGCGCGGGCGACGTAGCTTTCGTCGTTGCCGGCGATTCGCAGGGCAAGCGGCCTCGCTTGCCTTTGGGGAGTGAGCAAGCAAGGCCGCTTGCCCTACGGCGGGCGACGCCGCGGTTCACTTGACCTTCGGCTGGATCGTCTCTTTCACCTTCTTGAGGATCTCGCCCGCCTCGGCGGCGCCGAACGCGCCGGCCGCGAACTTCCAGGTTTCCACCACTTCGTAACGCCGATAAAAGACGACCTGCGTCTCGGCCTCTCCGTCGAGTTTCAAGTCCGCGGGGAGAGCGGGATAACAGCCTACGATCACCTTTTGAAACTTACTCGCGTCCTTCCGCATGCGTTCGAGCAGTTCGGTGCGTTTGTTGGTCTCGTCCACCAATTCCTCGGCGACTTTCTTGAAGTCCAGCCCCTTGGCCGGGATCTCGGGTTTGACGATCGACAGGCCCGCTTGGGGGTGGAGCAGGACGAGGAACGCCTGGAGCTGCGATTCCTTATCTTCCTGCACGACAAGGGTCTCGAGATCTTTAAGGAGGTTCCAGACGTCATCCTTGGCGGGATCCTTGGTGACGATTATGACGACGGGTTTGAGATTGTGTCGGCAGATGGGGCAGTGGAGGTAGTCCTGTCGGTCGCCGTTGAGGACGAAGATCGGCCATTTGCTGGGGATGAGGGAGCCGATTTGGGGGAACGGCGGCTTGAGTTTGCCGAGCTGGGAGGGTTTGAATTCCTGGGCGTGGGCCACGGAGCCGAGGGTGACGAGGAGCAAAAGACCGGCACGGAACATGGGGAACTCCGGGCATCGAGAATGAGGAAAACCCGGCGCGCCGTGAGGCGCGTCGGGTTCAGTTGAGGCCAACGCAATTAGCGTTTGCCGGGTCGGTTGCCGCCGGGCCGAGCGGGCGCTGCCGGACGTTGCGGCGCTGGATTCACCCGCGGCGGCGAGGCCGGACGTTGCGGCGCCGGGTTCACCCGTTGCGGTGCGGCCGGACGTTGCGGCGCTGCGGGACGTTGCGGCGGAGGCGATGCCGGACGTTGCGGCGCCTGGAACTTCGGCTGCTGCGGCGGCGGCGACGCGGGACGTTGCGGCGGCGGCGACGCGGGACGTTGAGGAGCCTGAAATTTCGGCTGTTGCGGCGGCTGAAACTTCGGCTGTTGCGGCTGAACGAACTGCGGCTTCGGCTGTTGCGGCTGAACGAACTGCGGCTTCGGCTGTTGCGGCTGAACGATCTGCGGCTTCGGCTGTTGCGGCTGAACGATCTGCGGCTTCGGCTGCTGGAAGTTCGGCTGTTGTCCCAACGGCCCCTTCGGCTGCTGGAAGTTCGGCTGTTGTCCTAACGGCCCCTTCGGCTGCTGGAGGTTCGGCTGTTGTCCCAACGGCCCCTTCGGCTGCTTAGTCTCCGATTGGCCCAGCGGTTGCTTCGGCTGCCCCTGGTTCCCCGTGAACGTCGGGCGTTGGAAGTTCGGCGTCCCCGGATTGCCGTCGCGTTTGCCAAGCCCTTTCTCCACGCGGACTTTGCCCAACTCTCGGATCTCAGTCGATTGCGATAGCAGGGTCTTCTGCCGAATCACGTCGGTCTTGACCAGCTTGACCTTCGCGTTATTGAACTGATCGAGCGGCCGAACCAATCCTGGGTTCTGACCTTTGCCGAAGTTCTTGTTCCCGTTGTTGCGCTGCTCCTGGGCCAGGAACGTCCGTGCCGGAGGGGGGACTCGGCCGGCTTCGCGGTCGGCGAAGTCGCGTCGCAGGTTCGTGTTCCAGTCCCGATTGTTGCGGTTCTGCCAACGGGCATAAGCGAACAGCGGACTCTGCGGACGTTCGAACCACGGCGTGAATCCGGCGCGGCGATAGTTGGCGCCGTAGAAATCGCCGAAGTAAAAGTGCATCGAGTTCCGGTTAAAGAACAGCGACGCGGCGAATCCGGGCCCGCCAATCGCGTACCGGGGACGATAATGCCAGCCCGGCGTGTTCCAGTACGGACGATTGAAGTAGACCGGCGCGAACAGGATGCCGCGGTCCTCCAGCGGATAATCCCAGTATCCCGCGACATATTGATAGCCTTGCGGCGACCAGCAGTAGCGCGGGCCGATCCAGAGCTGATCGGGTTGACCGACGGCCCAGTAGCCGGCACGCCAAAAGAAGCGATCGTCGTCGCCGTACTGCCAGTATCCCTGGACGTAGACGTGGTTGGGATCGCCGTTCTGCGGAACTTCCGTCTCCAGCGGAGCCGGGGGTTCGGGGGTGTACCGCACCGCATTGGGGTCCATCGGGCCCCAGTAGCCGGAAACCCAGCGCCAGCCTTCGGGGGTCTGCACCCATTGCCCGGCGACAAAGCGCGTGCCCGGCGGCGGAATACGATAAACGCCCGAGACCCAGATAAAGTCATTCCGATCGGCATCCCATGCCCAGTACCCGCCGATCCACTGCACGTTGTCGCCTTCGGGGGCTTGTTCGGGCGGTAGTTCGGGAATTGGTTGCGGAGGGGCCTTGGGCACCACGGCGCCCGGGCCCGGAGGAACGTCGGTCGGTTGCGCAAATGCCTCGTGAACCGGGCCGCGCGCTTCGACTTCTTGATCTTGATCGAACGCCACCGGAGGGGGCGGCAATTGACCGAAAACCGTGACGGCCCCCAAGACCGCCACGAATGCACTGCTCAAATAAAGAAACCTCATGATGTCACCTCTTTCTCGAGGAGCTTCCGCCATTCTAAAACGGATTCCCCCACTTCACAACGTTCATTCGCCCGAAACTTGCGCCCGAAACCCCCGAAACCCGTAGACTTTGCGGGTTGCGAGTCTCGCGGCTGCCAGCCTGCCTTCTTTGACTAATCGATACGATCCGGCTCCAACCGGGCGGAATTTGCCGAAGATGCTCTTGTTTCGCTTGAGGCAAATCGGCTAAGCACGATACCATGCCCTCAGAGGGCGAAGGATTGCGGCATTATGGTCGATTATCACATACAGCCGAACTCGCGGGTCTGTGCGGCGAGCGGTCGAGAGCTGAAGCCAGGCGAGCGTTACTTTTCCGCCCTGCTCGACGAGGGGGGGAAGTTTACCCGCAAAGACTATGCCAAGGAGGCGTGGACCGGCCCCCCCGAAGGAACTTTTAGCTTCTGGACCGGAAAAGTTCCAACGCCCAGCGAGACGACCAAGCCCCGTTTCGACGACGACGTCCTGGAAGATTGCTTCCATCGGCTCGAAGGGCAGCTCGAAGCAAGTCAGCTCAACTTCCGCTACGTGGTCGCCCTGCTGCTCATTCGCAGGAAACGGTTTCGCTTCGAGAGCACGGTGACGGTAGCGCCCGGCGAGGAACAGATCGCGCTGACGAGTGTGAAAACGGGCGAGAAGTACCAGATCCCCAATCCGCATCTGAGCGACGCTCAGATGGCTCAGGTTCAGGAAGAAGTGTTTCGCGTGCTCGGCTGGAGTTAGGGATTTTCCGAGCCGGGAGCGTAAGCGACGTGCCCGTCCGATCGTCGCTCACGCTTCCGGCTCGGAAATAGTGGAGATTGCGATGCGTCTTGTTTTGGCTGCTCTCGTCTTGACGAGCCTCACCGGCTGCCTCAACACGCGCTTCGGCAATCTCTTTACGCCGCGCGAGCGTGAGAAGGACACCGGTCCGCTCCCGGCGGTGCCTGCCAAAACGGCGCTCGTCGAGTATCTGAACGCCAACTCCGACCGCGTCACCGGCATGCGCGTCGAGAACATGACCGTCAGCGTCTCGCAAGGCTTTCGACCTCCAATCAGCCTCGACGCCAAGATGCTCGTGGAGAAGCCGCGCAACGTCCTCTTTCAGGCCGACTTCCTCAGCAAGACCATGTTCTCCGTCGGCTCCAACCAGAACGAGTTCTGGTTCTGGAACAGCCAGGATCGTTCGCCGAAACAGTACTACTGCTCGTACCAGGATTTTCAGGAAGGCCGATTCCCGGCGGAGCTGCCGGTTTCGTTTCAGCCCGAATGGCTGCTCGAGGTCATGGGACTGGGCAATTACGGTTCGCCGGAACGTTACACGCTCGAGAGCGACAATCGGCACATTCGGCTGGTGGAAAAGACGAGGACGCCCCAGGGGCGGCCGATCCGCAAGATCATCGTGCTCAATCGCCGGGAGGTGCAGATCCCGAGTCCGCAGGTGGTTGCCTTCTTGCTGGTCGACGATTCGACGAACAAGGAACTGGTGAGCGTGAAGGTAACGGAGACGCAACTCGCCGCGGTCGATGCGTCGCGGGCCGCGATCCTGCCGAAGCGGATGGAGATCCACATGCACCAGGACAACGTCAAGCTTGCCCTGCACTTCGGGTCGATCAAGCTTAACCCTGAGGCGAACCCCGGGCTATTCGTTCGCCGGCCGCTGCCGGGCGTGGAATCGGTCGACCTGGGCAAGCTCGGCGGCCCGGCGGTCCAGCAGACGCAATCGCAACGATAGCGCCGCTCACTTCTTCGACGAGTCGCTCGGCCCCGGGTCGCGGAGGCTCGCAACGACCGCGAGGAACAACCCCAGGCCCGCCATCCACAACGGCGCCGAAGGGAGCACCTTCTTGAGCAGCACGATGTGCTGGAACTGAATGCCGATGATCGGCAGGAAGAACGAGGCGATCGCCATCGCGATCAGGAAAAGTCCAGCGCCCTTGACGGCACTTGCTTGCTGGTGGAGTTGATCTTGCGGGCTCAAGTTGTCGGTGGCGTTCGAGTTCTGGTCGGCGTTCATGGTTGGCTCCAGGCTGAGGGTTTTGGTTGCGTTCTGCCTGGGGATTGCCGACGCCCCGCGCGACCGGCCAAGTTTCCTCGAGATTCTTTCCCACCTCCGAACCCGGTCGCGTTCCGCACGCTCCTCGAGTAGAATGACACGGTCGTCCAAACTCAGGTGGTGCATGTCCGAAAAGAAACGCGTCGAGTTTCGCAAAAATCGCACGAAGCCGCCCCGGCCCAACGACTGGACGCGCGGCTTCCAGTCGCACGGCTACGAAAACGAGGCCACCCTCAATAACGAACGCGTCCGCGCCAAGGGCGACCTCTCGCGCAAACGGACCATCGAGACCGACGTCGGCGCCAGCATCATGCCCGTCGTCGATGCCGAAAACTGGATCCAGGGCCGAGTCCTGCGCATGCACGGACTCGCCTCCGTCGTGCAGACCGACGACGGCAAACAGGTCCGTTGCGGCGTCCGCCGACTGCTCAAATCGATCTCCACCGACGAGCGCAACATCGTCGCCACCGGCGACCGCGTCTGGATTCGCCTGGGCATGAACGACGAAGGCGTGATCGAACGCGTCGAGCCCCGGCACGGTCTGCTCACGCGCGCCTCCAAAGGTCGCGAACACATCCTGGTCGCCAACGTCGATCAAGTCGTCATCGTCATGTCGCTGGCCGAGCCCAGCGTCAAGCCGCACCTCATCGACCGCTACCTCGCCAGCGCCGAGCGCGGCGGCCTCAAGCCCATTTTGTGTCTCAACAAAATCGACCTCGTGGACATCGTCGACGTGCAACCGCTGGTCGGCTTCTACAGCCAACTCGGCGTCCCTACCCTCCTTACCAGCGCAAACACCGGCGCGGGCATCCAGCGGCTCCGCGCGCTCCTCGTTGATCGCCAAAGCGTCTTCTCCGGCCAGAGCGGCGTCGGCAAATCGTCGCTTCTCAACGCCCTGCAGCCCGGGCTCAATCTGCAAGTGCGCGAAGTCAGCGACGTCAATCAAAAAGGCAAGCACACCACCACAACGGCGCAGATCCTTAAGCTCGATTTCGGCGGTTGGGTCGTCGACACGCCCGGCATCCGCCAGTTCGCCTTGTGGGACATCCAGCCCGAGGAAGTCGAGGGCTACTTCGCGGAGTTCCGCGCCTTCGTGGCCTTGTGCAGTTTCCCCGACTGCACGCACACGCACGAAGAGCGTTGCGGCGTCAAGGACGCCGTGGCTCGCAAGCTCATCAGCGAGCGGCGCTACTACAGTTATCTAGGAATGTTTTCGGGCCGGCCGGAAGTGGAACACGACGACGCGGAGTGAAAATCCTCGTCCCGGGCAGAGCCCGGGAACGAGAACTGGTCCACTGGCGGCGGTTGGATGAGCTGATTATTGGAGCCCGATTCTTTGACTTGCTCCAGACTCTATCTTGTCCGCCCACGCCGACCGACGTTGGCGGCTTGTCTGTTCCGACTCCCCTCCGCAATCCGACCGCGCAAACCTTTTACATTCGCGAAGGCGGCTTGTGGACGGAATTGGCGCCGGCCTCAATGGACGTTCTATTTCTTCGCCCGCTTCAACTCGTCGAGCGCACCTTTGTCGTTCAGCGTGATTAGCATGTTGTCGGTAAGAGTCTGGATCGTGAGGATATTTACCTCCTCTTGCCCTTTCTCCTTACGCGTTGTGGTGAGTTTCTTTCCCTCGACCTTGTACGTGGCCACCAACTTCTTCTCCTCCTTCCCCTTGGGGATGAGAATGAGTTTGCCATCCTTCGTGAACTCGACCGAGGAGCCAGCCGGGGCATCGACGCTCTTGACGACTTCCCAGTGGCCGACGATGGTCGCCTTGTTCGGATCCCCAGCCTGCACAATACCGCCAAAAGACAGGACAACAACGGCTGCAGCGGCGTGGATGACATTCATCGGAAACTCCTTCAAGTGCGTGGATCGTGGTGGAATCAAAGAACCTTACAGCGTTCGGAAGAAATGACGGAATACCGGTAGAGAGTCCGAATTAGGCGACCGGCCGACGTGAGTCGGCCGGTACGTGTGCTTGAGCGATTGCGCGATCAGATCTTCGAATGGGATGCTATACCGGCCGACTGACGTCGGCCGCTCGCCTTAGCCAATCCCCAAGCTTTGCAGCGATTGCGTTCATTTCTTCCGAACGCTATTAGGCAATTTTTATGCCGGGGTCGCTGCGAAAGGCGACCGAACGGTGATCCTGTCCAAACGAGCCTGAGTGCCGCTCAGCCGTCAGGTCGACGTGGTCGCAATCGTCGACCATGACGCCGTCATGCCGTGGGAATAGATTGAACATAGGCGCGGGAATGCAGGGCGACGGGTCTGGCGCTCTGGCGCCGAAGTAATTAACGCCTGCAGTGGGCAAAGGGAAAACGAACGATGATGTCAATTGCTCGACTTGCATTGGCGATCTTCTTGATAACGGCTCCGACGCTTCGCGCCGGCGATGACTTTGCCGACTGGCTGGCGAAGGGGGAAAAGGGAGACCCGGCTGCACAGAGCGAAGTCGGCCGGCGCTATCTGAACGGCACTGGCGTTGCGAAAGATAACGCACTGGCGCTGGTCTGGTTCAAGAAAGCTGCGGCTCAAGGGCAGGTCAAGGCGGAAGTTCAACTCGGCTCCATCTACGCCCATGGCTTCGGCGTCAAGCAAGACTGGGCCGAGGCGATCCGCTGGTTTCGCAGCGCCGCCCTCAAAGGGGACACGACCGCGCAGCACAACCTCGGCCTGGACTATCAGCACGGGCACGGCGTGCCGCGCGACGCTGCCGAAGCCGCCCGCTGGTACCGCAAGGCAGCCGACCAGGGACACGCCCGCGCCCAGTACAACCTCGGCGAACTTTACGAGTCCGGCAACGGCGTGCCGCAAAGCACGTTGCAAGCCCACCTCCTCTACACGCTCGCCAGCGAACACGAGAATCAGGACTACATCTTCGGAAAAGCAAAAGCCGCCGAGGTGATCGTCAAGCGCAACCGCACCGAAACCAAGCTCACGCCCGACGAACGCAAGGCGTTTCCCAGGAAACTCGAAGCGGCCAAGGCGTTGATCCCTCTCCATCCGCGCAAGTTCGGCGCCCCCGGCATGATCGGCAAGTCGCGAGGCTGGTACATCTGGCAGAAGTGGAACCCGCTGACCTGGGAAGCGGAAGTCACGCACGAAACCCCCGGCGAAGTCTTCAAGGTCCGCGTCCTCCCCTGGGCGACGACCTACCGCCATCTCGCCTACGGCGCCCGCTTCGACGCGATTCTGCCAGGCGAGAAAATCAACGCCTTCTTCGATGCGGACGAGAACCATCGTCGCGGCTACCTGGTCCACTTCCAGGACGAGATTTCGCAGATGAAGGGACATGGCCATTTCTGGAAAATCCTCGAGACGCCTGAGGCGAACCAGTTCGTCGCCCAGGTCTTCGCCGGCGACAAGGCGCTGGATGACAAGACGCATCCGTTCGAGATTGACCCGGCCTGCAAAAAATGGTCGGCCGGCAAGGAAGTGCAAAGCGTCACGCTCAAGCCAGGCGACCGCGTCTATCTCACGTGGGTGCTGAATGAGAATCGCCGAGTCGTGAAACTGATCGCCGACGACGCGAGTCTGGACGTGCTCAAGAAGATCGAAACGCAGGGAATCGGCGCCGAGATCGCACAGGAAGGACTCGCGGGCCGAATCGATTCGGTTGATGGGCCGCGCGTCCATTTCATGGTCTTCTCGTCGTACTGGGCGCAGTCGAACCAACTCAAGGTCGGCCAGTCGGTACGAATCGCGGGAACGAAGGCGGGCCTGCGTCCCACGGACGAGCGCCTCGCGGCGAAGGTCGTTTCGCTGAAGAACCGCGGCATGTACGGTTCCGGCGTCAACGACGTCTTGCTCGAACTCGTGGATCAAGCAGACGCCGACAAATTGCGGGCGCGCGAACTTGAGGTGCAACGCCTGATTCCGCAGTGAGGCGGCTCGCAGAATCAAGCGCCTGCAACGCTTTTCCGGCAAGGATTGCCTCGGGTGACGCGAGTCAATCCGGTATTGGCTGCCGAAGTTGCCAAATAGCCCGCTGTCGGTAAGACTCGCAGATTCAAAAGCGATCTTCTATTTGCGTGAAATGTTTATGAAACCAATCCTTCCGCTCCTCGCCGCGCTCCTGTTCGCATCGCCCTCTGCGCTGTGCGGCGCCGACATCGAACTTACCGAAAAGATTCAGCTCCCCGAATGCCACAGCATCGGTTGGGTGCATGCGTGGGTGAAAGCTGATCCCAAGGGAATCGGCAAAGGTTGGGATGGCGTGCTCGATGAAGCGAAATGGGGCACGCCGTCGCCGCAGCAGTTGGTGACGCGTAACTGGGATTGGAAAATAACAGATGATCAATGGCGCGAGGCCGTGAAGCAGAAAGGCGAAGGAAAGCGCGAAGACGTTCAATTTGATCTATGGATTCCAGAGGGCATCGAAGCGGTGAAGGGCGTCGTCGTCATCTCCGGTCATGGCAGCGGCGAAGGACTGTTTCGTCGCGCGGACATGCGAGCGCTCGCCCGTGAACTGCACCTCGCGTTGTTCAAGTTCACCGGCAATCCGATGCAGCGCGGGTTCTGGCCGCGAAGCCTGCTCTATGAGCGGCTAAAAGCCTTTGCGGCGAAGTCAGAGCACGCGGAAATTGCGCACGCGCCGCTCTTTCTCTACGGCCACTCGAACGGCACAGGCTTTTCGGCCATTTTTCCTGCGACGCAAGGCGCTCGAGTGTGGGGCTGGGTGTCGATGCGGCCTGGCATCGCGTTTCAAGTGTATCAATCCGGCGCCGCTCAAGTGCCCGGCTTGGTGATCTTCGGCGAGGACGACCCGTTCTTCGCGCGTCCTTCACGCGAGGAGAATCTTGCCGTCGAGCCTGCGATGCGAAAAAAGCATCATGCACTGTGGAACATCGCGGTCGAGCCGAAGACGGGGCACGGCCCTGGCGAAAAAACGTGGCCGCTGGTGTTTTCGTTTCTGCGCAATACATTCGACGCGCGCGTGCCGACGAATGCGGACGCGCGCAAGGGACCGGTAAAGTTGCACGCCATGGCCACGGAAAGTGGACATCTCGGGCAAAACTGGGATGCGACCAAGGGGGGTTATCAGACCTTGCCCGTGGCGCCGTTCGCCGAGTTCGCCGGCAACAAGTTCGTTGCCTCGTGGCTCGTCAATCGGGCGTATGCCGCCGACTGGCAGGCGTTTCAGCGCGACGGCGAGATAAAGCCCACACGATCGAAGCCAGCAAGCTCGAAGTAGCCTTTCGATACGAATCCGCGTCGCCAAGCCGGTGCCGTCTGGGCGACCAAGGTCCTCCCCGTGGCCGAGACCTACGTGAACGCCGACGCGGTGGATGCGCCGTCGCTGGGATGGCTTGTCGTTTGGGGATTGTTTTCGGATCCCAAAAAAAAGCGGGAGAGAAGCGCTTTCTCTCCCGCTCTCGCTTACTTCTTCGCCGTCTTCGGCGATCGCATCTGGCTCCGCAAATAATCGATCGCGGTCTCCAATTGGCGGTCGCGGAACTCGGGTTTTTCCGGCGCCTTCTGACCCGGCGCCCTGATAATCTCTTGCTCTCGTAAAAACTCCGCCAGGTCGGCGTTCTCCTTGTTCGTCATCTTGACCTCAAAACCGGCGTTTGGCGTCACGCCCCACTCCTCGTCGTCCTTGCCCTTCGTGCTGCGCTTGTTGATGTTCCGATTGCTCGGCCGCCAGTACGTCGCGTTCGTCAGCTTGATCACGCCGCCGGTGTCGAAGCGGTGCAGCGTCTGCACGCTCCCCTTGCCGTACGAACGCGAACCGATCACGATCGCCCGGCCGTGATCTTGCAAACATGCCGAGACGATTTCGCTGGCGCTGGCGCTCATGCCGTTCACCAGGCAGACCATCGGGAACGTCGTGTAGCTGCCGCTGGACTTGCCGACGTACGAGACGTCTTTGCCGTCGCGCGGCTTCACCGTCACGATGATGCCGTCGTCGATGAACAGGTCCGAGATCTTGACCGAGGATTCGAGCAAGCCGCCGGGATTGAAACGCAAGTCGAGGACGAACCCCTTGATGCCGGAGGTCTCCTTCATCTCGCGCATGACGCGTTCCAGGTCGCGGTACGAATTCCCCGCGAACTGCGTCAGGCGGATGTAGGCGATTTTGTTCGCCGCGTCGACATAGTAGTCCCACTGATCGTCCGCTTTGCGTTTGTAACCCATGACGCTCTCGACCTCGATGCGGCCGCGCGTGATCTCGACTTCCTTGGGTTCCTTCTCGCCTTCGCGTTCGATCATGATCTTTACTTTGGTTCCCGGATTGCCCAGGATTTTCTTGACGGCTTGATCGGTGGTCATCCCCTTGGTCGGGATGATCTCGACGGGCTGCGGATTGCCTTCGCTGTCGACTTCGCGAATGATCTTGGTGATGATGTCGCCGGCGTAGATCTTGGCCTTGTACGCGGGACTGTTGATGATCGGCGTGACGACCTGCAGTTCGTCGCGGATGACATTCTTGCGGATTTGCACGCCGATGCCGGTGAACGTTCCCTGCGTGTCCTTCAGCATACGCTGGTACGATTCTTTATCGATCCAGTCGGTGTGCGGGTCGAGTTTGCCGAGCATGCCGTGCAGGGCGGCGTCGATGTCCTTGTTGGAATCGAGATCTTCGCGTTTGCCCAGGTGCAAGCGCGCATCGACGAGCAGTTTCCGCAGATCGACGTCCTTGAGCGCCTGAATGTTCTTGAGCTTGTCGCCGATCGCGGACGGGATCTTTTCGTTGAGTCCCTTGTACATACCGGTGATCGCCTGGTCGACGAGGTACGAGGTGGACTTCCTCTCGACGTACGTCTCCTCGGCGACGCGCGCCGCCTTGAGCACGATCAGGGCGAAGCGGTCGGCGTCCCGCTCGGGCAGGACGATGCCGTCCATGATGCGTTGTCGATCTTGAGCGAACTCCCGGGAATCGATCTTGCCGTCGGCGAGCTTTTGATACGCCTTGCGTAGCTCCTGCTTCGCCTCCAGCTTCGGCATGCGATTGAGGAGGTTGACGCCTTCCTCGGTCATCTGCTTCTCTAGGCCTTTGATCTTGCGAAACTTCTCGACGCGTTCGAAGGCGAGCGGATGGGCCTGGGCATTGTAATCGAGGATGAAATCGAAGCTCTGGAAATCGAAGATGACGGGGTTTTGGCTCTTCTCTTCGTTGGTCTTGCCGAACTTGCGGGCCAGTTCCGGGAGGGACTTGCGGATGTACTTGACCATCTCGGTGATCGTGATGTTGCCGTCGGGTTCGTAGCCTTCGACGTCGGCCTCGCCGTTGAGACCGTCGAGGAGGACTTGGGCGAAGATGCCGTGGTTTTCGAGATCGAGCGAGGGCTTGAGGCCGCTGTTGGCGAGGAACATGACTCGGCTGGGGAGTTCTTCCTTGGCTTCTTCGTTGCCGATGAATTCGCGGTAGAGGTTTTGGGTGTTGACGTCGGGAGTCTTTTCCTTGCCCGCGTCGAACCCGAGGAAGTGCAGGTCGAGGAAGGCGGCGAAGCGTTGGCTCTTGAGCTTGTCGAACTGGGCCTCGAGATCGACGGCGAGGACGGCGTCTTTGCCGCGGTTCTTGAAGGTGGAGTCGCTGCCGAAGTAGACCGCGCGTTCGCCGATCGGCGCGCCCTGGCCGAAGTAAGCGAAGATGGCCATGTCGTCCTTGCCGGCGGTTTTGGTGAGCCAATCAGTCGCCTTGTCGATGTTCGCCTTGGTGGCGTCTTTGCCCAGGAGGAGCTTGACGTTGGCGGGGTCGACGTTGAGATTCATCTTGCCGACGAGGATGTCGTAGAGCGCCTTGGCGTCGGTCTCGGCGTGCTTGCGCGGCTTGATCTGCGCATCGGCGAAGTTCGAGACGCCCACGATGACCACATATGCCGGGGCGGGCACGTCGTCCTCCGCAAGGATCGGCTGTGCCGTCCACCCGGCCAGGGCCAGGGTGAATATTCCCATCACGAATCGCTTCATATCGCAAGGTCCTTTCAGCTCGCGCCTGAAATCCCGCAAAAGCGCTGGGCATCCCAGGTACCCGAGAAAACGATCCACCTTCTCAAGTTTAACCAGTCTCATCCTACCCGAACGCGAAAATTTTGACAAAGGAACTTTCATCACCGTTTCGCAATCCGATGGCTGAAATGCGAAAACCGAACGGATTGGGGGGGTCTCGGCAAATTTTCGCACTTTTCCCCGCCGACATCTGGGTTTCGAACTTTCGCCCGGTAACCTAAGCGGAGTGGATCGTACGGGGCGGCTCCTGAAATTAGGTACCCTATGCTCGCCATTGCACAATCGATCTGGGACGGGCTTCTCGGTTTCTTTAGCCTGATCCTGCCGTTCGGGCAAAACTCGTTCGTCCGCAAAATGGGCCCGGCCTTGCGCTGGACGCTCCACCTCATTCTGCTCGCACTCGTCTTCGTGCTGCTCTACTTCGTGAACGACTGGCTCAAGATTCACGAACGCATCCCCCGCCCCATCTGGGCCCGGCACTACTGGCTGCCGATCGTGTTTCTGCTCATCTACAGCCTGGCATGGACCGGCTGGTGGATCTACCTGATCCTGGCGGCCGACCCCGATCCGACGGACTACCCCGATATCGACGAGGCCTGGGAACAGGCGACGGACGCGCTCAATCGCGCCGGCATTCCGTTGACGGAAGTGCCGGTCTACCTGGTCCTGGGTCGACCCGAGGCGCCGGAAGAGCATCTCTTCGCCGCCAGTCAATTTACCTGGACGGTGAAGCAAACGCCTGCGGGCGCCGGCGCGCCGCTGCACGTCTACGCCAATCGCGATGCCGTGTTCATCACTTGCGCCGGCTCGTCGCTGCTGGGCAAACAGGCGGCGATCCTCGCGCTGGAAGGTCTCGACGCCGGCGGCACTCTCGGCCTCTCCGGCGACGAACTCGGCGAGGACGACGCCAGTCGAACGCTCAAGCCCAATGAAAACGAACAGCGCATCCTCCAGCAACTCGCCGTCTCGCTCGGCAAACAGACCACTGCCCGCGCAAAACGAGATGCGCGCAAGCAACTCGGCTTACGCCTGCCCGACCTTCTGCAGAACGCCGCCGAGACCCAGCGCCTCACCGGTCGGCTCACGCATTTGTGCCGACTGCTCTCGCGCGATCGCCAGCCGTACTGTCCACTCAACGGCATCCTGCTCCTCATTCCGCTGGGCGCAACCGACAGCGATCAGGACGCCCAGCAGTCGGCGGAGATCGCCGCCCGCGATTTGGCGGTGGTTCGGCGCGTGCTCAAGTTGCAGTGTCCGGTGTTATCGATGGTGTGCGATGTCGAGACGGTGCCGGGATTTCTGGACTTCATGAACAAGCAGGGCGCCGCCGCCCGCAATCGCCGTATCGGGCAACGCTTCCCGCTCGAATCGCCCGATCTCGATGAGGAGAAGAAGTTCGGGGAGGCGCTCCGCGAATCGATTCGCTGGTTCGGCGGCAATCTCGTCAAAAACCTCGCCTATCCCCACTTTCAGATCGGCACCCCCGACCCCCGCGGCGAAGTTCTTGCGAATCAGAAACTCTTCGTGTTTCTCAGCGAATGGCGACAACGCAGCCCGCATCTGGGACGTTTCGTCAGTCAGGCGCTCACGGCGGAGCCCTGGCGATTCGCAGGCTGTTACTTGGCCGGGACCGGCGTCGACAAGGACCGCGAACAGGGCTTCGTCCGCGGCGTCATCCAACGGCTCTTCGACCACCAAAGCGACGTCGCCTGGACTGATCAGGCCCTGATCGACGACGCCCGTTGCAACACCTGGAGCATCCTGGGCTACGTGCTCCTGATCGGAGTCGCGCTAGGGATCCTGGGATTGTTGGCGTATCAAATATTCATGTAGGGAAAAAGCCCAGGGGTGGCTATCCCTGGGGACGCGCCCGGTGATACAGGGGACTTCCCCAGGGATAGCCATCCCTGGGCTTTCGGAGCGATTTCGCCTAGTGGACGACGTCGACGCGATTCACCAGTTGCAGGGCGCCGCGAACCGGCATCACCGCCTCCTGGGCCATTTGTTTTAGGTACCACGAAGGGACTTCGCCCGAGATCACGAGCGTTCCCTCGGCGTCTTGAACTTTGAGACGACGAAGTGCCGAATGACGACTGTTGGTCAGAACGCTGGCAGCTTGACGGACGATCGGAGAGGAAACCATGGCCAAATGCTCCATCCAAGTTGTAGGTACGTTGGACCCCCGGAAGAGATTCCTGGAGAACGACTAACGACTAAGGCCTGATTGCGATGATCCTATCCTAGACTCGTCAATCTTCGTTTGTCAAATAAAATCTAGGAATATTCCGTCATGTCCCACGCGATTTCCCTTGCCGACGTAAAGTCCGCTGCCGAGAGAATTTTCGGCTGGGCCACAATAACGCCCGTGATGACGTGTCAGACGCTGGATCGCCTGGCGAATCGGACACTGTTTTTCAAGTGCGAACAATGGCAGAAGGTCGGCGCGTTCAAGTTTCGCGGCGCCTGTAACGCGGTGCGTCGGCTTGCGCCGGCGCAGGCGGCGGCGGGGGTCGTCACTCACAGTTCCGGCAATCACGCGCAGGCGCTGGCGCTCGCCGCCAAGATGACCGGCATCCCGGCGCACATCGTGATGCCGCGGAACGCCAATCCCGTCAAACGCCGGGCGGTCGAAGGGTACGGCGCCCGCGTGATCCTGTGCGAACCGACGCTCGCCGCACGGGAAACGACGACGGCCGACGTTCAGGCGGAGACAGGCGCGACGCTGATTCCGCCGTACAATTGTGCCGAGGTAATGGCGGGTCAGGGGACGATCGCGCTCGAGCTTCTGCAGCAGGCGCCGCAGCTGGACGCGATCGTGGCGCCGATCGGCGGCGGCGGTTTGATCTCGGGCATCGCGGTGGCCGCCAAGGCGCTGAATCCGCGCTTGCGCGTTTACGCCGCGGAGCCGTTGGGTGCCGACGACGCCGCGCGTTCCAAGGCCCTGGGCCAGTTTATCCCCCAGACCGGGCCCAAGACGATCGCGGACGGCTTGCTCACCAGCATGGGCGATCTCACCTGGCCAATCGTTCGCGACCTGGTCGACGGCGTCCTCACGGTGAAAGAAGAAGAGATCGTCGCGGCGATGCGGTTGTTGTGGGAGCGTGCGAAGCTATTGGTCGAACCGAGCGCTGCGGTGCCGTTCGCCGCGGTGCTCGCTGAGCCGTTTCGTTCGCTGCCGGGGATGCATCATGTGGCCGTGGTCCTGAGCGGCGGCAACGTCGATTTGGACGCGCTGCCGTGGTGACCATAAGATATTGTTTAGCCGCCGCGTCCTCGCGGCGCGGTCCGACGCGCTGCCGTGCTGGCCACGAGGACGCGGCGGCTAAACCAATCTTCCTGCGAGGTTGCCATGCGCTATCTGCTCCCTCTCCTTCTTGCGAGCGCTCCCTTGTACGCCGACGAATCCTGGATCGTCTTCCCCGGCGGCGAAGGCCCCGGTAAGGGCAAGCACGTCGTTCTCGTCTCCGGCGACGAAGAGTATCGCTCCGAAGAAGCCCTGCCGCAGCTCGGCAAAATTCTCTCGAAGCATCACGGCTTCAAGTGCACCGTCCTCTTCGCGCTCGACAAGGATGGAACCATCAATCCGACGGTCAGTAACATTCCAGGCCTTGAGGCGCTGGAGTCGGCGGACTTGATGATTATCGCCACTCGCTTCCGCAAACTCCCCGACGAACAAATGAAGTTTCTGGCCGACTACATCGAATCGGGCAAGCCGATCGTCGGCTTGCGGACGGCGACGCACGCCTTCAACGGCATCTCGGGGAAGTACGCCAAGTATAATAACAACGCAGGCGTCAAGGGTTACGAAGGGGGCTTTGGTAGACAGGTGCTGGGCGAGAAATGGGTCAGCCATCACGGCGCCCACGGATCGCAGAGCACGCGCGGGATCTTGGTGAAAGAGAACGCCAAGCATCCGATCCTGCGCGGCCTCAAGGACGGCGACATCTGGGGCCCGTCCGACGTCTACGGCGCCGCGCCGCCTGCGGACAGCACGCTCCTCGTGTGGGGTCAAGTGCTGGTCGGCATGAAGCCCGACGACAAGGCGCTCGATAGCAAGAAGAACGACCCGATGATGCCGATCGCCTGGACGCGGATGTACAAGGGCGAGGCCGGCAAAGAGGCGCGCATCTTCTGCACGACCATGGGCGCGGCCACGGATTTGGTGGCCGAGGGGTCGCGACGGTTGGTGGTGAACGCGACCTACTGGGCGCTGGGTCTGGAGCACGCCATTCCCGAACGCGCGGTCGTCGATGTGGTGGGAACCTACGAACCGACCCCGTTCGGTTTCGGGAAGTTTAAGAAGGGCCTGAAGCCGGCGGATTACAAGTAAGGCGTATTTCCGAGCCGGAAGCGTAAGCGACGAATGGCGCTATCGTCGCTCACGCTTCCGGCTCGGATCAAACAGAGGCATTCATGACGACGCAAACGGTTTCGACCGCCTGTCCCAAGTGCGGACTGACGCTTCAGGTACCGATCGCGGGCAAACGACTCTGCAGCTGCGGCACCTGGGTGACCGGGGCCAGCGCCGCTGCCCCGCCGAGCGTCCGTCCCGCGGAACCCGCGCCGGCGAGGCCGTCGGTGCAGGCGCCGCAAGCGGCTTCCTTCCCGCGCATCGAAGGCGATCTCTCCGCCATCGAACGCCTTAGCGACGGCTACAAACGCATTCAGAAAGAACTCAGCAAGGCCATCGTCGGCCAAACCAAAGTCATCGAAGAACTCCTTATCGCCATCTTCGCCAAGGGGCACTGCCTCCTCGTCGGCGTCCCCGGCCTCGCCAAAACTTTGCTCATCCGCACCCTCAGCGACGCGCTGAATCTCTCGTTTAGCCGGGTGCAGTTCACGCCCGACCTCATGCCGTCCGACATCACCGGCACCGAGGTGTTGCAGGAAGACAAAAACACCGGCCAACGCGTCTTCAAGTTCCTGCATGGCCCCATCTTCTCCAACATCATCCTTGCCGACGAAATCAACCGCACGCCCCCCAAGACTCAAGCCGCGCTCCTCGAAGCGATGCAGGAAAAGCAAGTCACCGTCGGCGGCACCCGGCACAAACTCCCCGACCCGTTCTTCGTCCTGGCCACCCAGAATCCGATCGAGCAAGAAGGCACCTATCCGCTCCCCGAGGCGCAGCAAGACCGCTTCATGTTCAATGTGCTCGTCGATTATCCGGAGGAAGAAGAGGAGTTCCGCATCGTGGAGATGACGACGGGCTACCACGTCGCCCACGTCGAACGCGTCCTCTCCGCGGCCGACATTCTCGAAATGCAAGACATCGTCCGCAAGGTTCCGGTGGCGCCCTACGTGATCCGTTACGCGATGAAGTTTTCCCGGCTCACGCGCAAGGACAAGGGGACGGTACCCGATTTCATCAAGGACTACGTGACCTGGGGCGCCGGGCCGCGGGCGACGCAAAACCTCGTGCTCGGCGCCAAGGCGCGGGCGGTCCTGCATGGCAGGTACTACGTCAGTTGCGAGGACATCCGAGCGGTCGCCATTCCCGTGCTTAGGCACCGCATCATCACGAACTTCAACGCGGAAGCCGAGGGGATCAAGCCTGAAACGATCGTGAGGAAGCTGATCGACGTGATCCCGCGCGACCCGAACGAAGAGCAACTCGCCCGCGCCAAGGAAGGGACGACGGTTTAAGAAAAAAGATTGACCACAGAGGCACAGCGAGTACAGAGGGAGGGGATGTACCAAGCACTCCGACAGCTCTTGAGTGGCCCCCCGTTGTGCTTCAACTCGCATGGTGGTATTTGGTATTTTTCGGAATGATTTCGCTCGGCTTCGAAGACAGGCACCGCTTAGGCGATCTGGTCTTGGCGATCGGAATCGACGTGCTGCTTGCTGTCTTGTTTCTGGGCCTGCTCGTCGCATCGATATACGCAATCGTCTCGAGATCGTACGCGTTGGCCGTGCTCTATACGATCGGGTTTCATGTGGCCGGGATGTTTGGCGAGTACGCAGCCATTGTGATTTGGACGATTCCAGTTATCTGGTTGCCGTTTCGGGCGTATTTGGAAGCGTTCGCGATTCACAATTCGTGTTAGCGTTCTTACCTGACTCTCTCTCTGTGATTTCCTCTGTGCTCTCTGTGCCTCTGTGGTTAGGTGTTTCTTTTCACTCCCTCGACCATCATGAATGAACCCAAAGAAGACCCTCGGCGCTACCTCGACCCGATGACCCTCGCCAAGGTCCGCGGGCTCGAACTCAAGGCCCGGCTCATGGTCGAGGGCTACATCTCCGGCATGCACAAAAGCCCCTACCACGGCTTTTCTGTCGAATTCGCCCAGCACCGCGAGTACGTCCCCGGCGACGATCTCAAGCACATGGACTGGAAAGTCTACGCCCGCACGGGCCGATTTTTCATCAAGCAGTACGAAGAGGAAACCAATCTCGTCTGCTGGATCCTGCTCGATATGAGCGATTCGATGCGCTACGGCTCGCAGGGCGTCACGAAATTCGACTACGCGTCGATGGCGGCCGCGGGGTTGTCGTACCTCGTGCTGCATCAGTCCGACAGCGTCGGCTTCGCCACCTTCGATCGCGAGATCCGCACCTTCCTCAAGCCGTCGAGTCAGCCGAGCCATCTCAAGGAAATGTGCAAGGTGATGAGCGAGAGCCTGGGCCGCGAGAAATCCAACATCGGCCCGCTCTTTCACGAACTCGCCGAGCGCATTGGTCGGCGCTCGCTGGTCTTCGTCATCAGCGACATGTTCGACGACGTGCAGAGCGTTCTTTCGGGCTTCAAACATTTGCGGCACAAGAAGCACGAAGTGATTCTTTGGCACGTGCTCGACGGCGCCGAGCTGACGTTCCCCTTCCAGGAAACGACGCTCTTTCGCGGCTTGGAGCAGGAAGGGCAGCTTCTGACCGACCCGCGTGGGTTGCGCGAGGGTTATCTCAAGAACCTGCAGGAATACTTGACGCAACTCTCGCGCGGC
The DNA here is from genome assembly GCA_038217425.1 of Gemmatales bacterium. GTDB lineage: Bacteria > Planctomycetota > Planctomycetia > Gemmatales > Gemmataceae > JAIEPT01. Next base: position 28,342 of record JBBQPM010000063.1, read on the forward strand.
TGCCGGGATCAAAATATCGACTACGTACAACTACGCACCGACACGCCGCTGAGCGTGGCCCTGTCGAGCTACTTCGCCAGTCGCATGAACCGCACGCGTTAGAGAGTCTGTCCGATAGGGGCCGCTGGAAACACGTGTCGCCGAACGACCCCCACAGGACCGATACAAGTCTCCTATCATATTCAATCGCTCGAATGATCAATGAGCTCCGCTAAGGGCGGACGTGTTTTCGCCGTCCGAGCCGGCGACTTTTACGAGCTTGTTGTAAAGGCCCAAGATCAAGAACGTGGGCGCCCATTGGCCCACGAATAGGCTCGCATGCTGTCGGCCCACGCATTCGGGGTAGGCGGGTTGCCGGAGGTGCCGGCATCTATCCCCCTCTGGGCGGTTCACTCGTGTTCGTGGCAAAATTGCACCCGGCAGTCGTCACAATCGGTAGAGCCGCTCCGAACCGCTTGCGAGCTTACCGGTCTTCCGGCGCCGGGATGGCAGATCGCGTTCGAAGACGGTCTTGCCCAGTCCGGTTAGCCGCACTGCGCCCGGAACCGCAGCCAGTGATCCGCCAGCACCAGCGCGAACATCGCCTCGCCCATCGGCACGAAGCGCGGTAACAAACACGGATCGTGCCGGCCCTTCGTCAGGATTTCCGTTGGCTCGCCCTGTCGCGTCACCGTCGCCTGGGCTTGCGGCAGGCTGCTCGTCGGCTTGATCGCTACCCGGCACACAATCGGTTCGCCGCTGGAGATGCCGCCCAGCATGCCGCCGTGGCGATTGGTCAGCGTGCCGATCGTTCCCTCGCGATTCGTGAAGAGATCGTTGTTTTCGCTGCCGCGCATGCGGGCCACGCGAAAGCCGGCGCCGTATTCGAAGCCGAGCACCGCGGGGAGCGACAGCATCGCCTTGGCCAAATCCGCCTTGAGCTTGTCGAAAACTGGTTCGCCCAGGCCGGGCGGCACGCCCACCGCGACCATTTCACATATGCCGCCGATCGAGTCGCGCTCCTTGCGGACTTCCTCAATAAGCGCGATCATCTTCGCTGCAGTCGCCGGATCGGGGCAACGGACGTCGTTGGCCTCGACCTGATCGAGCGTCACCTGCGTCGGGTCGGGAACGTCGAGCGTGATATCGCCGACTTGGGTTACATAGCCCAGGATGCGGATGCCCTGCTGGGCGAGAATCTTTTTGGCGATCGCCCCGGCGGCGACTCGGCACACGGTTTCGCGGGCGCTCGATCGGCCGCCGCCGCGATAATCGCGAAAACCGTACTTGGCGTCGAGCGTGTAGTCGGCGTGCCCCGGGCGGTACTTGTCCTTGATGTCGCCGTAATCCTGGCTGCGCTGGTCGGCGTTACGAAAAAGGATGCCGATTGAGGTGCCGTCGGTTTTGCCGTCGAAGACGCCGGACCAGATCTCCGGTTCGTCCGACTCTTGTCGCTGGGTCACGATCTTCGATTGTCCCGGCCGACGCCGTCTGAGGTCGGGGAGTAGATCTTCGACGCCGAGCGGCAGTCCCGGCGGGCAGCCGTCGACGATGACGACGTATCCCGGTCCATGACTGACGCCCGCCGTGGTCACGCGAAACAGTTCGCCGAACGAATTCCCCGGCATCGCACGCCCCGCACTTTCGTGTAGAATAAAGCCCAACGTTTTTCATTATAACGAGGTCCGCCATGAAAGCGTCCCTGCCTCTGATCGGCATCCTGCTCGCTGCCTGCGCCCATGCCCAGGACGCGCCGCTACCCAAGCTTGAACAGCGGTACGGCTTTTCCCTGAGCGAATCGTATCCGCAGAAGACGCCGCAGGAAACGATGAAGGCCATCGTCCGTGCTTTCGACAGCGATCGCGTCGATTACCTTCTGGCACACCTCGTCGATCCCGCGTTCGTGGACGGCAAGGTCGCCGAGTATAAAAAGGGGTTCCCCGCTACGCTCGACGAGCGGACGCGCACGCTGCTCGCCTTCGACAAACTGCTCAGGGAAGTGAAGGCCCACTTTCGCGAGGACCCAATCCTGGAGAAGGAAATTCGCACCTTCGCACGCAAGGCGGAATGGAAGGAAGACGGCGAGACCCGAGTCGGCACGCTGGAAAAAACAAGCCGCAAGATCGTCATGAAGAAATCGGGCGAACGCTGGTTCATGTTCGAGCAGCAGAAGTGACCTACGCAACCGGCGGCGAGGCGGGCGTCTGCACCTTGGCGAGGTACTCGGCATTCTTCTGAACGCCGCGATAAATGAAGAACCCGGCCACGAACAGCGAGACGTACATCACCAAGAGCATGCCCAGAATATTGCTGTTGTACGCAGAGGCGGAACGGGCGGGGTCGTACTCGTCTTCCATCCCGGGCGACGAAACCGCTTCCTTGCAAAGCGGACAGGCCGGCAAAGCAGGGGTCAAAACCAGAGCGAGCAACAGACAACCGAGCCGTTTCCAGAACATGGCAAACTCCCCGAATGGATCATCCTCATTGTAGCGTCGACATCGCGCGGTTCAAGAAGGCTCCGCGAAACGCGCGGCGAAGACAATCCCATTGACGTTGTCGCTGAGCGTGAGGACGAGGAATTGCGGATACTTCGCCTGCATCGGTCCGAGCGCCTGCTGATACGCGGCTGGGCTCGTGGCGGTGAGGACGATGGCGCCGCCTGGGTTCAGTCGTTCGGCGATTTGCACCATCTGCTCTGGCGCCTCGGCCGTGGCCCGGACGAACGCGAGATCAATCGCGAAGCCTTCCGGATGCGATGCGAACAGCCGAGCGAGCCCCGTCGCCGGATCGCCGCCGACTAAACGCGAATACGCCCAATGTTGGCCGAGTTGCCGCAGGAAGATATGTGCGATCGTCGTTAAGCTATCCTGCACGCCCGGGAAAAGATGCTCGTCGGGCCCGGGACGCTGCCAGGCGGTGAGCGCGTACATCTCCGTGCCGGGATTGGCGCGCGTCACCAGCGCCGCGGCATAGGCATACCGCTGAGCCGTCTCGACGTAGATCAGCGGATGTTTCGCCATCGCGTACCAGGTCGCCAGCTGGTATGCCGGGATCTCGCTCATCGGCGGCGGCATCTGCGGGGCGGCCCGCGTCATGCCTTGCACCATCTCGACGACCTCCTTCCCGTTCATGTCCAACAGTGCCTGCTGCAGCGTCGCCGGCCATTGCTCGAGCGTACCCGGGGGGCGCGTCGGCTCCTCCGCCGGCACGATATTCTCCGCCCGAAAGCACTCGAGCGGGTAATCTCCCAGCCCCCAGTCGTCGCCGTTGACGCGAAAAGGACTCGTCTCGTTCGCGCGGTTCATCCGCTTGTGCATTTTCGTGGGATCGTAATTCCTTGGCTTCGTCCAGTGTTCGAGGTGCAATAAATTCACGCCGAAGTGATCGAGATGCACGAGGGCGTAGTCCTGAGTATTCCGCAGGACGAAATCGACGTCGGTCCAGCCCCAGTGGACGAGTTTCTCATCGACGCCGCCGCACTCGTGCCAGCGCTCGCGCGAAACCATAATCAGATTGGTCGGCGCCCCGTTCCCCACGCCCCCTGGATCGAGCGGAAAAAACGTCGCATTGCGATTGACGTATCCGACGAGCGTCTGCAGCGACGGCTGACGATTCGTCATATGCACGGGAATATGCCGGCGTCCGCCAATCAACACGGACCGATGCGCGTCGACGCCTGGGATCTTGTTTTCGAGAACGCTAAAGAGCGCGAGCAGCGAACCGGAAGGGTACAAAATGTCCGTCCCCGTGTAACCGAGAAAGCGCCCAGTACTATGGCGTGCGGCGACATTATTGGAAATCGGATCGGGGAAATTGCTCTCGCCCTGCACCTTCTCAGCGACGTCGCGCCGCACGACCACGAAGCGCGTAATCTGCGCCGAGAGCGGCGACAGCGGAATCTCCTTGTGCAGCGGCACGTCGCTGTTCCAATCGCAGACCATGATTTCGACTTCGCGCAGCCGGCCGATGCGCTCGGCAGCCTCGGCGATGAAATTAATCATCGTGACGAGTCGCCAGCGGAAATTGCCCATGTAATTATCGTTGCGCGCGGAAACGAGCAGCGTAATGAGCGGACGATGGTCGGCGGAAGATAGCATTTCAGTCTTCGGAAGGGGAAGGTTGCTCGAAGATCGCTTCGATGTCTTGACGACCGTCGACTACTCGGACGATCTCAATGCCATCCTCGAGACGATCGTAAAAGATGACTTGGTTACCCAACGGAAAGCTTCTCAACCCAATACGAAGCTCATCGCGAGCTCGGCCCATGCCCGGGAACTTCGCCAATAACGAAATCTTCTTCTTGATCCCGTCCAACAACCGATCGGCGGAACTCTCGCTGAATTGCGCTCGATAGCGCCACAAGTCCGCAAGATCGGAGATGGCCAGAGGCGAAAAGATCGGCGAGTTCACAGTCGTTAACTACCCTCAGCAACTTGGCGATCCTCCGCCAATCGACGCTTGCCTTCGCGAATAATGTCCTCGAAAAGCTCGTCCGTGAACGGAATGCCTTTACCGGCGCGCAATTCCTCAATCGCCGGCAACAATAATGCTCGAAGCCTTGCGATCTTTTCAGGCGTCTCCGTTTGCTTCATCAAAAGCCGCAAACCGCTCTCGATTACTTCAGAAGACGATTCATACTTGCCAGTCCCGATCAGCTCGGCAATATACTGTTCAAAATCATTGGACAACGTGACTTCCATTGAAAGTCTCCTTTTTCCATACATCGTACTCCGCTTCCGTGGCCTCCACAAGAGGTATCCGCTAACGTCCTCGATACACGTCGAACTCGTCGCGCTTGGCGTTCT
>JBBQPM010000064.1:0-32646 GCA_038217425.1 Gemmatales bacterium
CCCCAGCGCCATCGCCGGCCGGGCCCAGGCGCACGAAGCCGGCATCGTCCATCGCGACGTCAAGCCGGGCAATCTCATCATCCGCAAGAGCGACCAGATGCTCGTTCTTGTCGATTTCGGCCTCTCGGTCGCAGTCGAGGACATCGGCATGACGCGCAAAAGCGGCCTGTCACAACTCTTCACGTCGCCGGAACAGCTCCTGGGCCGCAGCGGCACCAAGGCGAGCGACGTCTTCAGTTTGTGTGCCGTGATGCACTACGCCCTGAATTACGACAAGCCGGAGCAGCGTATGTGGGACGGCTTCCACGAGGAGTCGGCGCCGACGTGGTTGCGCTCGGCGATGGCCAAGGGGATGCAGCAAAACGCGAATCTGCGCTGGGCCGACGCGGGCAAGCTGCATCAGGCCTTGGTGCCGGTCGCCGCGCCGAAGCAGTCACCGGTCATGATGGTGCAGTCTCAATCCATGGTCGCGGCACCGCAGGAAACGCCCGTCGAGCGCGTGCGCCGGCTCAAGGCGGAGGCGGCCAAGTTGCATGAAGACGTCCGTGCATGTGTCGAACTTTGCGAGATCGATACGGCTGCCAGACTGCTCGAAGCCGTCCGCCCTGAATTGATTTCCCTGCGCGACACCGCCCTGTTCAGCGACATCGTCAGCAAACGCGACCGTCTACGTTACCTGCGGACCGAGATTGACCAGCGCCTCGCGGGCGGAAACCTCAAGGATCGGCGCTTGCCCGCGTTGCTGGCCGACTACTTGCGCATTAAACCCAACGATTCGGATATGCTCGACTTGGCCCGCGAGTTCCCTGCTCCAAAGATCGGGGAAACCTACACTAACGGCCTTGGGATGCAGTTCACCTGGGTTCCCCCGGGTAGGAGTTGGCTGGGCGGGGGCGGAGGAAGACTTGGCCAAAACCGCTTCACCCTTGAGGATGAACTCTGGTGCGGTATCTATCCCGTCACCCAGGCTGAGTGGCAAAAGGTCATGGACAATAACCCCAGCCACTTTGCCGGCAACCCACGTTTTCCGGTCGAGAAAGTCTCTTGGTACGCAGCCCAGAAATTCCTCGAAGTGCTCAACCAAATGCTCTGCGGCCACGGCTTTACCTACCGCATGCCTAGTGATGAGGAATGGGAATACATTTGCCGTGGCGGACCAATATCCCAGGACCAAAGCAAATTTCACTACTACTTTGCAGAATCACGTAACGACCTGAGGCCGAATCTGACGAACGATTTCGATCGCAAGTTGGCAAACGTCGGAAGCTCCTCGTCAACGCCTACAGACGTCGGATCGTTCCTGCCGAATCCGCTTGGCATCTACGATCTACATGGCAACGTATGGGAGTTCACTTCGACACCATTAGAAGCGTCGGTCCGCGCAATACGCGGTGGCAGCTTCGACTCAAGTGTTGACGGCTGCGTAGCGTCGTACCGCAGCGCTTATACTCAAACCGCCGTTGGCTACTCAGTTGGCATTCGCATACTCGCAGTTCCGACCGGTGAGTAAGGAGAGAGGCGTGGGAGCCGTACGCGGAACAGAGCTATGCCTCCCGGCGCCGTAGCAAACGAGAGTGAAGCACCGGGGATCTGGGGCGGGCCTCTCATGTCTAGAGGCCGCGGCTATTGAAGCCAATTTTCAATTGTAAGACCCATAACGGGTTGAAAGTCTTGATCTGCGGTCAACAGCCCTTCGGCGCCGTCATCTGCGAGAAACGATATGACCCTGCTTTATCGATTGGCCGCATGTGCGAGTCTTTTTTCGTTCGCCGCACCGCTCGCGGCGCAGAGGCCGACGACAAGGCTCCTTTTCGAATCGGGCAAGGACGGTTACAAACGCTATCGCATTCCTGCACTCTTGGTTACGCCGAAAGGGACGGTCCTGGCGTTTTGCGAAGGGCGCAAGGACGGACGGGGACTCACCGGCAATATCGATCTCGTTCTCAAACGCAGTCTGGATCGTGGCCACAGCTGGGAATCCCTGGAACTCGTCGCCGACGACGACGGGCACACGCTCGGCAATCCGTGCCCCGTCGTCGATCCCCAGACGGGCATTCTTTGGCTCGCACTCACGCGCAGTAACGGGCAGGATCTCGAAGACGAAATCGTGAAGGGGACAAGCCGAGAAACGACGCGCGTCTACATCACCCACAGCAAAGACGAAGGAAAAACCTGGGCGCCGATGGTCGATCTGTCAGCCACGTGTCGTAAACCCGATTGGACCTGGTACGGGACGGGGCCGGGAGTCGGCATCGCTCTGAAGTCGGGGCGGTTGCTGATTCCCTCCTATCACGCGGAGGGCAAGGCGGGGACGTATCGGAGCCACGCGATCTTTAGCGACGACCATGGCAAGACCTGGAAGCTTGGCGCAACCGTCGGCGCCGACGTCAGCGAATGTCAAGCGGTGGAACGGGCGGACGGCAAACTGCTGCTGAGTATGCGAACGCTGACGGCGCCGCAGGAACGGACGTTTGCCGAGAGCGGCGACGGGGGCGCGACGTGGTCGACGACCTGGCGCGACTCGCGCCTCTACGATCCGAGTTGCCAATCCTCGATCTACGCACTCCCCCAGGGGGGATGGTTGACCGCCCATCCCGCAGGGCCGACGGGAAGACGTAATCTCACCGTCCGCTGGTCCGGAGATGAAGGCAAATCTTGGTCGCCAGGATTGTTGCTCCGTGCCGGCGACGCCCAGTATTCGTCCATCGCGCAACTCGACGACGTACACGTCGGCTGCCTATTCGAGAGCTGGGTCGACGGCAACTACCACATTTTCTTCGCGCGCTTCGAGCGGAAAGCAGTGGCGGTGAAACCGGGTTTTTGAGAGCGCATCGAGCTGCGATCATATCTGATACGACAAGATCCCTTGCGTGCGCGTCTCGGGGCCGCGGATGCGGAGCTGCGGCTTTTCCAGCAGCACCACCGCGTACGGCTCGACGCTGTGCGTGAGCCAAACGCTGGAACCGACGACGGAGTGATGGCCCACGGTGGTGTCGCCGCCCAGAATCGTGGCGTTGGCGTAAACGACGACGTCGTCCTCGAGCGTGGGATGGCGTTTCTTGCCGCGGATGATGTTGCCGGCGGCGTCGCGCGGGAAGCTGAGGGCGCCCAGCGTCACGCCCTGGTAGAGTTTCACGTTTCGGCCGATGTCGCAGGTTTCGCCGATGACGACGCCGGTGCCGTGATCGATGAAAAATCCGGGACCGATGCGGGCGCCGGGATGGATGTCGATGCCGGTCTTGCTATGCGCGTACTCGGTCATGAGCCGGGGAATCATCGGGATGCCCAGCAGCAATAACTCGTGCGCGAGACGATAGACGGCGATCGCTTCCAGGCCGGGATAGCAGAAGACGATCTCGATATGGCTCTTGGCGGCGGGATCGCCCAGGTAAGCGGACTCCACGTCGTTTTGCAGCAGGTTGCGCACATCGGGAAGTTTACGTAGAAGCTCCATCGTCTTGTTCTGGGCGAGGGCTTCGAAGTCGACCTCGCTGTTTTGGCCGTTGCAGTCGTGCCGCATGGCCCGGGAGATTTGCTGGGTGAGCTTGTCGTGCAGGCTGTCGATGAGGTCGCCGACGTGGTACTCGATGTTCCCCATATGAAGATTCTGACGCCGGCCGAAACCCGGGAAGAGGATCTCTTTCAGGTCGTCGAGGATTTCGATAACGGCGTCGCGGCTGGGGAGCGGGCAGTGGCCGAGATGGTTGATGTACTTGCACTCGGTGTAGCCGGCGACAATGGCTTCGGTAATTTCGGGGAGGGATTCCTTGAGTCGTAAATCGGTGGCCATGGCAGCATCCTGTGGATGGGAGTAAACAGACGCACGAGTCGGCGAGAAGGGAGCGTCAGGAGCGTCGACAGCGAGACATGGCGGAGAGTCCTCGAATTACCACGACATTATAGGCGGACGCGGCGGTTTGCGGAAGGCCCAGGGATGGCGATCCCTGGGGAACGACGCCGCGGTTCGAGGTTGGATGCTGATTCCGCGCGGGCCCCCCAGGGATCGCCATCCCTGGGCTTTCCGCCGGTTTACTCGTCTTCGGATTCTTCCATGCGCATGCGGGTCGGGATCAATGCCATCGCGGTGCGGATGCGCGGGTCGATGAGCACGGGCTCGGGCGTCTCCTCGGGGAACTCCTCATCCTCGGCCACCGGCGGCGGCGTCGGACGGACGGTTTTCTTCGGCCGGGGTGCGGGGGACGTTTCCACGTAATCGATCTCGGCACGCTGGGTTTGCTCGTGCGGCGTGCGGATGTGCCTGGAGAGGGCCAAGGCCGCCTCGGCTTCTTCCGTGCTGTCGACGCGGACGATCGGCGCGGATTTCTTGCCGATGGGGACCGGGCGCGTCGTGTCGACAGGGACGTCGAGTTTCCGCAGGGCGTTCTGAGCGAGTTGCAGGCCGGGCTCCAGTTGCAGCGCCTGGAGATAGCTCGATTTGGCCTGCTCCTTGCGCCCTTGCGAGGCCTGGATGAAGGCGAGATTGCACAGCGCCTGGGCCCGCGGGAGGCTGTTCTGAAAGACGGCGAGGCTTTCCTGGTCGCGTTCCTGCTGGGCGAGGGCCATGCCGAGATTGGTGAACGCACGCGGGTGCTTGGAGTTGAAGGCGATCGCTTTGCGCAGGCACTCTTCGGACTTCTGCCAGTTGCCGCGATTGTAATAGCCGTAGCCCAGGTCGTTCCAGAGATCGGCGTCCTTGGGCGCGGCTTGCAGGGCGAGGCCGTACTCGACGAGTGCCTTGTCGAAATGATCGGTGACGTCGTAAAGGAGGGCAAGTTTGCGGGCGATGACGGGCGCCAGGCGCGGGTCTTCGGTGCGGGCTTTATCGTAGAAGGCGATCGCCTGATCGGGCTTGGTCTTCTCCATTTGAGCCGCGGTCTCGAGGTAGAGACGGATGGTGTCGTCCTTGGTCGTGGGGTTGGCCAGGAGCGTGTTGGCGGTGAGGGGCTTGGTGAATTCCGCATGCTCGGTTTTTTTGCCGTAGCCTTGATCCTTGAGGAACGGCAAGGTGCAACCGGTGAGGCTGAAGGTCAGAGCGGCGAAGAGAAGGAAGTGTTTCATAGGAAACCCGCGTTAAGGGACGCTCCGGGGCAGAAGGCTGCCTCGGAGAAGAAGTTTTTTGCAAGGCGTGTGTCGTGGGGCAAGCTGGCAGGTTTGCCAGGATTCGCGGCAAGCGAGCAGCTTGCCCCACGTTTTCTGGGGTTCGGGTTACGGGAAGAAGCCGCCGCCGAAGCCGCCGCCGCCAAAACCGCCGAACCCGCCGAAGCCGCCGCCGCCAAAACCGCCGCCGCCGAAGCCGCCGAAGTTTAGGCCTCCGGCGCCGCCGCCGAAGAAATTGCTGAGCGGGCTTTGGCCCAGGGCGCCGGCCTCGATGCGGAACGATTCGCGTGCATCGATGCCCTCGGCTTCGGGATAGCCGATGTGAACTCGGTTGATCGCGCCGGGAACGCCGAGTTCGGTCAGGCGATCGATGATGATTCGGCGTCGATTCTCGTTGAGCAGCGGATCGTTGCTGATCTGCACGACGACGGGAAACTTGAGATCGGGTTCCGAGAGTCGGCGGGCCATGGAAAGGAGCCGATATTCGCCCTCGGGAGTCAGTTGCAGCTCGCGCCAGTTATGCAGGTAGAAGACGAAATCGTCCTGCTCCGCGAGGTTGGCCTGGATCTGCTGGTAGCGGCGGACATAGGTGCCATTGGGCTCGGGGAGCGAGCCGGGCGTGACGGTGGCACAACGATCCCAGCGGTTGGAGTCGCCTCGGCCGACGGTGGCGAGGGGACCGTTTCGGCATCGTCCGCTATCGCAGGAGTTCATGCTGTGGCAACCGACCATACCGAGGCTCGAAGCCAGGAGGACGTTGCGGGCAAAGGCTTTCCAGTTACGCTTCATGGGTCATTCCTTCTTACGGGGGAAGGTCGGGGGTCGGGTCGGGCTTACAGGGTCGCGGGCAAAAATAACGTCATCAGGAATTCGAGCCGCAGAGAGCACAGAGGACGTTCGATTTCTGCCCGAGGGCTTACGGGTTCGCGGGGCCGCCGGGCATGTTGTAACCGGTCGGTCCGAAGATGTAGGTCTGCTCGCACTGTTGATACCGGCGAATGCGGTCGTGGTCGTTCATGACGGGCGAACGGAAGTCGTAGTGCCGGCGGCTTTCGTGCCGGCCGAGGAGGTAGTACTCGACGTCGCTGGGTTCGAAGACGTCGGATCCGGGCAAAGGCGGAACCATCTTCTGTTCCATCGGATGCACGAGTTCGGGAGTGACCAACACGATGAGTTCCTGCTCTTGCGCCGCGGTGGAGTTGGCGCCGGTGAATTGACCGACGAGCGGGATGTCGCCCAGGAAGGGGATGCGGTTGCTGGTAGAATCCATGTTGTTCTGAATGAGCCCGGCGATGGCGAAGGTTTGGCCTTCGCGGAGTTCGACGGTGGTGCTGAAGGTGCGGTCGGTGAGTCCGGGGACGGCCGCGGTGCCGATCTGGGCGCCGCCGCCGGAGTTGGTGGTGCTGATGCTCCCCTGGATGACGAGCCGGACGCGGTCGCGGTCGGTGACGTAGGGGACGAAGTTCATGGAGACGCCGAAGGGGACGAACTGCACGCCCTGAAGTCCGTTGGCGGTTTGCCCGGTGACGACGGGGACGGGGAACTGCCCGCCGGCGCGGAAGGTAGCGGGTTGGCCGTTCATGGTGGTGAGGTTGGGCTCGGCGAGGGCGCGGGCGTAGCGGAGCGTCTTGAGGGCGTTGAAGGCGAGCGTGATCTGCCCGTTGTCGAGCTGGATGGGCAAGTTGCCGCCGCCGGGCAAGATGCCGCCGGTCAGGTTCTGGAACACGTTGATCCCCGCGTTGTTGCGTACGGAGAAGTTCAGGCCGATCTGCCGGGCGGCGTTGCGGTTGACCTCGGCGACGGTGACGCGGAGGTTGATCTGCGCTTCGCCAGGGACGCGGAGCAAGTTGACAATGTTGTTGGCAGGAGTGTTGACCGCGTAGTTGTCCAGGCCCGGCGTCAGCAATGTCTCGCCCGGTCGGCGTACGGCGCCGAACGTGTCGGCGGGGATGTTCTTGGTCTGATTGCTCGTTTGGTTCTGGTTCTGGTTTTGTCCGGGAGCACTGTTGCTGACGAGCCGAAGGATGTTGGCCGCCTCGAGCGCGTCGCGTGCCTGCCCGGTGATGAAGATCTTGTCGCCCACGAGCTTCAGGTGCACGATGCTATCGGGGAACGACTTGTTGATCTCGATTTCCAGCGCCTTGATGGAACGTTCGAGTCGATCTTTGTCTTCCGGATCGGGGAAGACGCGGATGAGGTAGCTGATGACGACCTCTTTTTCGCCTTCCTTGAACCAGAAGTTCATGACCGTCGTACCGACCTGTCGGCCGATGATGGTGATCTCGGTGTTGGTGATGAGGTTCCAGGCGGCAGTGCTCTCGTTGGCGAGCTGGATGCGGATGGCCGGCTGTTTGAGGGTGATGAGCCGGGCGCGGTCGATCACCAGATCGAGCGTGAACTTGGGATCGATGGGGGCATTGAAGTATTTTTGCCGCGTCGCCTCGTCTTCCTTGGTGGGCGCCGGCGGCGTCCCGCCGATGACGTTGCCCAGCGCGCTGGTGCGCGGCAAATTGGGACCGAAGGGGGACGTCAAGATCTTGGGGACGGGGCCCGTCTCGATCTTGATCGGCGGAACCTTTTCCGGCTGTGCAGGAACTTGGCCCAGGGGAAACCCTGGGGGAAGCGGCGGCACCTGCGATTCCTCGCCCTTGGAGCGAGGCGCCGGCGTCTTGAACCCGCGCGATACTTTTGTTTCCTGGGCGTGACTTGCCCACGGCAATCCAAAGGCCCACAGCAATCCGCAGCAAAGGAGAGTTCTACCCAGCATGGAAAGTCCTTTCGTCGCGGCGCGGCGAGGAGATTCGGGAATTGTCCGCTGCTTCTTCATGGTCTGTCCTCGTTCGCGAACCTGCCTCGATCTCCCAGGTTGCCGAGAGATCCGCCTTATCCTCGTGTTCGCCAATTCCGAATTGGTAAACCTTGCGGCCTATGCCGTCTATGACGTAAGTATCGAATCTACCGGCGCTAAATCTTTAAGAGAAGTGGCTCAAATGACCTTGCAATCGAAAAATTGACCTGCTCGCGGGGACCGTTGCTCTCGCTGCCGGCTCGGAAAGAGAGAGTTTTCGTGGACCCCTCGTCGCGCGGTGAAGGCAGACCGGTGCGGCGGCGCACGCGGATATCGTCTCGATCTCGGGCCCGGCAGCTCGACGCTGTCATCGACTTGTCCGATTGGATGCACCGCTATTTGATGGTGGGGCCAGAGTTCACGATCGTGCTGAACTGGAACCACCTGGCTCCGGTCGAACGGGCCGAGCGTTTCACCGGTGCCTAGGACGGCACGTGGTTCGAGGAAGATTACTGCGAAGGCCCGGGCCAGCCAAGGATCTTGGCGAGCCAGGTCGCGTAAGCGCCTGGAGTGCAGTGTCCCGGGGGTAAATACCCCGGGCTAAACCGCGCCCGGGCTCGCCGTGAATGGGATGGCGAGTGTATCAAGTGCTGCTGTAGAATCTGACTTGGTCCTTCCGACTTTCGTGTGGGTGAAAAAGGCCCTATAATCGACCCCAAGGAGGGGCGGGCGCATGCGTGACATAGACTTCATGGCTCGGCTTTTGGAACTGGATGATCCCTGGAGGGTGGATCACGTTTCTCTTACTCCGAAGGACAAGTGCCTCGACGTCTCGTTGGAGCATCAACGGAGCGCGGCATTTGGTTGTCCGTCGTGTGGGCAGTTGAGGCCGCTTTACGATCATCTGCCGTCGCGGAGCTGGCGACACCTCGATCATGGCGAGCATCTGACTTGGCTCCATGCTCGGGTGCCGCGGGTATCGTGCCCGGACCATGGCGTTCGGCAGGTTCAGGTTCCCTGGGCTCTTTCGGGAGCAAGGTTCACGCTGGCGTTCGAGAGGCATGCCATCGACACCCTCTTGGAGGCCGATGTCCTCGGAGCCGCACGACTGTTGCACCTGAGTTGGGACGAGGCCTGGCACGTGATGCAACGAGCCGTGGAGCGAGGCCTCCAAGCCAAGAGGCGGCAAGCCATCCCTCTTCTCGGGGTGGACGAGAAGTCCTTCGCCAAGCGACACCGCTATGTCACTCTGGTGTGCGACCTGAACCGCGGCACGGTCGAGTACATTGCCGATGACCGCAGAAAAACCAGCCTGGACGCGTATTACCAGTCCCTCACGAAGAAGCAATTGGCAGGCATCCAGGCGATGGCCATGGATATGTGGGACCCATTCATCGCCTCGACGATGGAGCATCTTCCGCTGGGGCGCGACAAGATCGTCTTCGACCGTTACCACATCATGGCCCACATGAACAAGGCCGTGGATCAGGTTCGCCGGGGAGAGCATCGCCGGTTGCAAGAGGCAGGAGATGACACGCTGAAAGGAACGAAGTACCTGTGGCTGTTTGCGGAAGAAAACGTCCCCGAGAAAAGGGGAGAGGAATTCGCGCGGTTGCGGGCGTTGCATTTGCAGACGGGCCGAGCTTGGGCCATCAAGGAAGCGTTGCGTCCTCTTTGGGCCTATCGGCGGAAGGGCTGGGCGTTGCGGTATTGGAAGCACTGGTACCATTGGGCCACGCATTCGCGACTGAAGCCGGTGGTGAAAGTGGCCAAGATGATCCACAAGCACTTGGACAACGTGTTGACCTTTTGCGATCATCGCATCACCAACGCCCCCTGTGAGGGGCTCAACTCAAAGATCCAGACTGTAAAAAAAACGCCTGTGGTTTCCGCAACCGCGAGAACCTCAAGACGGCCATTTTCTTCCACTGCGGCGGTCTCGCCCTCTATCCCGTTCTCCGAAGCAAAAAACGTCGATAATTGCAAGGAATTCGACGCCACTAGGTAGACTTGTTCACTCTTTTCGCCCACACGAATGTCGGAAGAACCTCTGACTTTTTTCGGCCGACGGTAACGTGGCGGGGCGTCAGGCGCAAGTTCCCTTACCAGCCGAACATACAGAAAAGACGACGGGGCGCGATTCGCATTGGAATCGCGCCCCGCAATGTGGTCCGTCGAAACTACTGAGCCAGGATGAACTCTTTCGTGTTGATCAGGGCCCAGATGATGTCCTCGTACGCCAGCCGCTTGCTGGCGGCGCCGCGGGCCTGGATGTTCTCCATCGCCACGCTCAGCTGCTGAGCGTTCGGCCGACGCGCCAGTGCCCACAAGAACAGCTCTTCGACCTTCTCCGCATCGGGCCGGGGGTCCTTGGCGAGAACTTCCGCACGGCCGCCGCCGCGCGTCAGCTTGCCCTGGATCTCCGCGGAGTTCAGCAGGTGCAGCGCCTGGGCCAGGTTCGCCTCCGAAACGCGTTCGCATTCGCAGGCGCTAATGCGCTGCGGTCGGCCGAACACGTCGAGGAAGTACGACGAGTACGATTCGTCCGGCAGCATGATCGCCCGGTTCGGAGCGTGCTTGTCGGTCGGCAGGCCGGGGAAGGCGGCGGGCGTGCCCGTCACCTGCGACACCGCATCGTACAAGACTTCGGCCGACATACGCCGCGGATAATACCGGGCATACGACTTCTTATCGTGCTTGTTGAACTGATTCGGCACCGCGCTGAGCTGATAGGTATTGCTGCGAGCGATGGTGCGAATCAGGTGCTTCAGGTCGAACTTGGAGTCGATGAAGTCCTTGGCGAGTGCGTCGAGCAATTCCGGATTCGACGGCGGATTGGTGACGCGCATGTCGTCGAGGGGGTCGACCAGCCCCTTGCTGAAGAAGTGGGCGTAGTAGCGGTTGACCACGGCCTTGGCGAAGAACGGGTTCTTCGCGTCAACCATCCAGTCGACCAAACGATTGCGCGGGTCTTCGCCGGGGCTGAGTTTGACCTCATCGCCGTCGAGCGCCTTCATCGTCGCCGTCTTGTTGGTGCGGGTGTTGGTGACGGTGCCGTTGCCCTTGTTGAAGATGACGAATCGGCCGCCCTGGTTGTTGTTCTGCACGACTTGGCCGGGGACGGGCATCGTCTTGCGACCGAGTTGGCCGAAGAACGCCGCCATGCCCCAATAATCGTCCTGGCTCCACTTTTCGTAGGGATGATGATGGCACTGAGCGCACGCCATGCGGACGCCGAGGAAGAGCTGGCACGAATCGTCGACGAACTGCTCGGCCTTGAGCAGGTCGCGATACCAGACGGTCGGCGCGCTCTTGGTTTCATCGCCCGTCGCGGACAGGATTTCGCGGGCAAATTGATCGTACGGCTTGTTTTGGGCGAGGCTATCGCGGATCCAGCCATGGAAGGCGAAGGTACCGTAGGCGCGGTTGGATTGGTTGCCGCGCTTGACACGGAGGATGTCGGCCCAGCGATTGGCGAAGTAGTAGCTGTATTCCGGCGTTTCCAGCAGTTCGTCGATGAGCACGTCGCGCTTGGTGGGGCTGTTGTCGGCGAGGAACGCCTTGATGCGTTCGGGCGACGGCAGGGTGCCGGTGATGTCGATGAAGACTCGGCGAATGAAGACTTCATCGGAGCAACGGTCGGACGGGACGAGCTCGAGTTCTTTCCACTTGCGATGCGAGTGGTTGTCGACGAGCGTCTTGTATTCGAACTTGTAGTCAGGGATCTTTTCGCCGAGCGGGACGGTCGCGCGGAAGGTGGCGACTTGGCCCTGGAAGCGGGCCATGATCGCCGCTTCGCCGCTCATGCCGAGCGTACGGACCAGAGCTTGCGTATCGACGACGGCGATGTCGGTGTCGTTGCTTTCGTACTGGGCGCGCTGGGTGACGTCGATGACTGCGCCGTCGCTGTAGGTCGCGAGGACGGAGAATTGCTGGCGATTGTTGCGATTGACGATGCTCTGAGCCGGATGCACGGTGATCTGGGTGCAGACGGGATCGGACTCCTGGCTCGCGGGAACGCCGGAAGCGATCCAACGGCGGACGAGTTTGTATTCGTCAGAGCCGACTTCCATGCGTTTGCCGCCGGCATGAGCCATGATGCCGGTCGACTTGAGGAGCAGGATGCTGCTATCAGGGGAGGCGGGGAAAACGCGTCGGCCGCGGTTTTCCTTGACGAGCGTCTGGTAATCGAGTTCGGGGACGAAGCCCAGGAGCGAGAGGGCGAAGCCGTTTTGGCCGCCCGACTTGCCATGGCAGCCGCCGCCGTTGCAACCGAGCTTGGTGAAGATCGGCACAATGTGATTGGTGAAGCTGATGGGAAGATCCACGTCCATCGCTTCGGTGACGACGTCGACGACGGCGGTCTTGTTGCCGTAAGTCGCGGTGATCTTGGTGCTGCCATTCTCGAGCGGAACGACCCGTCCCGCCTCGGTCACCTTGGCGATCTTGGGATTGGCGACGACATACTTGACGTCGCCGGTGAGATCCTGGGTGCGCTTGCCGGCCAATTCGCCGGTGAGGATCAGCTGACGCGAATCGTCGAGTCCGATGAGCTTGAAGGTCTTCGGGAAGATTTGGAGGGTTTGCACTTGAGCCGGGGTCGGCAGGGCGATTTGATCGCTGGGGGCCGACTTGACATCGGGTTCGACGGCGCCGGCGATGGCGGCGAGGCCGAACAGGGTGAGACTGGCGAACAGTTTTTTCATGTGAGAGTCCTCCCGAAAGGTGTGAGGTAAGGAGGTTGCGGGGGTTCAGGTGGGATTATACACGTCGGGGGGCGGCAACGGAAGAGGCTTCGGAATGTACCAAAGCCCACGGACAGAGCCGTGGGCTTTGGTGCGGATTGCCTGGCTAGCTTACACGAGTTCGCGAACCAGCTGGCGATCTTCAACGACGTGGATCGGACGACCAGCGCCGTTGAGGAAGGTTTGAGCCGGGTCGATGCCCATGGCTTGATACAAGGTGGCGAGCAGGTTCGGCACGCGGTAGGGACGATCTTGGGGACGTTCGCCGCGAGCGGTGCTGGCGCCGACCGCTTGGCCCATTCGCAGACCGCCGCCGGCGACGAGAGCCGACATGACCGGGGACCAGTGATCGCGTCCGGCATTGCCGTTGACGCGGGGAGTTCGGCCGAACTCGCCCCACATGACGACGGAGACGTCGTCTTGCAGGCCGCGTTGATGGAGGTCGTTGACCAGGTTGGAGATGGCGCGATCGATCAGCGGCAGCTGCCGACGCAGAGTGGTAAAGTTGCCGCTGTGCGTGTCCCAACCGCCGAAGGAAAGCGTGACGCAGCCGACGCCCGCTTCGATGAGCCGACGTGCGGTGAGGAAGCTTTCGATGCCGCGATAGCGTTCACGACTGGCGGCGTTTTCTTGTTGATTGTCGAGGGCTCGGCGAACGGTGCCGGACGAGATCATGTCGAAGGCGCGGGCGCTGAATTCGTCGAGGCCGTTGATGTTGTTGTCAATATCACGACGCATGCCGTCAAAGCTCTGCATCATGGATCGGCGGGTATCGGTCCGTTCCTGGGTATTGGTAGCGCGGAGGTTTTCCGAGGCCGGGCCGGACGGGGAGAAGGGACGATGCTGCACGCCGAGGAAGCCAGGTTCGGTGCCGCGCGCCATGCCGCGGAGGCTGACGAAGGGAGGCACGGTGCTGTTGGCGGAGCGGATGCGGGAGACGACCGAACCGAAGGAAGGATGGTTCGCAGTCATGTTTTCGCGTTGGCTCTTGCCAGTCGACACCAGGCTGTCGCTATGTTCGTCGACCGAAATCAGCGAACGGACGACGGCGAGCTTGTCCCACATCTTGGCCTGCTCGGGGAACAGCTCGGAAATCTGCACGCCCGGGACGTTGGTATTGATGGGCCGAAATTCGCCGCGAAATTCCGTGGGGGCGTTCGGTTTGAGATCGTACATATCCATGTGGGACGGGCCGCCAGGCAGATAGATCATGATGGCGGACTTCTGCCGCGTCGGTTGGCCAGCAGCTGCGGCCGCGGATTGGATACGGAGCTGGTCGGCGAGCGTGACGCCCGCGCCGAAGGCGCCGATCTTCAAGAAATTACGACGATTGATGCCATCACAGAAACCTTGCTTGTTGCCCGTGAATGTGAGCATTGCAGACCCCCAAGAAAAGTGAGAAACGACGATCCCGAGTGGATCCTAGGCAGGTATTAAGCCGCTCGCAACAAAAATCATCAAAACAATTGAAAATTTTCCGGGTTGAGGATCCCGAGTGCAGCAGCAGGCAGGAGCGGCGAGTCAGGGCGCAACGTCTGCACCTTGATCTCTCGCTGTTATGAATTGTAAACGAAAGAACATGCCTTGTAAACTGAAATCTTCCAAAATTATTCGCGAATTGTCCCGGAGACTGAGGCGGTGCCTCCCCCTCTGTTCACGCGGGCGCTTGTAACGGTTGAACGAACCTCCTCCCCGTTATCTCGTCAAATCTTCGCCCCACGCTCCGTCCTTGCCTCCGGTCGTCGGCAATACTTGGATCCGGACCCAACTCCATGGAACACGGATGAGGCGGCACGATGCGTAGGACGATTTCGATACTGCTGGCAGGGCTCGGTTTCGCCAGCGCCAGTGAACTTCATGCCGACCACTGGGGTTGGAACATGCCGCCGGTGCGAATGGACTTCGTACACCGCTTCGACATCAAGGTCGGCGCCGCCGCTCGGGGTCCGATCGATCTACCGCCGTGGTGGACTTTCTTCCCTTACGATCCCAACACGCAAATTCCGCAGGGAACGACGGCGTATCCCCCGTGGCAGGCCGCTCCGCCGGGCTACCAGGGACACGCCTACTACCCCCGGCCGATGGTCTACCCGACTCAACCCGCTGGATACTACGTGCCAAACATGTCGTATCCTCCGGGTGCGGTTCCCGGCTACTGGCCGGGTCGATGAAGCGTTGGGGGGTTGGGAGCCCACGAGAGTTAACAGCCTCGTGGGCTTTTTCGTGCGCCCTCCCTTGTTCGCGCCCCGACGAGCAGCGACAATGAAGCGCATGGCCACGCGCACGCTGGACGTCTGGATCATGGACTCTGACGCCGTCTACAAGGACGTGCCGTTCACTGTCGTCGCGGACTGGATTCAGCAAGGCCGACTGCTCGCCAGCGATTCCGCTCGCCTCGCCGGCAACAAATCCTGGCATCCCCTCGAAGCGATCCCCGCGTTCACTCCCTATTTTCCGCAGCCCGAAGCGGCGGCGGCAGAGGATTCGGCCGAGGCGCATGAGCCGGTCGATCTCGGCATCTCGTGGAAGTCGGCGCCGGATGAAGAGGAAGAAGACGTCGACATGATTCCGCTGATCGACATCAGCCTGGTCTTGCTCATCTTTTTCATGATGACGGCGCTGGTGCAGCCGAGTTTGTTTTCGCCGATCAAGACGCCCCCTGCGGAGTTTCAGGTCGCCTCGCTCGGCGAGAACCAGTACTGGATCGGCATCGACAACAAGAACGCCAATCGCGACGTCGTCAAGGACGCGCAGGGCAAGGCGATCCCCTGGTATTCGCTGGGCCGGGATCAAGAAGAGATCGTCAGTCCGCGGCAGGAACTGAGCGAGGTGCTGCAGACGCTTCAGGATCGCTTCGGCAAAACCTCGGGCGAAGTTCGGTTGCGCGTGCGCGCTGCGGGGGCGTTGCCGACGCCGTTGATCCTCGAAACGCCGTCGAAGATTCACGAGCTCGAGGATCGCTTGAACAAGGGGCGCGAGTCGGCCGCACGCATTCGGTTCGTCGTCCAGGCCGAGGTCAGTGCTCCGGGGAAGTAGCCATGCTCGTCCAGGTGCGTCATCAAGGTTCGGCCGCGGTTCAGAGCTTGCAAGCGGAGCAAGTGGCGCAAGGCCTGCGCGACGGCCAATTCGATCCGCAGGACGAAGTCAAGTTTCCGAGCGAGACGAAGTGGACCGAGCTGGAAAATCATCCGACGTTCGCCGAGATTGCGGAGGAAGTCGAACCGCCGATGCCGAAGTCGCACGATCAGGCGACGCATCTGGACATGAACGCGCTCATCGACGTCTGCCTGGTACTACTGATCTTCTTCATCCTGACGACGAGCTACGCAGCCACGGTGCAGAAGGTAGTGCCGCTGCCCGACGTCAAGAGCGAGTCCAAGAGCAAACGCAAGCTGAAACCTGCCGACGTCAAAAACCACATGATCAAAGTGCAGGCGAGCCTGGGCGCCGACGGCAAGCCAGCGGTGACGGTCGAGAATTTGAAAGTCGACGTCGCCAAGGACGACGACATCGACCGCGCCAAGCTCGCAGACATCTTGCGCGGCTACGTCCGTTCGAGTGAAAAACGCACGGACCTCTTGCTGAGCGCCGGCGACATCCGTTGGGAGACGTTCATCGCGATTCAAGACGCGGCCAAGGCCGCGGGGGTGCATACGATAAATTTGACGAAGCCTGGCAGGTAATGATGATATGGCAAAGCCAAGCTCGAGTGACTCACGGTTATTTCATCGCTGCGCGCGTCAGCGCTACGATGAAGCTAAGGTTTTGTTTGAAGCGGAACGCAATACCGGCGCCGTTTATTTGGCGGGCTACAGTATCGAGTGTATCCTGAAGTCGCTAATCCTGGCGGCGTCGCCTCCGGTCAAGCGAACGGGGATCATCAAGACGTTTCGAGGCGTCAAGGCGCACGATTACGATTGGCTTCGAAGCTATTACTTGAAGAAAGGGGGAGCCCAGTTCCCTCGGGACGTTACTAGGCATTTCGCTTCGGTAAACGTATGGTCCACCGAACTTCGCTATCTGCCGCGAGAAGTTCGCGCCCACGAAGCGCAGGAGTTTTTGAAATCCGCCCTCGCGATTCTGCGATGGGGGGAGGGGAGACTTTAGATGGCGATCAAAGTACGTGGAAGATCGGACGAGTCGATCAAGCTTATCGTGCGCGCTCTCGAAGACTATCAGGCCAAGCATCCCGAAGCGCAAATTGAGCTCTACCGTCAAAATTCAGTCTCGATCCGCGTCCGAATCATCGATCCTAGGTTCGCAAAACGAGATAAAGCCCAACGCAGCAAGTACGTTTGGCAGTATCTCGATCGAGCGCCCGAAGATGCCGTAAACGACATCAGCTTTCTGCTGCTGATCACGCCGGAGGAGACTGAGAAATCATTCGCCAATTTTGAATTTGAAGATCCGATTCCATCGAAATTATGACCTAATCGCGAGCCCATTTGCGAACACCGAGATCGAACCATGCGTCCGTCTCTTCTGCTGACCCTCTTGCTCGCCCCGAACGCTTTCGCCCAACCCAAGGCGAAGAACCCCAACATCGCCGACACGCCGGCGCTCGCGCCCGCAGATCAGATCAAGGCCATGAAATTGCCGCCCGGATTTGAGATCCAGCTTGTCGCGGCGGAGCCCAAGGTCAAGAAGCCGATCAACATCGCCTTCGACGCCAGGGGCCGACTCTGGGTCACCGAGTCCGTCGAATACCCCTTCGCGGCTCCCAAGGGCCGAAAGGGCAAAGACTCCGTCAAGATCCTCGAAGACTTCGGCCCCGACGGGCAGGCGCGAAAGATCACCACGTTCGCCGACGATCTCAACATCCCCATCGGCGTCCTCCCCCTGGGCGACGGCTCCCGCGCCCTCGTTTATAGCATTCCGAATATTTACTTAATGACCGACGCCGACGGCGACGGCGTCGCTGACAAACGCGAAGTCCTCTACTCCCAGTACGGATTCAAAGACACCCACGGCATGACCGGCGAATTCATGCACGGCTTCGACGGCTGGGTCTACTGCTGCCACGGCTTTTCCAATACTTCCAGCGTCAAAAGCAAGGGGACCGATTCCCTCGCCATGACCTCGGGCAACACTTACCGCATTAAGCCCGACGGCTCGCGCATCGAAATCTTTACCCATGGACAAGTCAACCCCTTCGGCCTCGCCTTCGATTCCCTCGGCAACCTCTACTCCGCCGACTGCCACACGCGCCCGCTCTACCAACTCCTGCGCGGCGCCGTGTACCCGGGCTTCGGCAAGCCGCATGACGGACTCGGCTTCGGCCCCGAAATGGTGACCCATACGCATGGCTCTACCGCCATCTCCGGCGTCGCCGTCTATGCCGACGATCGCTTCCCCAAGGAGTTCCACGACAATCTCTTCGTCGGCAACGTCGTCACCAACCGCATCAACCGCGACCGCGTCGAGTGGATCGGCGCCACTCCCAAGGGGATCGAGATGCCCGATCTCGTCGTCTCCAGCGATCCCTGGTTTCGGCCCGTCGACATCAAGCTCGGGCCCGACGGCGCCCTCTACGTCGCTGACTTCTACAACCGCATCATCGGCCATTACGAGGTGCCGCTCGATCATCCCGGACGCGACCGTGAGAAAGGCCGAATCTGGCGCATCGTTTATACCGGCAAAGACCTCCCCGACCGCGGCCCCGTGCAGATTCAGCTCGACGTATTGCCCAAACAGATCGCCGACGCCAAGAACATCGACCGTCTCCGCATGTACTTCGCCAGCCCGAACCTCACGCAGCGCATGCTCGCACTGGAGCTTCTCGTCGATCGGGGCCGTAAGGATCAGCCCTCTCAACATGCAAAGATGGCCGTTTTTCCAAGGATTTTGACATGTTTGCTCCGCCTTTCCTCCGTGCAATCCATGCTTTTGCTGAAAAAGGCCGTGTTTTTGACCGTTTTTCATGTTGAAAGGGCTGGCCGTAAGGATCCGGTTGCCGCGGTGAAGGAGATGGGCGACCTGCGCGTGATCTTCAACCATTTTCAAGACGTGCACGAATTGTGGGCTATCCATCGGCTGGGGCAGATGAAGGGCATCTGGCTCGAGACGGCGCTGGCGAGTAAGGCGCCGATGGTACGCGTCCATGCGTTGCGCGTCATGGGCGAGATGCCGGAGTTTCAAGCGCGACATCGCCAGTTGGCCACGGCGGCGCTCGAGGATCCCGACGCGCATGTGCGACGCGCCGCCGCCGCACTACCGCCTCACGCGTTCAATTCGATCGAACCGCTGGTGAAACTTCGCCATCGCGTCCCGGTCGGCGATACGCATCTGCTGCACACGGTGCGCATGGCGATTCGCGATTACCTCGTGCAGAACCCGAGCGTCGTCGACCACGCCTGGAACGAAAAGGATTCTGCCGCGATCGCCGACGTCTGCCCCGGCGTGCGCAAACCCCACGGAGCGGCATTCCTCATCAAGCACTTCAAGACCTATCCCGTCACCTTCAAGACGCTCGTTCCCTACACGCACACGATCTATCGCGACGGCACGGACCCCAAGGATCGGGCCTGGTTCCTGGAGCACATGCGCGAAGCGTACAAGGCGGATCCCGCGCTGCAGGCGCAGCTTTTCAAGGCGATGCTGCAAGCCACGCAAGAACGAGGCGGCAAGCTCGGCAGCGAGTATCGTCCCTTGGCCCTTGCGCTTGCCGAGCGTCTCGTCAATACTGGCACGCCTGCTCAAATTGGCGAGGGCGTCGAACTCGCCAGCGTCTGGAAGCTGGCAGAAGTCATGCCCGCGATCTTGAAACTCGCGCAACAGCCGGCGATCAGCGACGCCCAGCGCAAAGCCGCGATCCAGGCGCTCGTCGCCGTCGATCTCGACCGGCATCTCCCCGCCTTGCTGACCATTCTTTCGAGCGAAACGGAAGCCGCCGCCGTGCGCGATCAAGTCGGGCAGGCGTTGGCCGGGCAGAACGATCCCAAGGTGCAAGCGGCCTTGATCGAGGCGTTTCAAAAATCGCCCGCTCGTCTGCAAACCGTGATCGCGCTGGGCCTCGCCGGCTCTCGGCAAGGGAGCGACAAATTGCTCGAAGCCGTCGAGAAGGGCAAGGCCTCGGCTCGGCTCCTGCAAAACCCCGCCATCGATCTGCGCCTGCGCCAGGCAAAAATCCCGCGCTTCGACGAACGCCTCAAAACCCTCACCGCCGGCCTCCCCCCGGCCAACCAACAGATGCTCGAGACGATTTCCAAGCGTTCCGCCGGGTTTGAGCTTGCGACGAGGAATCCCGAACTAGGGAAGAACCTCTTCGCCAAGCATTGCGGCGTCTGCCATCAAATTGCGAACCAGGGCGCCAAGCTTGGTCCGCAGCTCGACGGCGTCGGCATCCGCGGCAAAGAACGTCTGCTCGAAGACATCCTGGACCCCAACCGCAACGTCGATCAGGCCTTCCGCGCCACCACGCTCGTGCTCAAGACCGGCCAGACGCACGTCGGCCTCTTGCTGCGCGAAGAAGGCCAAGTCGTCGTCCTTGGCGACAGCCAGGGGAAGGAGCAACGCATCGAAAAGAAGTTGATCGACGAGCGGCTTGCGACGCAGTTTTCGCCGATGCCCGCGAACGTGCTGGAAGTGATTGCTGAAGCCGACTTCTACCATCTGCTGGCCTACCTCCTCGAGCAACGGCTGAAGTAAGATCCGCCGCCGAGGACTCAGAGGGCGCAGGGGAATACAATACTCTTGACTCTCCCGCCCGCCGAAAACCTCTCCAGGGGTTCCCACCTACTTTTCCTGCCGAGCACTCTAATGTCACATTTCCGTTTGTCCCTCGCAGCATTCTGCCTGTTGATGACGCACACGCTGAGTGCGGAAGATTGGCCGCAGTTCCGCGGTCCCACGTCGTGCGGATTGTCCCGCGAAACCAACTTGCCGACGACATGGGGCGGGCCCGAGAACGTCAACGTCCTCTGGACAGCCGACCGCATCGGTGACGGCGTCGCCAGCCCCATCGTCTGGAAAGATCGCCTCTTCATGCTCAGCGCGTCGCGTAAAAAGGACGACGAGGCCGCCGGCCGAGACGGCGTCGAACAGTACCTCGCCTGCTATGACACGCAAGACGGCAAACTACTCTGGAACATCGTCGTGCCGCACGGGCCCTGGAAACGCAAAGGCGGCGGCCGACCTGGAGGCGGATTCGCCGCCTGCACCCCCGCGACCGACGGCGCCCGCGTCTACGCCCTCTTCGGTAGCTCCGTCCTCGTCGCCGTCGACTTCGCCGGCAAGACCGTTTGGCGTCAGGAACTCACGCCCCACCGCTACGACATGGAAATGGCGACCAGCCCCGTCCTTTTCGGCGACAACGTCATCATTTACTGCGGCATGACCGGCGGTTCGCGACTGGTCGCCTTCGATCGCAAGACCGGCGCCGTCGCGTGGGACCAAAATCTCAAGGACACCGGCTACGGGCACAACACGCCGCTGATCATGGACGTCAAGGGGAAGCCGCAGATGATCCTGATGGGCGCTGGCCTGGGCCCCGCCAAGAATGCGATTCAAGGCTTCGACCCTCGTACCGGCGAGAGGCTCTGGTGGTGTGCCGGCAAGGGCGAAACCGCGTCGCCGGTGTTCGCCAAGGGGTTCGTTTACTGCGACAGCGGCCGAAGTCCGCCCGGCAAATTGATCGATCCGACCGGAACCGGCGACGTCACCGAGACGCATGTCAAATGGGAGGTGAACGTCGGCAGCGGCCTGAGTTCGCCGCTCGTGGTGGGCGATTATCTCTACCGTCTGCACGACAACGGCACCTTCACCTGTTTCGACTTGGAGACGGGCAAGAAGATCTACCAGGAGCGACTCAACGGCCTGACGACGCAATGGGCGAGCCCGGTCGCCGACGCCGCCGGCAACATCTTCGTGGCCAACGGCGGCACGAGCTTCGTGTTGAAGGCCGGCCCGGAGTTCAAGATCGTCGCGGTGAACAAGCTCGGCGATTCCAACCACGCCTCCCCCGCGATCTCCGGCGGGCGACTGTACCTCGCGGGGGACAAGCGAATCTATGCGATTGGAACGAAGTGAAAGAAGGGTCATTGCGTTCAGAAATCGCGAGCGTTTATACCGCACGCGGGGAATATTGCTACAAGAGCCGCGACCGCGAGGGAGCGGCTTTACGTGCACAGGAGGTTCAAGCCGCTCCCTTGCGGTCGCGGCTCTGTAACTCATTGTGGGCTGCGGGAAGTATATCCAACTAAAGTTCACACTCCGGATTTTACACTCGTTCGTTCCGCGGCTACCCTAGGTAAGATTAAGTTTCATATCGCCCAGAAAGGAAGGTTCCGCCGTGACTCTGCAAACCACGATACGCTCCAGGTGCACCACGTGTCAGGCCGTCGTCGCGGTATCGGTGATCAATCAGGGCAAAAAGGTTCGCTGCCCAAAATGCAAGATCGCTTTCGTGGCCGCAATCTTTCCGGCGGAAGCGGCGGATCCATCGGTTTTCAATGGAGTGAAGAGACTTACGCTGCCTGGAATGATCGACACCGTTCCAAAACCAGCCCCGATACCGATGGTTCCCTTTGAGACGCTCTTAACTCAACCGGTACGGCTCGTTGAGATTCGTCGGCGTGTTCACAAGCCCGAAATCCTGGCGAACCTGATCGGTTCGTTCGCCAACACTGAGGGCGGGCACATCGTGATTGGCTATGATCGAAAAAAACAGAAGACTTTGCGGATCAAGCGTAAGAATCTGGAATGGCTCGTGCAAAAAGCGGAAGAGTTGCTGAAGATCGATCTCGCGAAGCTTGAATTTGAAGCCGTGAACAAAAGGGATGTGGCAATAATTTCGGTCGGCCGCATCGACCGGGTGGTTGCTTCTCCAGGAGGACTTTTTTGTCGCGACGATCACGGACTGTGCGTGATGAACAAAACCGATATTCACGGCAAACTCTCAAGAATAACAGACTTTAGCATATCGGATGCATCCGGCATGATTTTTAGCCTTAGCACTGCCCTGGAGAGAACTACTAAATCAATGGACGAGCTAAACGCGACCCTTTCTCCATTGGGGAGAGCGAAGAAATATTTCCTGGAAAAAACCCTCGAGAGAATTTGGGTTCCAGTATCCGCAGCTTTGGGAATCGTGGGCACACTGCTTTGGGAATGGCTTTCAAAGTGGCTTGGATAACAACATCCCGTTTGGCGATATCATTCGAAAACAAGCGGGCCGGCCCTGAGCGCGAGGTGAACGGCGACGCCGAGCGGGATCAGGATCGCTGCCAACATCAATGCGAAACGTGCAAGTCGCGGCCAATGGTGGATGGGTAGCGCTTCCGCCAAAAGAAGCGGCGTCAGGGCGGGAAGAGCGTAGCCGTACCATGGAATCTCTTCGTCGAACGTCTGGAACTTTCCTGTTAGCAGCAACCCCGGGAGCATGACGGCGACCGCAGGGACGACGCCGCCGGTATCCAGTCGGCGCCACCAGCCCACGCCGGCGACCCCCACGAGAGCGGCGGCCAGAGCGACCGAGACGTCCATCAGCCGGGCGATGCTCGCGTGAATCAGGACAAATCCAGCGACCAGAAAAATGAGCGCCAAACAGAACGGCACGCTGCCGTCTGTCTGCTCGTCTGCCACGCGTTCCAGTAATGTCCACTGGACAAACACGAGCGCGGCAAACGCTGGGGCGAGCCAAGCGTGTTCCTGGCGAGTCTCCGCGGGAATTGTGATCCAGGCGACCGCGACCGCAGTCGCGGCCCGCAAGAGGCCGCGGGAATGTACGTCGAGGAATCGTGCCCAGCGTCCGATCCACAGCGCCGCGAGCGCCAGCCACGGCAGCCAATTCCAGGGTGAATCGCCGGGGACCAGCGTCCAGGTATGATTGAGCCAAAGTACCAACCCGGCCCCCGTGCTCAGGCCGAGTGCGGCGGCCAGAGGCGAGTGCTTGACGCCGCACGCGAATGAGACGGCTGCCGTCACCGTCGCGGACACCCCCAGCGCGGGGAGCACGTGGTGCAGCAACATCGTCAGCATGACTTCGAACGGCGGCATCGGGGCCTACTTCGTCTTGACGCGGACGCTGAGTTTGACGTTGTCGTCGATCTGACCTTTGCCGTAGACCATGCCCCATTGCGTGCGGTCAATGATGAAATCGCTCGTCAAGCTCAGGCCACCCTCAATAATTGCGATCTTGGCGGGAATTACGACTTCGTTGGTCTTGCCGATCATCGTCAGATTCCCGGTGATCTTGTAGACGTCGCCGGACTTCTCAATCTTGGCAGCGACGAATTTCGCTTTGGGGTTCGATTTGACGCCGAAAAAATCAGGCGACTTGAGATGGTTCGTCAGCTTGGGATTGTCGGAGTAGAGCGAGTTCATGTCGATGTCGAGCGTGATCTGGAGGTTGGTAGGGTTATTGTCGCTCGCGCTGGCCGTTCCGGTGACGGTCGTGAAACCGCCGGAATGGGTTCCCTCGGGCTTGGCTCCAACGAAGGTGATGGTGGTGTTCTTGTCGGTGAGCGGAAAGTCGGCGGCGCTGGCGACGCTTGCAGTCAACGACACCAGGGCGAGAGCTGTGAGGCGGAACATTCGTCACTCCTTTGGAAGGGATACCAATCGCCACGGCGTCTGCCGGGCGTTTGGTATTGTAGTGACGAGAGTCACTGCCCGCGAAGGATTCGCTTGACCAGTGCGGATCGCTTATCGACGAATACCATCAAATCGCCGCCTCGGCAATTCACGTAGTCTCGCGGCCCGTAGTGAAACCGCCAGACTTCGCCCATCGACGAGGTTTCCTCGCTAATGGTCACCAACGATTCTGACGGCAACGAACCTTCTGCGATGGCCGCTTCATTGGCCACGGCGAATGCTCGGGCAACGGACATGACCAGGGGATCTTGTTCGATTTCTTCGAGACCTAAAGTGGCCATGGTCGCCTCCGAAAATTGCAGATCGCCGGGCCTACCCTAATAATGTATTTCTATCCCCGACCGTTTCCACCGATCCATCCCTCTTTATCCGATAGATTTTCTCGGTGGCAATTATGTACTCGCCTTCGTATTCAGGATCGCTCAGGTGTGGGTCGTATCAGACCGCTCTGACGTCCGTTATGTTTGGTTCTTGCTCGTAAACGATGCCTGCGTTTGGATGTGTGTGGAAAGTTGCCGCAATAACACCCTCGCCGCGTTTGCATTGCGGGTGAGAAGGAATCGCGATCCTGTTGTGATCTCCCTTAGGCCAACGCTCAATGACGAGGGACCCATCGGCACGACGCAAGTTAAAGCCGCCCTCTTCGTGAGCAGCGTCCGTATTCGGCTGGGACTCCTCCCATGTTTGCAATAGCAAGACGCGAATTGCCGGGTCGTCAAGAGCGTTCACGGTCTTGTCTCGAGTTTGCTTTTGAGCCCGACTCGGCTCATTATAACGCAAGTGACGAGTTAGAACTGCGTAAAGAGATTTAATCTACCGATCGACCCCCAGTGCCTTCAGCCTGCCCTGCGCCTCCTGCAACCTGCGCGGGTCGCCTTCGCGGGCGGCGACTTCCTTGTACATCTCGATCGCCTTGGTCTTGTTGCCCACCTGCTTGTCGTAGAGCCGGGCGGCGCGCAAACGGGCATCCAGATTCGTGCGGGGGTTCCACATCACGCAGCGCTTGAAATACTCGGCCGCCCGGTCGTATTGCTTGTAGAGCTTGCTCTCGTAGATGTCGCCCAGCATGTATGCGCTGTCGGCGATCTTGTCGCTCTGCGGATACTTGGCGATCAATTCCTGGAACAAAATCTCCGCTCGCCGCTGGTTCTCGATGTAATCGATGTTGAAGCCTTTGTCCTTGTAGATGAGAGCCCGCTGGTAGAGTTTCGTCGCTTCGGGGACGTCGGTCGTGCCGTTCAGGGTCGGCGGCGGCAGGTCGAGTTCCAGACGGTAGGCGTACTTGGGCGTGCGCTGGTACTGGCGCAGTTCGTCCTCGACCCAGCGGAGCTTCTCAGCTTCGCTGCCTAGCTCGTAGTGTTTGCGGAGCGCTTCGAGCGATTTCTGATATTCCTTGCGCGTTTGCATCACGCGCTCGGCCAACTCGAGGTCGCCGCCTTTGGAGCCGGGACTTTGCGCCGCGAGCCACCAGGCGGGCACGAAGAGCGCGGTTGCGACGAATGCCAGTGCGAGCCGTCGAGGTGTCACGCGAATCTCCGTAGGTTAGTTGCGTTGATCGAGAGCCGCCCGCGCTTCGATGCGACCGAAAATCATGCGTCCCGAGGGCGTTTGTAGGGCGCTGGTCACCGAGACGTTCACTTCCTGGCCCAGGCAATTCCGCCCTTGCTCGACGACCACCATGGTGCCGTCGTCGAGGTAGCCGACGCCTTGCCCTGCCTGATCGCCCTGCTTGACGATCTTGATGTGGAGCACTTCGCCGGGCAGCGCGATCAGCTTGAGGGCGTTGGAAAGCTCGTTGAGGTTGATGACCTCGACGCCCTGCAATTGGCTGATCTTGTTGAGGTTGAAATCGTTGGTGACGACGCGGGCGCTCAGGATCTTCGCAAGCGCCACGAGCCGTTCGTCGACTTTTTCCACCTCGCGCAGCTCGGCCAAGTTGGCCTCGTGCATGACCAGATCGATCTTCGGATTCTCCTGCATGCGCTTGAGGATATCCATACCGCGCCGGCCGCGATTGCGCTTCATCCGGTCGGAACTGTCGGCAATGCCTTGAAGTTCCTGCAGGACGAAGTTCGGCACGATCAGGCGGGTATCGATGAAGCCCGTATCGCATATATCGGCAATTCGGCCGTCGATAATGACGCTAGTATCCAAAACAAGCGGCTTGGGGCCCTTGATCTGCTTGGAAAATTCGACATAGGGGATAATGAAGCGGAAGTCGTCCTTCGTCTGCAGGAGGAACGAGACGCCGATGTAGCAGCCGATGAGCGTGATAAAGAGCCGCAGGAGATCCTCGATCTTCGAGATGTTGGCGGCGACGGCGGCGCTCTGCACGTAGGTGCGCACGACGGGTTGGAGAGCTTGCCAAAAGAGCGTGGCCAGCAGAAAGCCCATGAGCAGGCCGAAGTAAATTGCGGAGATGGTGGTGATTTGTTTATTGCGGGTGTTGATGTCGATGAGGAGGACAGTGACGGCGATGCCCAGGACGAGCAGCAGCGTCGGCAGGGGATGGTCGGTGACGAACGTCATGGCGCTGACGGCGATGCCGATGGTGAGAGCGAGAAAGACGGTGCGAACGACGCCCAAGAGGAAGGCGTTGGTGGACCAGGTGAGTTTTTCGGAGCCGTTTCGGAAAGAGGTCCAGAATTTCTGAAACATGGTGGGATCTCGGCGGAAAGGCGCCGTTTCAGACCGGAGCGTAGGGCTGAAACAGGCGCAGAGTTTCGTCCTGGGCGAAGCGATCGGTCATGCCGGCCAGGTAGTCGCAGACCGTTCGCTGGAGAGAGCCTTGGCGGGTGCGCGTCAAATAGCGCTCGGGCAATTGCTCCGGATGCCGACAGTATTCGTCGAACAAGGCGTGCAGCATGCGTTGCCCTTTATGTACCATACGCATTACCCGGTAATGGCGATAGAGATTCTTTCGCAAAAAGGCTTCGAGCTCCGCTTTCATCTCCAACACTTCCGATCCCGAGGACACCAAAAGCCGTCGGCACGCACGCACGTCCTCGACGCTGGCGATCTTCTCGTCGTGCAGGTTTTGCCGGGTCTGGGCGAGCATGTCGGTCACTTGCCAGTCGATCAGGGCGCGAACGATCGTCGCCTGTTTGTTGAGCGGCGTGAGGTTCTTGTGGCGGGCTTCGATCTTTTCTTTCGCCTTGCGCCAGAAGGTCACTTCGTGCAAATCGTCGAACGTCAAAAGGCCGACGCTCAGGGCGTCGTCGATGTCGTGCGTGTCATACGCCAGGCTGTCAGCAACGTCGACGAGCTGGGCCTCGAGCAACGGTTGGCCGGCGTGGGCGTAGCGCTGCACTTCCGGCAGATCGCGCCGCTTACAGTGCATCGCCTGGGCTTCAAGGACTTCCCAGGAGAGATTGAGACCCGGGAAATCGGGGTAGCGGTACTCGAGTTCCTCGACGAGACGCATGCCGTGATGGTTGTGCTCGAAGCCGCCGTGGGCTTTCATGGCTTCATCGAGCGCGGTCTCGCCGGCGTGGCCGAACGGGGGATGGCCGAGGTCGTGCATGAGGGCGATGGCTTCGGTCAGATCTTCGTTGAACCCGAGTTGGCGGGCGATGGTTCGGCTGATCTGGGCGACTTCCAGGGTGTGCGTCAAACGCGTGCGGTGATGGTCGCTGGTCTGGTTGACGAGGACTTGCGTCTTGTACATGAGTCGGCGAAAGGCGGTGGAATGGACAATGCGGTCGCGGTCGCGCTGGTACGCGGTGCGGAAGCCGGGATTGGTTTCGGGATAGCGACGGCCCTTGCTGTGGCGCGTGCGCATGGCGTAGGGGGCGAGGAACTGATCTTCGCAGGCGAGCCAATCGATCGGCGTGAAATCCTCGGCGGCCATGCGTTATTTCTCCTGAATCCGGCGAGCGGGGGACGTTAGTCCCCCGGTACTTGATTCACATGCAATTCGTCTTGCAAAAAGTTTCGTACCGGGGGACTAACGTCCCCCGCTCGCCAGTTAGCCCCGCTCGCCATATCCCTTCGGCCGGGCGCGATGCCAGTTCCACGCGGTTTCGACGATGCTCCGCAAATCCTTGTACTTCGGCGACCACCCGAGTTCTTTCTGAATCTTCGCGGACGAGGCGATGAGCGTGGGGGGATCGCCCGCGCGGCGCGGCGCCGACTCCGACGGGACAGGCTTCCCCGTCACCTCTTCGACCGCCGTCAGCACCTCGCGGACGCTGTAGCCGGCGCCGATGCCGAGGTTGTACTTCAGCTCTTTGCCGGGCCCCAGATTCTCGAGTGCGAGGAAATGGGCTTCCGCCAGGTCGTCGACGTGGATGTAATCGCGCACGCAGGTGCCGTCCGGCGTCGGGTAATCCGTGCCGAATACCTTGATCGGCGGCGTCTTGCCCATGACGGCGTAAATCGCCAGCGGGATCAGGTGCGTCTCGGGCGTGTGATCCTCGCCGACCTTGCCGTCCGCGCGCGCTCCTGACGCATTGAAGTAACGCAGCGCCGAATATCCCAGGCCGTACGCCTTCGCGTAGTCCCCCAGCGCCCGCTCGACCGTGAGCTTGGTCTGCCCGTACGGATTGATCGGAATCTGCGGCGCCTCCTCCGTGATGGGCATCTCCGCAGGGACGCCGAAGGTGGCAGCGGTGCTCGAGAAGACGAACTTGCCGATGCCGAGCCGCCGACAGCTTTCGAGCAAGTTGAGCGTGTTGACGACGTTGTTCTGATAGTATTTCGCCGGGTTAGTCACCGATTCGCCGACGGCGGTCGACGCGGCGAAGTGGACGACTGCCTCAATGCGTGCTTCGAGCATCAGCTGATCGATGCGATGCACGTCCTTGAGATCGGCGACGACGAGTCGTTCCGCGGGGACGGCCGCGCGATGGCCCATCGAGAGATTGTCCAGAACCCAGACGTCGTGGCCGCGATCGAGGAATAGATGGACGGCATGGGAACCGATGTAGCCCGCGCCGCCGGTGACGAGGATGCGCATGGAGAGCCTCCTATTTTTTGAGAGCTTTGTCGGAGATATCGGTGCGGAACATGGCCCCGGGGAACGAGATCTTGCCGACCGCTTCGTAGGCGCTGCGTTTGGCGTCGGCGAGCGTGTCGCCCACCGCGGTGACGCCCAGCACGCGGCCGCCGTCGGTGCGCGTGTGGATGCCGTCCTGCTTCGTGCCGGCGTGAAAGATCTTGACGTTGGGCACCTTGCCGGCGTCCTCGAGGCCTTCGATGTACTTGCCCTTGACGTAGGGCCCGGGGTATCCGCCGCTCGCCATTACGACGCAGATCGAGGGGCGCGGATCCCAGACGATCTTGTCGTCGGAAAGGTCGCCGAGCGAGTCTTCGACGGTGCCCATGAGGAGTTCGAAGAAATCGCTTTTGAGCCGCATGACGACGGGCTGAGTCTCGGGGTCGCCGAATCGGCAGTTGTATTCGAGGATGCGGGCGCCCTGGTTGGTGACCATGACGCCGGCGTAGAGAACGCCCCGGAAGGGCGTGCGCCGGCGCTTCATGGCATGGACCGTCGGCACGAGGGCGCTGGCCTCGATTTCGCTGAGGAGCTCGGGAGTGGCGACCGGCGCCGGGCTGTACGCGCCCATGCCGCCGGTGTTGGGCCCCATGTCGCCGTCGAGCGCGCGTTTATGATCCTGCGACGGCGCCAGCGGGATGATCGTGCGGCCGGAAACCAGCGCGAGAATGCTGAGTTCCTCGCCGAAGATCCGTTTCTCGATCAGGATTTGCCGGCCCGCCGTTCGGCCGAACTCGTCCTTGACCATGATCCGCTCGATGGCGTTGAGCGCTTCCTGGGTGGTGCCGCAGACGATGACGCCCTTGCCGGCGGCGAGTCCGTCCGCCTTGACGACGACGGGATGGTCGCGTGTCTCGACGTAGACCCGCGCCGGAGCCGGGTGATCGAAGACGCGGAACTCCGACGACGGGACGTCGGCGTCGCGCATTAGCTTCTTCGAGAAGACCTTCGACGATTCGAGCTGGGCGGCTTCCTTCGTGGGGCCGAAAATCTTCAGGCCCTCTTTTTGAAACGCGTTGACGATCCCCTGGGCGAGCGGATCTTCGGGCCCGACGACGGTGAGGACGACTTTCTCGCGTTTGGCGAAGTCGATGAGTTTGCTGAACTCGTCGGTGTCGATCGGCACGTTGACGCCGTCGAGGCTGGTGCCGGCGTTACCGGGAGCGCAGAACACCGTTTTGACGAGGGGCGATTGAGCAAGCTTCCAGACCAGGGCGTGTTCGCGCCCCCCTTTGCCGATGACGAGGACTTTCATGGGAGCTTTGATTTCCTGAGGTCTGTGAATGAAGCGGACGAAGGGTAGTCTATGAGATCGGCACGCTCCAGACATGGCATTCTCTACACTGATGGGGTTCGTTCTCAAAAGCCCAGGGATGGCTATCCCTGGGAAAGCCGCAGGGATAGCGCCATGTTCTCACCGCTGGTTCGGCTTTGTTCGCTGTGGATCTCGCAGGGTTGTCGGGTGGTCGCCGACAACGCGCTGCGAGTCTGGCTTTTCTTCGAAACCGCACGGCTGGGCGACGCCGAGCGGCAGAGCGGCTGGCACCTGATCACCGCCTTGCTCATGATCCCGGCCATCGCCTTCGCGCCGCTGAACGGCGCGCTGTGCAACGCTCTCGCCAAGCCGCGCGTGTTGGTCGGCTCGGCGCTCTTCCTCGTCACGTGCCAACTTCTGTTCCTGATTCTCGCCAGTTCGGGCGAACCGAGCTGGCTCGTTTGCTGGGCGCTCACCGCGGTCGGCGCCGCCATTTACAGCCCGACGCGCTACGCCTTGCTACCGGCCGGGTCGCAGGACACGCACATCGCTTTGCCGCGCGTCAACGGCTGGTTCGAGATGGGCATCTTCGCCGGCGTGGTCGGCGGCATGATGCTCGGCGGACACTACCGCGAACATCTGACCGGCAATCTACCGACAGCCGTGCTCCTCTCCACGTTACTCAACGGGCTCGCCCTGTTTTTCGCACTCCCCGTGAAGTTCGTCAGCGACGTGCGTCGGCCCGAAAGCCCGATCGAAGCGGTCCGCGGCTTCTTCCGCGACGTCGGTCGAGTCGTGCGCGAACCCGAACCGCGCGCGTGTCTCGTGGGGCTCGCGGTCCTGCGCGGCCTCTTGACGGCAATGGCCGGCGCGTTTCTCCCCACGCTCATCGAGTCGAAAGCGGAGGACGCGATTGCACGGGTCATCTATCTCGCGGTCTGGATCCTCGCCGGGGTCGGCGCCGGTTCGCTGCTGGCCGGCTGGCAGAAACATCCACGCCGCATCCTCGGACTCGTCCCGCTCGGCGCCTTCGGCATGACCGTCGGCCTGCTCTTCGCCGCCGGTTCGGAGTTGCCCAGCCCGGTCGTCTGTCTGATCTTCGGCGTCATGGCGGGGCTCGTCAACGTGCCCCTGGCGGCGACCTACCAGGCCGACGTCCCCGCCGACGCGCGCGGCAACGCCATGGCCATCCGCAACTTCGCCGAAAACGTCTGCATCGCGATCTTGTCGCTGCTCCTCTTCGGCCTCGCGCGCAGCGCCGGCTGGGGGTCGGGAACGCAGCTCCTGCTCGTCGCCGGCCTGGCGGGGATCATGACGCTGCTGGCTTTCTGGACGCTGCGCCGCGAACTCATCGAGCTGGTTCTGGAATGGATCTTCCTCTTCTTCTACCGCATTCGCTTCGCCGGCCCGGGCCTGGACGCGTTTCCCCTCAAGGGTCCGGTGCTCGTGATCGCCAACCATTCGTGTTACGTCGACCCGCTGCTCCTGGGCAAGGGCATTCCGCGGTCGCTCATTCCGATGATGACCAGCTACTTCTTCGATCGGCCCCTCATTCGCTGGTTCATGGTACACATCGTCCGCGCGATTCGCGTGGACCAGACGAAGTTTAGCCGGGAGCGGCCGGAACTCGACGCGGCCGTGCAGGCGCTGGACCGCGGCGAGTGCGTCGTGCTGTTTCCAGAGGGGTTGCTGCGCCGCAAGGAGGAGCCTCCGCTCAAGCTGTTCGGTCAGGGGGGCTGGCGCATCTTGCAAGACCGTCCGACGACGCCGGTCGTATTCTGCTGGATCGAAGGGGGCTGGGGGAGTTACCTGTCGTACAAGGACGGCCCGCCCGGCAAGAACAAGAAGATGGACTGGTTTTACCCTATCGGCATCGGCATGGGCGCCGCGGAGCCGCTCCCCGCGGACGTGCTCGCCGACCAGCGCACGACGCGCCTGTACATGATGAAGCAGGTGCTGCAGATGCGCGGGCACCTGGGCCTGGAGCCGTTCACGTTGCCGAACTTGAAGGAGCAGGAAGACGAGGCGTGATCCTTGAGCCCGCAGCGCAAGCAAGGATTGATCCTTGCTTGGCTGCGGGCTCATGGGCGTCATTTTTTCGGGCCGTTGATCTGCCGCAGGATGATCGTTTGGTCCTTACCGCCGGAAGCGATCCAGTGTCCATTCGCGCTGG
>JBBQPM010000065.1:0-32556 GCA_038217425.1 Gemmatales bacterium
CCGAGAATCCGAAGGTCGAACTCTGCTATCTCGACGACGGCCACGATCAAGTCCGCATCACCGGCGTCGCGGAGGTCGTGACCGATCGGCCTCTGCTCGAAGAGATCTGGAACGCGAACCCGCTTTTGCGGCAGTACCTCGGCTCGCTCGAAAATCCGCTGCTGATCGTTTACCGCATTCGGCCGACGCAGGTCCGCTTCATGAAGGAATGGGCGCTCGAGTATCACGACGTTCCGCTGACGTGACCGGAATCCTCCGCTCGATTTAGAGACTTGACAGACCCCCGGCGCTCGATTATCTTTACATTGAAAGAATCCCGCCTCCCTCCACGCCCGCCCGCCCCATTTTGAAAGGCCCGTCTCATGTTGCAAATTCAGGGACCAGCCAGTAAGTTCTGCGACGGCATGTCGCGCCGCGGCTTCTTCCAGGTCGGCGCGTGCGCTCTCGGCGCCGCCAGCTTCTCGCTCGCCGATCTTTATCGCGCCGAAGCGCAGTCGGCGCAACCGACCCGCCAACGCTCGCTCATCAATATCTTTCTCGCCGGCGGGCCGCCGCACCAGGATATGTGGGATCTCAAGCCCGACGCGCCGTCGGAAATTCGCGGCGAGTTCAATCCGATTCACACCAACGTCGCCGGCATCCAGATCGGCGAAGTTTTCACGCGCATGGCCCAGCGCATGGACAAGTGCGCCATCATCCGCTCCGTCGTCGGAGCCGAAGGCCGACACGACGGCTTCCAGTGCATGACCGGCTTCCCGACCTCGTCGCTGGCGCCGCTCGGCGGACGCCCCAGTTTCGGCGCCGTCGTCTCCAAAATTCAGGGCGCCGTCGATCCGTCGGTGCCGCCGTTCGTCGGCCTGACCGCGCCGACCCAGCACAAACCGTGGTCGGACGTCGGCGGTTTCGGTTTCCTCGGACCCAGCTACGCCCCCTTCCGACCGGACGGTCCCGGCCTCGCCAACCTTCGCCTCAATGGACTCAGCACCACCGAACTGGGTAATCGTCGCCGCCTGATGGATTCGTTCGACACGTATCGCCGCGACGTCGACGCCTCGGGCATCGGCCAGGGGCTCGATGCCGCCCAGCAACGGGCTCTCGGCGTCTTGACGTCGAGTCGGCTGCTCGACGCGCTCGATCTATCCCGCGAAACCAACCGCGTCCGCGAACGCTACGGCGACGGCCGCCCCTACCAGTACCAGTACGACGGCGCCCCGACCGTCAACGATCAGCTGCTGCTGGCTCGCCGACTCATCGAGGCCGGCGTGCGCGTCGTCTCGCTGAGTTACGGCCGCTGGGACAGCCACGGCAAGAACTTCGATCTGGTGCGTGATCACGGGTCCAAACTTGACCAGTGCCTCAGCGCCCTCATCGACGATCTCGAAACGCGCGGCATGCTCGACGACGTGACCATTGCGGTGTGGGGCGAGTTCGGCCGCACGCCAAGGATCAACGCCAATGCGGGCCGCGACCATTGGCCTCAGGTCGCCGCAGCGCTGCTCGCGGGGGGCGGCATGAAGACGGGCAAAGTCATCGGCGCCACCAACCGCCTGGGCGAGTACGCCGCCAATCGTCCCGTGCATTTCAGCGAAATCGCCGCCACGATCTACCACAACCTCGGCATCAACCCGCAGTCGGCCACGGTTTCGGATCCCTCCGGACGTCCGCAGCACGTTACCGACGGCGCGGTCATGCACGAACTGGTTTGACCTCTTCGTTTAGCGCTCGCGGCGTTGCATCCGCTGCGCGCCGCCTCGTCGCGAGCGCTAAATGAATCCTTATCTCCCTCCACCTATGCGAAACTCCCTTGCACTCCTCGGCTTCGCGCTCCTCGTCCCCGGCGTTGGCGCGCAGGACTTCACCGTCGATCCGCCGCAAGTTCGGCTCGTCGGCGCTACCGCGCGCTACACGTTGCTCGTCGACGGCAAGGCAGATGGACAAATCGTCGACTGGACGCGCCAGGCCAAGTTCCGCGCCGAGCATCCCGATGTCGTCCAGGTGAACGAACAGGGTCAGCTCCTGCCGAAAAAGAACGGCGCCACGCAGGTGATCGTCGAAGTGCAGGGGCGGATTCAGAAGGTACGCGTCACGGTCGCCGACGTCGATCGGCCGCGCGAATATCACTTTGAGAACGACGTCACGCCCATCCTCAATCGCTTTGGCTGCAACTCGTCGGGCTGCCACGCCCAGCAGGACGGGCAGAACGGCTTCAAACTCTCCGTCTTCGGATTCGACATGGTCGCCGACTACAACGCGCTCACGCGCGAGAATCGCGGCCGACGCATCTTTCCCGCCGCCCCGGAATTGAGCCTGCTCCTGGCCAAGCCCGCGGGCGATCGCGCGCACGGCGGCGGCGTCAAAATTCGTAAGGATTCCGCCGAGTACGAAACCCTGCGCGGCTGGATCGCTGCCGGCGCTCCGTTCGGCGACCCGAAGACGCCCGGGGTCAAGTCTCTGCGCGTCGAGCCGGGCGAACGCATCATGGCCAGCAAGACCCAGCAACAGCTTCGCATCATCGCCGTCTACGAGGACGGCGTCCAGAAAGACGTCACGCATCACGCTCGCTTCCAGTCCAACTCCGAAACGCTCGGTGCCGTCTCTCCCGACGGCCTGGTCAGCGTCGGCGCCATGGCGGGCGATCTC
Source organism: Gemmatales bacterium (assembly GCA_038217425.1). Lineage (GTDB taxonomy): Bacteria > Planctomycetota > Planctomycetia > Gemmatales > Gemmataceae > JAIEPT01. The sequence goes on from JBBQPM010000065.1 coordinate 2,641, forward strand.
GCCGTGATGGCGCATTACATGGGGAGCGTCGCCACCTTCCGCGCCCTCATCCCGCGCAGCGAAAAGATCGCCCAGTACCCTAAAATCCCCGTACACAACTTCATCGACGAACATGTCCAGGCTCGTCTCAAGAAACTGAACCTCGTCCCCTCAGGTCTCGCCGACGATGCCGAGTACCTGCGCCGCGTCTATCTCGACGTCATCGGTACGCTGCCGACCGCGACCGAAGCCCGGCGTTTCCTGGACGACAAGAACCCTGCGAAGCGCTCCGCCCTGGTCGACGAGTTGCTCGAGCGCCCCGAGTTCGCCGACTTCTGGACCATGGAATGGGCCGACACGCTGCGCGTCGAACGGACCGTCCTCGGGCACAAGCGGGCCTACGCGATGTATCGCTGGATCCGCGACAGCTTCGCGCAGAACAAGCCGTTCGACCAGTTCGCCCGCGAGCTTCTGACGGCCGAGGGGCAACTCGGCGACACCGGGCCGGCGAACTTCTACAAGGTCGTCACCAAGCCAGGCGAGACGGCGAGTTCGCTCTCGCAGGTATTTCTCGGCATCCGCATCGCTTGCGCCGAATGCCATCATCATCCGTTCGATCGCTGGAGCCAAAGCGACTACTACGGCATGCAGGCGTTCTTCACGCAGCTCTCGATTCGCCCGACCGGCCGCGGCGACGTCTTGCTGGCGCAGGGCGACCCCGTTACCAAGCATCCGCGCACCGGCGACACGGTTCATCCGCATCCGCTGGGGACGGAGATGCCCGAGTCGGCGCCGACGGGAGATCGCCGAACGGTGCTGGCCGACTGGATGACCTCGCCCAAGAATCCCTGGTTCGCCAAGAATATCGCCAATCGCGTCTGGGCCCACATGTTCGGCCGCGGCGTGATCGATCCGATCGACGACATGCGCGAGACCAATCCCCCCAGCAACCCCGAACTTCTCGACGCGCTCGCCAGGCACGTCGCCGAGCAGAAGTTCGATCTGAAGCAGCTCATCCGCACCATCGCCGCGTCGTACACGTACCAGCAAGCGTCCAGGCCCGGGGCGACGAACCTCGAGGATTCGCTCAACTTTTCGCGTTCCTTGTTCCGCGCTCTGCCGGCCGAGGTGTTGCTCGACATGGTCAGCCAAACGACCGGGATCGAGGAGAAGTTCGTCGGCGCCGCTCCGGGGACGCGGGCGATTCAGCTCTGGGACAGCAAGGTGCCGCACTATTTTCTGAAGCTGTTCGGCCGACCGCAGCGGCTCACCGCCTGCATCTGCGAGCGCGTGCATGAACCGACGGTGTCTCAGGTCTTGCATCTACTCAATTCTCCGGAGATTCAGAACAAGCTGAGCAACGACCTCGGCGCCGTCGCGCGGATGACCCGTCAATTCAAGGACGACGGCAAACTCGCGGAAGAGTTGTACCTGACGTTCTTCAGTCGGTTGCCCAGCGCCGCGGAATCGGCGGCGGCGGTCAAGCATCTCGCCCAAGGGCCGCGCCGTCAGGCCGCGGAGGATTTGGCCTGGAGTCTCCTCAACTCGCTCGAGTTTCGGTTTAATCATTAGTACGTAATGGATCCTGTAGTAATCCCAGGGGTTCGGAGTACCTCACCCACTGGGCTTGCGATTCAATTCCAAACGGGGACGACCCGTCCGGACGCCCGTCCGTCTCGTCTGTAAGATAAGCCCCAATCCCGCACATCACCCTCGGAAAGGAATCGACCCATGATTCGCTTCGCCCTGGCGCTCGCCTGCGTGTTGGCCAGCAGCGCCTCGCTCCTGGCTCAACCGCGACCGGTCGCCGATCTGATCGCCGATCTCAAGAAAACCGATGCCGAGAAAATCAAGGCCTTGCAAGCCCTCGAAGCGCTGGGCAAAGCCGCTCCGGAAGCGACGCCCGCGCTCATCGATCTGCTCAAGGAGACCAACGAGGAAGTTCGGCTCATGGCGACGATCGTCCTGGGCAAGTCGGGCAAGTCGGCCCTGGAACCGCTCACGAAGGCGCTGGCATCGCCCGACGCGGACGTGCGGTTTTACGCAGTCTGGGGCCTGGCGTTCCTGGGCGCCGAGGCGAAGGCGTCCGCGCCGCTGGTGCTCAAGGCGCTGGAGGACGCGTCGCCGGGCGTTCGGCGCAAGGCGGCGTATGCGCTGGGCAGAATCGATCCCGACCCGCAACTCGCGGCCCTGCCGCTGGTGAAGGCGCTGGGCGACGACAATGCCGACGTGCAGGTCGCCGCCGCGGAGGCGCTCCCCAAACTGGGGGGCGACGCCGTCCCCGCGCTCGTCCGCGCCTTGGCCAGTGACAAAGCCACGATTCGCCTGGCCGCGATGAAGGCGCTCGGCTCGATCGGCGCCCCGGCCAAGGACGCGATCGGCGAACTCCAGCGCTACCTGCGCGATCCCGCTCTGGGAGCAGTCGCCCAGGCCGCCGACGCCCTGGCCGGCATCGGCGAACCCGCGATTTCGTTCCTGACGTCCGCCGCGACCAGCGCCGATAAATCCGTCAGCGGCGCCGCGGTCAACGCGCTCGCCAAGATCGGCGTCCCCGCGGTCCCGGCCCTCGTCGATCTGCTCGGCGCCAACCAGGTCGAAGTCCGCCGCACGGTCTGCCTTCTGCTCGGCCAGACGCAAGTGCGCGACAAGATGGTCGTCATCGGCCTGGGTTACGCCACCAAGGATGTAGACATGGTCGTGCGCCGCAACGCCCTCCAGATGCTCATGAACATGGGCTCGGGCGCCAAGCTGGCCGAGCCGTATGTCAGCGTCTTGCTGGTGGATAACGATCCGACCTTACGGCTCATGGCGTTTCGTGCGATGCAAGGTCTCGGCGCCGACCCCAAGCCTGGACTCAAGAAGGCCCTCGGGCATGAAGACCCGGCCGTTCGCATCAACACCGCGAGCTTGATGACGCTGCTCAACCTGGAAGTCGAATTGGCCGAGCCGATTCTACTCGCAGCCCTCAAAGACAAGAATGAGACGCTGAAACTTCAGGCCGCCGATGCGCTGTCGCAGCGGGGCTTGCAAGCCGAGGTCGTGCTCCCCATCTTCATCGCGGGCCTCAAGGGACAGCCAGCCAGCGTGCGCCGGCAGGCGGCGGACGCGATCGGTCGGTTCGGGCTCAAGGCCAGCTCGGCGGGCCCGGAGTTGATCGCCGCTCTCGAAGACGCGGACGACACCGTGCGCGGCAGCGTGCTGGCGACGCTGAAAAAGGTGGGAGCGACGCCGAAGGTCTTGCTGCCGGCGATGCTGAAGATTCTGGAGCGGCCGGGCGATCCGATGCACGACAGCGCCGCGCAGGTCATTTACCAGGTCGGTCCCGAAGGCATCCCCGATTTCACCGCGATCCTGGGCAAGACCGAAGCGCCCGCGATTCGCCTGACGCTGGTCCGCAAGCTGGCGATGTACGGCCCGCTGGCGAAAGAAGCGGTGAGCGTTCTCGTGCCGATGCTGGAGGACAAGAATCCGATGACGCGCATGGCGGCCGCGCGCGCCCTGGGCAACATCGGCCCCGACGCCAAGGCGGCTCTGCCCCAACTCGCCCTTGCGGAGAAAGACGCCGACCCGCTCGTTCGCACCATTGCCAAGGCGGCGCAATCGCAGATCCGCGCCAACGTCGACGAAAAGGTCTTCCAGATCCTGGGCGTGCTGACCGCCGGCGACCCGGAGGATCCGCTCCGCAAGGGGCACAAGGCCGTCGTCCACGCCTATCCGATGAAGCAGGGCCAAAAGTACCAGATCGACATGGTCTCGACCAGCGGCCCCTGGGACAATTACTTGCGTCTGGAAAGCCCGCAAGGCGCCCAGGTCGCCGCCGACGACGACAGCGGCGGCAGCCTTAACGCCCGCATTATCTACACCGCCCCGGCGGATGGGCTCTACCGCATCATCGCTACCAATTACAGCACCCAGGTGGGGAGTTACACTCTCACGGTCAAGCGGTAGCAGGGCGGCCAGACAAAGTGTCTGGCCTACCGGAATAAAGGACTCGGTAGGCCAGGCACTCTTGCCTGGCCTCTGCCGATCGCCACACGCGGCCAGACAAAGGGTCTGGCCTATCCGAAGGAAGGACTCGGTAGGCCAGGCACTCTTGCCTGGCCTCCGCCAATCGCCACACGCGGCCAGACAAAGTGTCTGGCCTACCAGCATTCTACTTATCGATAAAACGCGTCGTAGCCGTAATACCGAAAATAGTTCGCCGCCTGGGCCGCATGGCTCGCGTTGTAGTACCCGCCGTAGTAGGCCCACGCATGCCGGGGAGAGGCTCGGTAATAGACGTAATACACCCGATGGTGCGAATGGGTCGGCCCCGCCTGGAGGACCGCGGTCTGCGTCATGGGGAGCAACAAGCTCAAGGAAGCGAGTGAAGCGAGTAGGATCTTTCGAAGGAATCGCATGGTGATACCCTTTCGTGAGTTTTGAAGGTTGACGTCGAGCACGCCGGGGGATTGACGTCTGCGCCTTCGACCGGCCAATTTTTTTCGCCTACAATATCTGCAATCCTTTCCCGCCACCCGAGGCCCGAATTTCATGCGTGCCCTCGTTCTTCTCTTCGTTTTGCCGGCCCTGCTCCAGGCGCAATCGCTCGGCTTCGAAGTCCCGGCCGGCTTCGCAGTCACGCAGTACGCGGACGATGCCCTCGCCTCGGACATCTATTCGCTCGCCATCGATAGCAAGGGCCGAGTCGTCGTCAGCAGCAAGAACTCCGTCAAGATCCTCGTCGATACCGACGGCGACGGCAAAGCCGATCAGGCGATCCCGTTCAGCAAACTCCCCGCGAGCGGCGCCCACGGCATGACCTTCGACGGCAACGACATGATCGCCGCCGGGGATCTGGGCGTGCGCCGTTACATCGACCGCGACGGCGACGGCATCTGCGACGACGTCCAGCTCCTGTTTCCGACCGCCAAGGACAGCGAGCATGGCGCCAACGCCATCCATCGCGGGCCCGACGGCTGGTTCTATCTCATCACCGGCAACGACGCGGGCATCACGGATCGGCACGCCAACACGCCGACCTCGCCGATCAAGAAGCCGAGCATGGGGGCGTTGGTCCGCTTTTCCGCCGACGGTACGAAGATCGAGGTGCTCGCGGACGGCTTTCGCAATCCATACGGGCTGGGCTTCAACGCGCAGGGCCAGGCATTCACCGTCGACGCCGACGGCGAACGCGTCCATCATTTGCCTTACTACGCCCCGACCCGGCTCTTCGACATCGCCCAGGCGCGGCACCACGGCTGGGTCAACGCCGGCTGGCAAGGGGGCTGGTCGCGCTCCGGATATTTTCCCGATAGCGTCGAACGTCTCGTCGAGATCGGTCGCGGCTCGCCGACCGGGCTCGCGGTCTATCGCCATCAGGCGTTCCCGGCCAAGTATCACGGCGGCGTGTTTCACGTCTGCTGGACCTTCGGCAAGGTCTACTTCATGCCGCTCAAACGCCAGGGGGCGACGTATGCCAGCGAAGTCACGGAATTCATGAAAACGACGGGCGACGTCGGTTTTGCCCCCACCGGTTTGGCCGTCGGTCCCGAGGGGGATTTGTTCGTCTCGATCGGCGGCCGCGGCACGCGCGGCGGCGTCTTCCGCATCCGCTACACGGGCAAAGACAATAGGGTTGAGCCCGATCCGCTGGCGCTGCCGGTCGTCGAAGTCTTGAACGCCCCTGAACCCCTGGCCGCCTGGTCCCGAGCCCGCTGGCTGCCGATCGCCAAGAAGCTCGGCAAGTCGGCATTCGAGAAGGAACTGCTGCGCGAGGGCAACAGCGACGCCGAGCGTATGCGTGCCGTGGAGATCCTTACGGACCTATTCGGCGGCATCGATCCCTCGCTGGCGCACAAGCTCAAATCGCCGACCACGCCGCCGGAAGTGTTGGCCCGCGTCGCCTGGTCGCTCTCGGTGAGCAGCGACGAGTTCAGCGCCGTCTGTTACCTGGGCGAACTCACAGGACACGTTCACCCCGTCGTTCAGCGCGCCGCTTGGGAGGGGCTTCAGCGTTATCCTCCCAGTAAATTCCTCGAGCCGAACTGGACCCATGGACTGGGCAGCGAAGATCGAAGAATCCGCTGGGCGGCGCTCAAGGTGGCGCAAGCCATGGGCCCCAAGAGATTCAAGACTCTGGTTGCAGGCTTACCGGACAGTGACGAACTTCGGCTCGCTTCTCTCTGGACGGAGGTTGAGACGAATCCTCAGAAGGTCTATCATGCCTGCGAATATCTGCTGGCACGCGGCCAAAACCCAATGCTGCAGTTGGAAGCCGTGCGACTCCTGCAACTCAGTCTCGGCGATGTCGCGAGCGGTAACGCCGACAAGTCACGTGATGGCTACGTCGCCCGGGCCGCGGATGCCATTCCCGCGAAAGACCGGAGCGACTTCGCGTCCAGGCTCAAGTTCGCGTCCAAATACCATGTGGACCTGGAAATCGCCCGCCTGGCGGGGATGCTCGGCGAAGACGCTCCCACGATTCTCAAGGAGTATGGCCCAGACACGGACGCCGAGATTCATTATCTGCTCTGCTTGGCGCGCATCCCGGGAGTTCGCAGCGCCGTGCTTACGGAAAAGACCGCCAAGATGGTCCACTCCATCCACGAGCTTTTGACGAAGAAGAAGGCCAAGCCCGCCGATCAGGTCCCGGGCATTCTCGAAGCGATGTACGACGAACTGCAGCGCAAAGATCCCAAGTTACCCGACGAACTGCTGAAGGTGAAAGGTTTCGGCATCCCGGGCCAGGAGCTGTTCATCGCCCGGTTTCCCCCGAAGGAACGTAGCGCCGGGGTCAAGCTCCTACTCGGTAAAATCGCCAGTCTGGACGAGGACGCGAAGGCGGAAGCATGGAGCCCCGACCTCGTCAAGTTGGTCGCCGAGTTGCCGGACGCCGAGTCGCTGCCGATCTTGCGGAAACAGTTCCGCGATGCGCGCCTCACGGATTCCATTGCCCTGGTGCTGGCGAAGAAGAAGCATGCGGACGATCGGCCGTTATTTCTGGAGGCGCTCGGCTCTTCGCAGCCGAAGGTGGTGCAGGCGGCCGCGGAGACGCTGGTCGCTTTCAAGGAATCCGAGGCGAAGCCGGCCGATCTCGCCCAGGCGGTCAAGGCGCTGCGCCGGTTCCCCGCGAAGGATCAAGAACCCGTGCGCAAGGCACTGGCCGATCTGCTCGCAGCGTGGACGACGCAAAAGCTGGAACCCCATCACGAGCCTTGGACCGCCTGGCTAACAAAGACGCACCCCGAAGCCGCGAAGTCTCTCGTCGGGTTCGCCGGCGCCAATCCCGAAGCCTGGAAGAATCGACTCGGCAAAATCGACTGGGCGAGCGCCGACCTCAAGCGCGGCGAAGCGGTCTACCACAAGCGGAGTTGCTTCCGCTGCCACGGCGAAGCGCGTCGGCTCGGGCCTGACCTCGCCGGCGTCGGCCAGCGGTTCTCGCTCGAGGATCTCTTCACCGCCATCGTCGATCCCAGTAAGGACGTCGCCCCCGCCTTCCGTTCCACCACGGTCATGACCGCGAACGGCAAGGCCCACAACGGCATCGTCATCTATTCGTCGCAGGAAGTGACGCTCTTGCAAACGACGCCCGACACCACCGTGCGAATTCCGCGAAGCGAGGTCCAGCTCATCCAGGCGAGTCCGATATCGTTCATGCCGGTCGGCTTGCTCGACGACGCCAAGGACCAAGAATTGGCCGACCTGGCGGCGTACCTGAAGACGCTCAAGGCGAAGTGAAATATTTGGCCACCGCGACTCTCCGGGGCTAAATATTGACGCGTTCTTGGCCCGGATTCGTTCGCTCCGATAGACTGAACTCTCCATGATCATTAGCCGAACTCCATTTCGAATCTCCTTCTTCGGCGGCGGCACCGACTACCCCCTCTGGTATCGGCAGCACGGCGGCGTCGTCCTCGGCGGAGCCATCGACAAGTATTGCTACCTCACCTGCCGCTATCTGCCCCCCTTCTTCGAACATCGCATCCGCATCACCTACTCCGTCATCGAGAGCTGCCAGAGCGTCGACGAAATCGTCCACCCCGCCGTCCGCGAAACGCTTCGATTCCTCAAGATCGATCGGGGCGTCGAAATCCATCACGACGGCGATCTCCCCGCTCGCAGCGGCATGGGTTCCTCCTCCGCCTTCTCCGTCGGACTGCTCCACGCCCTGCACGCCCTCCGCGGCGACTTCGTCGGCAAGCATCAGCTCGCCCTCGAAGGCATTCACATGGAGCAAGACCTCCTCAAGGAAACCGTCGGTTCGCAAGACCAGGTTTTCGCGGCGTACGGCGGCGTCAATACCATCCAGTTCCACCCCTCCGGCGATATCTCTGTCAGGCCCCTCACCATCCCCCGCACGCGTTTAACCGAACTCAACGACCATCTCCTGCTCGTCTTCACCGGCATCGTCCGCACCGCGTCGGAAGTCGCGGGCAGCTACGTCCCCGAGATTGACGAACGCAAACGCCAACTTCGCATGATGATGAACCTCGTCGAAGAAGCGACCGCGATCCTGACGGGGACCGGCGCCATCAAAACCTTCGGCGAACTCCTGCACGAAACGTGGATGGAGAAACGCAGCCTCGGCGGCGCCGTCTCCAAACCCGCGATCGACGAGATGTATAACGAAGCCCGCGCCGCCGGAGCCGTAGGCGGCAAGCTCCTCGGCGCCGGCGGCGGCGGCTTCCTCCTCTTCTTCGCGCCCCCCGAACGCCACGCCGACATCCGCGCCCGACTCAATCGTCTCCTGCACGTGCCGTTTAATTTCGACTTCTCGGGCAGCCAAATCATCTTCTTCGACCCCGAAAAGGACTACATTTAACCGCTTATGACCGCCAAGCTCTCCTGGCCCCTGATGCAAAACAACCTCCTACGCGAGGATCTCGACGCCGTCATCGAACTGCTGCGCCAGGACGACCCGATCCTCACGCAGTCGAGCAACGTCCGCGCCTTTGAAGCCGAATGGTCGCAGTGGCTGGGCGTCAAGTACAGCGTCTTCGTCAACTCGGGCTCGTCCGCGAATCTGCTGTCGCTGGCCGCACTGCAGATTCATCACGGCGTCGGCGAAGTCATCACGCCGCCGCTCACCTGGGTCTCCGACGTCGCCTCCGTTCTACAAACGGGACACACGCCCGTCTTCGCCGACATCGATCCGCGCACCCTCGGCATGGACACCGACCATATCCTCGCACGCCTCACGCCGAACACCAAGGCCGTCTTTCTGACGCACATTCTCGGCTATAACGCCCTCACGCAAAAATTGCTCGACGAACTCACCCGTCGGCAGATTCCGCTGATCGAGGACGTGTGCGAATCGCACGGCGCGACGTTCCAGGGCCGCAAGCTCGGGTCGTTCGGGCTGATGTCGAATTTCTCGTTCTACTACGCCCATCACATGACGACGATCGAAGGGGGCATGATCTCGACCGACGACGAGGGTCTTTATCAGACGCTGCGGATGCTACGCGCTCATGGCATGGTCCGCGAATCGACGTCGCCGGAAATTCGCCAGGAGTATCTCGAGCGCTACCCCGATCTCAACCCGGACTTCATCTTCGCGTTCCCTGCGTACAACATGCGCAGCACCGAGATCAACGCCGTCCTGGGCCGATCGCAACTGCGCCGGCTCGACGCGATGAACGTGCGCCGATCGGAGAATTTGCGGGCATTCCTCGCGGCGCTCGATCCGAAGAAATACCGCACCGACTTCGCCGTGGACGGAAGCAGCAACTACGCGTTCACGCTGGTGCAGCGGCAGGCCAGCGAGGTCTTCAGCCAAAACATCATGCGCACGCTGAAAGACGCAGGCGTCGAGTTTCGCCGCGGCACCTCCGGGGGGGGCAATCAACTGAGGCAGCCTTATTTACGAAAGATTCTGGGCGGCGACGCCCACAAGAATCTGCCGCAGACCGAACACATCCACTTCTTCGGCTACTACATCGGCAACTACCCGACGCTCCCGATCGAGCGCATCGGCGCATTGTGCGCCCTGCTGAACGCCATTCCGGAGGGGACCGGATGACGCGCGTCTTTCGCAATGTCCTCATTACCGGCATCGCCGGGTCCGGCGGCAGTTACCTTGCGGACTTCATCGCCGAGCAACATCCTGCCGTGCAACTTCACGGATTCGCCCGCTGGCACAGCACCACGACGCAAGACAACCTACGCAACGTTCGCGACCGAGTGAAGCTCTACGAAGTCGACTTGAACGACTACGGCGCCGTACTGCGGGCGCTGCAAGAGTCCAGGCCCGACGCGATCTTCCATCTGGCGGCCCATGCCAACGTCCGCGCCTCGTTCACGACTCCGCAGGCCGTGCTCAGCAACAACATTGTCGGCACCAGCAACCTGCTCGAAGCGATTCGCCATGCCGATCTCGATCCGTGGATCCAGCTTTGCAGCACGTCCGAAGTCTACGGCCAGGTCGATCCGAAACTCGTGCCGATCAAGGAGGACGCGCCGATCCGCCCGTCGAGCCCGTACGCGGTGTCGAAGGTGGCGCAAGATCTGCTCGGTTTCACGTACTTCGTCAGCTACCGGATGAAGATCGTCCGCACGCGCATGTTCGCGTACATCAATCCCCGGCGCGCCGACCTGTTCGCGACCAGCTTCGCCCGCCAGGTCGCGTGGATCGAACGAGGCCTGCAATTAGAGTTACGCCACGGCAACCTCGATTCCGTCCGCACGCTAATCGACGTCCGCGACGCCATGGAAGCGTACTGGGTCGCGCTGCAACTCGGCGAGGCGGGCGAGGTCTACAATCTGGGCGGCCTGACGACGACGACGGTCGGCGCGTTCTTGCAAGAACTCATTGCCCAGGCGAAGACGCCGATCCCGACGCGCCAGGATCCGGCGCTCCTGCGACCGGCGGACGTGACGCTGCAGATCCCGGACACGTCGAAGTTCGAGCGATTGACCGGGTGGAAGCCGAGGTACGCCGTCGAGGAGAGCGTGCGGCTACTGATGGAACATTGCCGCCGAGAGGCCGATATCGAAGTTCGGCGACGCGGATCGAATTAAGAAGATTAACCACAGAGACACAGAGATCACAGAGAAAGAAAGGGAGAGGAATAGGTGAGTTAGAATGCGAACCTTTCTCTCCCCTTCTCCGTGTCTTCCTCTGTGCTCTCTGTGTCTCTGTGGTTAATCTCTTGAACCCAACACTCGAGTAGTTCATGACGCCGTCGCAACTGACCGCTGCCTATCGACAACTCGTGCGGATTCGCCGGGTCGAGGACGAGATCGTTCGCCGCTATCCCAGCGACAAGATCAAGAGTCCCGTGCATCTGTCGATCGGGCAGGAAGCGATTTCCGTCGCCGTCTGCGAGGCGCTCGAGCCGAGCGACGTCGTCTTCGGAACGTACCGTTCGCACGCCCTTTACCTCGCGAAAGGCGGCGATCTGCGCGGGATGATCGCAGAACTCTACGGCAAGGCGAGCGGCTGCGCCAAAGGGAAAGCGGGCTCGATGCACCTCGTCGATGTGGCCGCCGGCATGATGGGGACGTCGGCCGTCGTCGGCACCACGATCCCACACGCGGTCGGATACTCGCTCGGCATCGAGATGCAAAAGGGTTCCGCGCTCGTCGCCTGTTTCTTCGGCGACGGCGCCTGCGAGGAAGGCGCGTTCCACGAAAGCCTGACGTTCGCCGCCCTCAAGAAGCTGCCGATCCTGTTCGTCTGCGAGAACAACTTTTACGCGATCCACAGCACGCAAGAAGCCCGGCAGCCGTGGAAGTCGCTTGCTGAGTTCGCGGCCGGGTACGGTATTCGCAGCGAGCGTTTCACGGATCTCGATTACCGTACGCTGCATGAAACGGTCGCGCGGGAAGTCGCGCGGATGCGGCGCGAGCGGAGCGGTCCGGTGTTTCTAGAATGCTGCTGTTACCGCTGGCTGGAGCACGTGGGGCCCAACGAAGATTTTACGTCGGGATATCGGGCGAAAGAGGCGGCCCAGAGCTGGTTCGACCGCGATCCGATGCAGGTGCTCGGCGCCGAGCTTGGCGCCGAGGAACGAGCACGCATCGACCAAGAGATCGACGCCGAGTTGGCCGACGCATTCGCCTTTGCGGAAGCGAGCGACTTCCCCGCCAGCGAGGAACTGTTCGCGGACGTGTTTGCCTGAGGGAATCTGGTCGCCTGGCAGCTTACCAACTTAGCCACAGAGTTCACAGAGGACACAGAGTAATCAAACGGACAAATCGCGATGTTCTCGGATGCTTTAGCAATTTCTCGGTGTCCTCTGTGATCTCTGTGGCTCGATTTTCTTATTTTGCCTGAGCCCGATCTCATTTCGCTCGGGCGCTGTCCCAGTATTGCACCAGATCGATGCGCGTGATGATGTCGACGATCTTGCCGTCGACCGTTGCGAGCACGCCGGTATTCCCGGCCAAGAGCAGACGATACGCCTCGTCGAGATGGACGGTCGTTTCGAGCACGGGGAGCGGTCGGGCCATCACTTCGCCGACCGTGCTCTTGGCGGGATCGCGGTGATCGTGCAGGAAGCGGGCGAGCGTCACTTCCTGGATGCAGCCGACGGTCTTGCCCTCGGGCGAAAGGACCGGGATCTGCGAATAGCCCGCGGACTGCAAGAGAGCGATGGCGTCCGAGACGGGCGCGGTCGAGGCGATCGTGACCAACGGCTTGGTTTTACGCGTGCGCAGGAGATCGCCGACCGAGTGGATCACTTCCGTCTCGACGTTGAGCTTGTTGGCGGCCAGCCAATCGTCGTCGAACACTTTACTCATGTAGTTGCGCCCCGTATCCGCGGCCAGGGCGACTACGAGATGTTCGGGCCCCAACCGACGCGCATAGCGCAGCGCGGCCGCAACGGCGGTACCGCTGGAACCGCCCAGGAGCATGCCTTCGCGCCGCGCCAGGAGCCGGGCGATTTGAAACGACTCGGCATCGCCGACGCGGACCCATTCGTCGACGAGATGGCTATTGAGCGTCTTGGGGACGAAGTCCTCGCCGATGCCCTCGACCTTCCAGGGATGCGGCGCATCGCCCGAGAGGACGGACCCCTCCGGATCGGCGCCGATGATTTTGACGTCCGGGTTCTGCTCCTTGAGATAGCGTGCGACGCCCGAGAGCGTGCCGCCGGTGCCGGCGCCGGCGACGAAGACGGTCACCTTCCCCTGTGTCTGTTCCCAAATTTCGTAGCCGGTGGAGCGGTAGTGGACTTCGGGATTGGCAAGGTTGGCGAACTGGTTCGGACGCCAGGCGCCGGGGATTTCGCGTGAGAGCCGGTCGGCGACGCCATTGTAGCTGTCGGGGGAATCGGGCGGCACGCTGGTAAGCGTAATGACGACCTCAGCTCCGTAGGCTTTGAGCAAGCGGATCTTGTCGGCGCTCATCTTGTCCGGGAGCACGAAGATGCACCGATAGCCCTTGACGGCGGCAATCATCGCCAGGCCCAGGCCGGTGTTGCCCGCGGTCGCCTCGATGATGGTGCCGCCGGGCCGAAGCCAGCCGCGCCGCTCGGCATCCAGCACCATGGACAGCGCGACGCGGTCCTTGATGCTGCCGGCTGGGTTCAGCGATTCAACCTTGACGTAGACCGCCGGCTGCAGCCCCTCGGTGATGCGGTTGAGCCGAACCAGAGGCGTTTTGCCGATCGATTGCAGAATCGTATCTTGCATGGCTTACTTCTTCTTTTCGAAAATGATGACGTGTTGCCAGGGGAGATGGTTCTGCGTCTCGACATGCCCGACCGCGAACGGCGTCATCTCCTTGATCACCTGCTTCTGCGACATTTTATGCACGACCTTGATCGGCACGTTGTCGTCTTCGAGACGAAACTCGACGAACACCAGCCGACCGCCGGGCTTTAGCGCCTCGACCATCTTCTCGGTCACTTCGTAGGGATGCGAGAACTCATGATAGACGTCGGTCATGAAGATGAGGTCGACGCTCGCGGCCGGGAGTTTCGGATCGGTCTCGGTCGCCTTCACGAGCTGAACGTTCTTCAGGCCCTTGTTTTTCACTCGGCCACGGATGATGGCGAGCATCTCGGGCTGGATGTCGACGGCGTAGACCTTGCCGGTAGGGCCGACGATCTCGGCGAGCTTCATGGTGTAATAACCGCTGCCGGCGCCCATATCGACGACGTGGTCGCCCGGCTTGATCTTGAGCGGCGGCAACAGCTTCGAGACGTGCTCTTCCTTCTCGCGCTCGGGGCGTTCCAGCCAGCTCGCGCCCTGGTAGCCCATCACCTGGGCAATCTCGCGCCCCATGTAGAACTTGCCGGTGCCGTCCGGGTCGTGGTCGGCCTTCATCGTATAGCGTTTCTCCTGCGCGATCAGGGGGGCCGCGATCGTGAAGCACAGGCAAAGCGTCAAGGTTCGCATCGAAAACTCCCGGTCTACCCAAAGCGAGTCGTCCTTCTATGGTGAGGATAACAAAACTGCGCCGAAAAAGCTCACCCAAGAACGCAAATGTCCGCCTACTTGCAAACGCTGAACCAACGACTCGCCGACCGTGTCGCCATGCTCCCCGCCGATCTACGCGAGCGGAGCGCCGCGTATCTGGTGCGTTCGCAAAACGCCGACGGCGGCTTCCCCGGGCGCGACGGCGAATCGGACCTCTACTACACCGGCTTCGGCCTGCGCGGACTCGCCGCCCTGGGCGCCCTCACGCCCGACGTCGGCGGCCGAGCGTTGCCGTATCTACGCGAGTGTCTGCAGCGGCAAACCAGCGTCGTCGACTTCTTCTCGTTCCTCTACGCGTGTCTCTTGTTGCAAGCTTCCGGTTGCGGCGACGTGCTCGAAGGAAGTCGAGCCGATTGGCCGGAACGCGTCGCCGAGATGCTGGGGACGTTCCGCACGCCGGAAGGGGGCTATAACAAATCGCCGGGCGCCAAGTCGGCGAGCACGTATCACACCTTCCTGGTCGGCTTGTGTTACGAGCTTCTCGGCAAGACGTTCCCGTATGCCGAGGAGGCGCTCGCGCTCGCCCGGGCCCGTCGGCGCGACGATGGCGGGTACGTCGAAATCGCCGCCATGCGCCGCAGCGGCACCAACCCCACCGCCGCCGGCGTCGGCATCTTGCATCTCGTGCTCGGCGAAACGCTTTCGCCCGAGGAAACCGAGCCGACCATCGAGTATCTATTGCAGATGAAGTCGATGGACGGCGGGCTGTGCGCCAACGACCGCATCCCGCTCGCCGACCTGCTTTCGACATTCACCGGGCTCTGGACGCTCGACCGCCTCGGGGCGCTGGAGCGCGTGCCGCGCGGCAGCGTGTACCGTTTCGCCGCCTCGAACGAGGTCCCCGCCGGCGGCTTCAAGGCGGGTATCTGGGACGAAGTCGCCGACGTGGAGTACACGTTTTACGGCCTGGGCGTGATGGGATTGTGTCAGTGAAGTCGGTAAAGAATGGCTTCGGTATAATCCGGCGAAAGCCCAGGGATGGCTATCCCTGGGAACGCACCCGAATCGAAATTTCTCCTACGCGAGCCGATGAATCTCGGTTATCGGCGTTTTCCCCAGGGATAGCCATCCCTGGGCTTTCCCGGCAAATGATTGTCCCTGGACCGATTTTGTCGGTATCATGATCATTAACGGATCAAGCCGACTCCCCCATTCTTTCAGGAACCTACCATGACGCAATCACTCGCATCCGTCGCCGTTCTGATCCTTTTAAACCTCACCGCAGTCGCTCAGGAGCCGCCAAAGCACACGAAGGATTCGCTTCAAACGGTGAAGGAAAACTTGAAATCCGGCAAGGCAGTACTGCTCGATGTTCGGGAGCAGAAAGAATGGGACGCGGGACACATCGCGGGCGCCCGGTTGATCCCGCAAAGCAAGCTGAAGGCGGAGACGGGCCTCGAAGAACTCTTGAAGAGCCTGCCCAAGGACAAAGTCATTTACACGCATTGCAAGGGCGGCGGCCGGGCCTTGTCCTGCGGCGAAATCCTCAAGAAGCACGGGTTCGACGTTCGCCCACTCAAAGCCGGCTACCCTGACCTGATTGAGGCAGGGTTCGAGAAGGCGAAATAGACGAACCTGCCATCGAAGCTTGATACTATCTGGGAGGATACAAACCCACTTCCGCGAGCGATTCGAGAGCTTGCTTGAGTGCGTCATCTTCGCGGTCTCCCGAGGAGATCGCTCGAGTGACTTCAAGCGTTCGTCGGTCGGGTTGCTCCCAGGCGGCGGCAGCCTTCAGATAGATGGCCCAGTCGGCGTCCGAGGCGTCGTTTCGGCGGCTATGCAATCGAACTCGTACCACTTCTGAATCTGCTTCGCAGAGGAGAAACGCGACCGGTACGCCCCAATGAACGGCGGCCTCAATAAACAGCCGGCGGTCTTTCTCTTCGCGAAAGCTGGCGTCCACGACGACGCGGTTTCCTTCAAAAAGAGACTTCGCCGCACGACGCAAGCATTCCGCATAGGTTCGGTCGGTCCATTCGGGCCGATACAACCCTTCCTCGTACGCATTGGCCGTTTTCGTCTCGCCCGACTCCCTCGCGAGTTCTTTGCGGACCACGTCGGAACGAATGACTTCAAACGTCGCGTGCCTTGCCAGATTACGGGCCAGAGTCGATTTCCCGGTGCCGGGGAGTCCGCCTACCATGACCAGACAGGGCCTTCGCTCGGGATCTTCCAACTCGCCCAGCGCGAAAAGCCAATAGGCTCGAGCTTTCGCAAGGGCCGACTCCCGCTCCGCCGCGGGTATCTCACTCTGCTGAACCTTGAGCCCTTCCACCTTCCCGCGCACGGCGGCACGGTAGGCCATGTAGAACGGCAATAGTTCGCGTCCCTCGCGATCGCCCGAGGCTCGAATGTAGGCATCAATGAACGTGTCGGCAAGCTTGCGTCGGCCATGAAATGCGAGCCCCATCGCGAGAAACGCCATGTCTGCGACGGGGTCGGCAAAACGAAATCGTTCGTTGAACTCGATGCAATCGATGATGGCCAGGTCTGCGGGAGGCTGCCGGTCCGGGAAAAGATAGACGTGCCCCAGTCGTAGATCTCCGTGCGTATCGCGCGGCACGCCGCGTTCCGCTCGTCGTTGAATCAAGTTGCGCAGATGGAGCAGCGCGGTTTCTACGAGCGTCCGCAGCCTTTCGAAGACGGCGAGGCTCAACGTGACGCCGATTTGCCGGTAAGACTGCTCGAAATTCTCGAGGGAATTTCGAGCCACCGCTTCGAATCCTCCAAACTCGGCGATCCGTTTACTCGTCTCCGCCTCGGCGTGAAACTCGGCGATCCTCCAAGCGATCGCTTCGACGACCTCAGGTGCGACGTCTTCGTGTTGCAAATAGGCCTGGAGAGTCGCGTCGTCGGACAGGCGTTTCATCTTGACCGCCCATTCGAGCGCTTCGCCGGCCCCTTCCATCTGCAGACCCTGATCGGACATCGTGATGGGAACGACGCCGAGATAGACTTCCGGCGCCAGCCGGCGGTTGAGGCGAACCTCTTCCTCGCAGAAATGACGGCGTTTGTCGAGCGTGCTATAGTCGACGAATCCGAATTCCACAGGCTTCTTGATCTTGTAGGCGTAGCTCCCGGCGAGGAAAACGACGGATAGGTGAGTCTGACATACCTCTACTTTCTCGACCGAAAAAGAGTACGCCTCGGCTTTGGAAAGCTGGCCGATGAGACGGGCTAATTCCATGACGCTCTCCTTGCCAATGCATCGATTCGTCCGCTCCAAAAGACGGAAAACCGTGCACCCCGGGCGAACTTGCGTCTAAAGGTTCGCCCAGGTTGCAGGATTTCACCGCTTACTTCGCGGACGCTAACGGAGTTGCCCCTCGGCAGCGGCCCAGCGCGTGCTGGCAAGACGGTTGGCGACCACTCCGAGCAGGTGTTTCATCAGGTGATAACCCAGTTCGTGGTCATTTTCGCATTGCTCCCGAAGCCATTCGGCGTCAAAAGAAATCCCTCGAACCGAATCGGAAGCCCGGCAGTCGAATTGCCAGCGGTGCGGAGGGAGCGCCCACGACCAGCCGACGACTTCGCCCGGACCCACTTCAGCGATGGGCAGGAATTCGCCGTAGTCGGCGACGTTGCCGATTTCGACGTGGCCCGATTGCACCAAGTAAAACACGTGCGAAGGATTCCCCTTCCGAGCAATGAACTCATGCGCCTCGGCGGAAAAAGGCTTCACCGCAGAAGCCAGACGCAACAGATGGCGATCGCTCAGGCCATCCAGAAAGGCATGCGTGCCAAAGGTTCCGAGGATTCCATTTTTCGTCATCACATCACCTCTTTCGCGTTGGGGGCCCCTTTTTCGCCGCGAAGCGCTCGAAGCACGTCGAAGGCGCTAATGACCCCGACGAGGATTCCGGCTTCAATGACGAACAATCGATGCACTTTGTAATTGAGCATGTCGCTCACGACGCGCGAAACGGAATCCGTCGGAGTAACCGAAAGCACCATCGGAGTCATCACGTCTCGCACCAACATCGTTTCGACTCGCTCCTCCGGATAGCCCTCCAAGAGCGATTCCCCGGTAGGTGCGACCAGGTCGGTCTTCGCATAGAACTCGGTCGCGGACGGAAGGAGCCCGGACTTATTTCGATCGTGGATGACGATGTCCGTCTGACTGAGAACGCCGACGGCTCTTCCGGCTTGATTGACGACGGGAGCGGCGCTAAATCCCTTGTCGGACAGGAACGCAATGGCATCCTTAAGCTTCGCCCCTTCCGAAACCGAAATTGGGGATGCCGTCATCAAATCCGCAGCCGTTTCCGCGTGGAGAAACATGCGATTGGGCCGCGTGGCGGTCGTTGTGCTGTTCATGGCGTTTCTCCTTAAGAAAGTGGAGTCGCCAGATACAAGAGCATCTCCTGTGCCGAGATCTGAAATCTCGCCTTGAATCGGTAAACGCCGGGCTGAGATCCTCCTTGGTACATCGTTTGCTTCGACTGAAGAGGCAGTCGACTTGCCGATCTGATCGAACTCCCCCTCCCCATCAGGAGACTCTTATGAAAAAGCCCCTTTGCATTTTCCTCGTACTTTGCGTGCTTGCAAGCGTTCCCTGGCTGACGTTCGCACAGCGTCCTCTGGGACAGGGCAAACTCATGGCCGACAAACTTGAGAGCACGAAAGCGTTGCTGGAGGGCATCGCGATCGCCGACTTCAAAAAGATCGGCGACAGCTCCGAGCGTCTCGTTCAGCTCAGCAGGAAGGACGAATGGTTCATTTATAAGACCCCGCGTTACGAACTCCACAGCAACGAGTTTCGCCGGGCCGCGGAGACTATCTCGCAAAAGGCAAAGGAGAAGAATATTGACGGCGTGACTTTGGCCTATTTCGACCTGACGATGTCGTGCGTTCGCTGCCACCAGCACGTACGCGAAACGCGCGATGCTCGCCTCCCCGTCCCAAAGAAAGAATTCTTCGCTTGGGCAGATTGAAATCGTCAGGAATATGTGCGGAACCGCCCAGCAGTGCCTGACTCGCACACCTCTCCAACGAAAATCACGCCTCGAGGACTCAGGAAGTCGGCTCCTCGAGGCGATATTTTTCGATAAGCCGGTACAACGAGCGACGGCTAATCCCCAGGACTTTCGCGGCGAGAACCTTGTTCCCTTTCGCCTGTTCCAGGGCCGCCCAGACGCTGCGTCGTTCCGTCTCGTGCAGGTTGAGTGGATCCGCAGCCGACGTCTCGGCCAAAG
Organism: Gemmatales bacterium; assembly: GCA_038217425.1. Lineage (GTDB taxonomy): Bacteria > Planctomycetota > Planctomycetia > Gemmatales > Gemmataceae > JAIEPT01. Next base: position 22,227 of record JBBQPM010000065.1, read on the forward strand.
CAGGACTCGCCAGCATCTTCTCGGGCAAGTCGTCCGGGGTGATGAGATTGTCTTCCGCCAAGATTTGAGCGCGTTCCAGCACATTCGCCAGCTCGCGGATGTTGCCAGGCCAATCGTAGTTCATGAATGCACGCATGGCTTCGGGGTCGATCTTGAAGCGCACTTTGCCGAGCTGTCGACTCGTCAGGAAGTGTTCGACCAGTGCCGGGATGTCTTGGCGGCGCTCGCGGAGAGTCGGGAGTTCGATGCTGAAGACGTTGAGCCGAAAAAACAGGTCTTCGCGGAACCGCCCCGCCTCCTGTTCTTCTTCCAGCGGTTTATTCGTGGCCGCGACGACGCGCACGTTGGCGTGGCATTCTTTGACACTGCCGACTCGGCGGTAATGGCCGTCTTCCAGGACGCGCAGGAGCTTGGCTTGAAGCGAAGGCGCCATCTCGGCGACTTCGTCGATGAACAGCGTCCCTCCCTCGGCCACCTCAATGAGTCCCGGCTTCATCTGCTGGGCGCCGGTAAAAGAGCCCTTCTCGTGGCCGAACAGTTCGCTTTCGAGCAGGTTTTCTTGTAAGGCGGCGCAGTTGATCGTCACCATGGGCTGATCGCGGCGCGAACTGTTGCGGTGCAAGGCGCGCGCCACCAGTTCCTTGCCAGTGCCGCTTCGGCCGCGAATCAAAACGGTGGCGTCGGTCGGCGCGACCTTTTCGATCAGTTGCACCACGCGCCGCATGGCTGGGCCGGAGCCGATCATTTCGAAGCGGGGCGACTCGTAGGTGAGCCGTTCGACATACCGGCGCAGCCGAACGTTCTCCAGGCGCAACCGACGCATGTCCATCGCGCGCGCCAGGATCGGCAGCATGGTTTGCAGATTGAAAGGCTTCAGGACGTAGTCGAAGGCGCCCAACTTCATCGCCTCGACGGCGCTCACGATCGACCCCTGGCCCGTCATGATGATGCCGACGAGGCTCGGGTCCGATTCGAGCGCCTTGCGAAGGAATTGAATGCCATCCATCCCGGGCATCATCAAGTCGCTGAGAAACAGGTCGAAATCTTGCTTCGCGAGCGCAAGGAGCCCTACTTCGCCGCTGCTCACCCCGACCGTTTCGTAACCTTCGTCGGCCAGCGTTTCGCACAGGGCGTTCTTCAACTCGATTTCGTCGTCCACGATGAGTAGTCGTCCGAGTTTCGCTTCCCCCATGGCTTCATCCTTTCAAAGAGCGTTCCGAGCGGACGACGCAAGAAGGCGATCGACGTTGGCGCCCTCCTGGATGGGGAGTTCGATACGCACGATGGTCCCCTTGCCTAATTCGCTCGTAATCTGAATGACGCCGCGGTGCTCTTGAACGATGCGACGGCAGATCGCCAACCCGAGCCCCGTACCTTTGTCTTCTTCCTTCGTGGTGAAGAAGGGTTCCATGATGCGCCCGAGATTCTCAGATGGAATGCCCGCGCCGGTGTCCGCAAACTCGATGCGCACGGCAGGCTTGCCGTCCTCGAACGCCGCCAGCGCGGTTCGCAAGGTCAACGTTCCCCCGTCAAGCATGGCATCGGCGGCGTTGGAAAGAAGGTTCAAGAATACCTGCCGCAACTTCTGCCGGTCCGCGAAAATGGTCGGCGTATCTGAGGCGAACTCCTGTACGACGCGGATGAGCCGTTTGCGAAATAAGTGGCGAATGAGTTCGACGGACTTCGTCAACTCTTGACGCACGTCGACTGTCGATACCTGTTCGTGACCGCGACGGGCGAACTGCAGCAGGTTCGCCACCAACTCGCCCATTCGCTTCGCTTCTTGATCGACGATCTCCAAGGCCCGCCGCCTCGGATCATCCGCAGGCGTGCGCGCCAAAACGGATTCGATCCGCAAGCAGACCGTGGCCAGGGGATTGTTTAACTCGTGCGCGATGCTGGCCGCCAACTCGCCCACGCTCGCGAGTTTCGCCGCCTGCCAAAGCTGCTGCGTCATCGCCCGAACATCTTCGTTCATGCGCTTCTGCTCGGTGATCTCCCGCTTGATCGCGGAGGCGCCTAGCACTTTCCCCGTGGCGTCCTTGATCGCAGAGATCGTGACGGAAACCTCAATGCGCCGGCCGTCCTTCCGAACGCGCACCGTCTCGAAATTATCGACGCGCTCGCCTCGCCGGATTCGTTCGAGCAAGGCGGGGATTTCGCAGGGATGCTCCGGCGGCGCGAGCATGGAAATGTGTCGCCCCTTCACTTCGCTCAACGAGTAGCCGAACATCCGTTCGGCTCCCGCGTTCCAGGCGAAAATCGTACCGTCCAGATTCTTGGCGACGATCGCATCCTCCGACGACTCCACGATCGCGGCAAGTTGAAACTTCGCTTCTTCGATTCGCTTCCGCTCGGTGATGTCGCGAATGATCCCGACGAAGATCCGTTCATTCCCCAACCGAGCCTCGGCCACCGACAGGTCCATGGGGAAGGTGCTACTGTCTTTTCGCAATCCGGTCACTTCCCGGCCAATGCCGATGATCTTCTTCTGCCCTGTAAACAGAAAACGAGCGAGGTAACCGTCGTGCTCCTCTTGATACGGCGACGGCATGAGCATTTTGACGTTTTGGCCGATCGCTTCGTCCGCCGAATAGCCGAACAGTCGTTGGGCGGCAGGGTTGATCGATTGGATGATGCCGCGCTCGTCGATGCCGATGATGCCATCGACCGCAGCCTCCAGGAGAGCGTGCATCCGCGCTTCGCTGGTTGCCAGCGCATCCAACGTCTCTTGACCAGCGGCATCGGTTCTCTTGGAGACGCTTGATTTCATTTCACTCTCCGCAGCCCACTCGCGATTTCGACCGGCAAGAGCTATTCTACTGCGAAGAAGAATCGCGGAATCGCGAACCCAGTTTGCGCGAGAGTTTCGTTTCCGAATCGTCGATGACGGCGACCTTGCCGATCGGCCCGCTCGCGACGCTCTCTCCCAGGCTTTCGCCGGCACGTGATTTTCGATTCCATTTCTGCCGTCCGCATGCGAAGATCGAATTTCGCTCCAACCGTTCCTCCTTTTCGAAAAAGGTTCCCCATGTCGATCCCGGAAGGTTCCAAGATCAAGCTCAACGTCGCCAAGGGGCTGAGGCCCGGCAAGACCTATAGCATCAAAGAAGGCGTGACCTACATCGGCCGTAAGGGGCCGCACCCGATCGACGTCGATCTCAGCGATCAGGAGAATCCGGGCGTTTCGGTCGCGGTCAATCGCTTCGCGCTACTCTGGTACGACGCCAAGGGGCTCGGCATCGCCGACACGGGCCGGCGCGTGACCGTCATCAACGGCGAACGGATCCCGTCCGGCAAACGCATTCCGCTGTCGGGCGACGACAGCCTGCAGTTTGGCAAGACGGTTCTGAAGGTGAACGTGATTCTCAAGAAACGGACGGCCGTCCAAAAGTAGCGTCGACGACGCGGGCCGCCGGCACGACGGGCTTGCTGCTTTCGTCGGAATCCATGTTAAGCCGCTGCCAGATCATGGGCCGGGAGAACGGCTCGATCTGCAGCATGACGGTGCCGTTCTGGAAGATTCGGACGGAACCGGAGGATTGCGAGACGGCGATGGCGATCGCCTTGGTCTTCTTGGTGATCGCCGCGGCGGCCCAGTGGCGGGTGCCAAGCCCTTTGCTCAGCGTGATGCCGTCCGCGGGGGCGTCAATGTAAATACATGCCGCCTCGGCCACCCCGTCCCGGCGAATCAGGATCGCTCCTTCGAGCTGGGCCAGATCCTTGATCTGCTCGCGCACCCTGCGGTCGCGGATGTCACGTTCGTCCGGCGGATAGCCCCGAAAGGGATTAAAGTTCAGCGGTCGAGACATCGACAGGACCTTCTTCGTGTCGCCGACCACCAACATTGTCCCGACCGGCTTGCCTTCGCGGCCCTCCCGGCCAATCTCCGTCGCCAAATCGACCACTGCACGCAGTACCTCGAGCGGCACCTGCGTGTCGAGCTTGCGGAGGTCCTGTGCGCTGAGTCTTTCGAGATGCTCGCCCAGATGGATGAGGCTGAGGCTATCGATATGTTCCGGGCGTTCTTCATTGACGCCGATACCGTTGTAAAGCGCGACCACATGAGCGCCCGGCTTGAGCTTGTCGGACGCGACCGCCTCGAGAAGCGCCAGGCTCATGCGTTCAGGCGTCGGCGTCGGCCCGGGGTCGATCTCCAGATGCGTGAGATGCGGATGGCGCCGGATCGTCTCGAGAATCACCGGGTCGTGCGACGCGATGAGCAACTTCTCGACCGGGAGCAATAGTTGCAACTCGTCCCAATCGAGCGGCGTTTCCGTCAAGAGCAACACCGCGTCCGCAGGGAGTTCATCCGCGAGCTGACGGGCCACCTTCAGAAGAGCAACGGTTTGCAGCGGTAAAGGCATGATCGAGGAAGGCTTCCTGAAATCGGAGTACGACAAGTTGTCCTATCCTAATGGGATCGCGCAGTCCGAGCAACCCGAGAGCGGCGACAAAATTCGCCGATTTCGGTTTTTTCCTCCATCAAAGCCCAGGGACGGCTGTCCCTGGGGATGCGAACTCCCAGGGATAGCCATCCCTGAACTTTCCGCGTTGATATAACAACGCTTTGCAACCAACCCTGGAGATGCGGATGCTTACCGGCAACGAGATTCGTCAGCAGTTCATCGACTTCTTTGTCCAGAAGTGCGGCCACACCTTCGTCCCCTCGTCCAGCGTCGTGCCGCACGGCGACGATACGCTTCTCTTCGCCAATGCCGGCATGAACCAGTTTAAAGACGTCTTCCTCGGCGCCGGATCTCGGCCCTACAAACGCGCAGTCAACACCCAAAAGTGCATCCGCGCCGGCGGCAAACACAACGATCTCGACGACGTCGGCAAAGATACCTATCACCACACCTTCTTCGAAATGCTCGGCAACTGGTCGTTCGGCGATTACTTCAAGAAAGAAGCGATCGCCTGGGCGTGGGAGCTGCTCACCGAAGTCTGGAAGCTCGACGCCTCGCGCCTGCACGTCACTGTCTTCGAAGGCGATCCGGACAACAACGTCCCGCGCGATACCGAAGCGGCCGAGCATTGGCGCGCGGTCGGCGTCCCCGAGGAACGCATTCACCTGGGCAACAAGAAGGATAACTTCTGGGAAATGGGCGAGACCGGCCCCTGCGGCCCCTGCACCGAGATCCACATCGACCGCACGCCCGATAAGACCGGCGGCGCCCTCGTCAACAAGGGGACGCCCGAGGTCATCGAGATCTGGAACCACGTCTTCATTCAGTTCAACCGCAACGCCGACCGTTCGCTCACGCCGCTGCCGGCCCAGCACGTCGACACCGGCATGGGCTTCGAACGCATCGCCGCCGTCATCCAGAACAAGACGAGCAACTACGACACCGACGTTTTCACGCCGATCCTCTCCGCCATCGCCGAGATGACCGGCAAAACCTACGGCGGCACGCTCGATAACCCCGTCGATATCGGCTTCCGCGTGATCGCCGACCATCTGCGCATGGCGACCTTTGCAATCACTGACGGCGCCCGCCCCGGCAACAAGAAACGCGACGCCGTCCTGCGCAGCGTCATTCGCCGAGCGGTGCGGTTCGGCTACCAGCACTTCGATCAGCGCGAGCCGTTCCTGCATCGACTCGTGCCGGTGCTGGTGACAGAAATGGGGGCGGCGTTTCCGGAACTTAAGGCGAAACCCGAAGTGGTCGCGGAAGTCATCCAGACCGAGGAACGCGACTTCTACAAGACGATCCAGCGCGGCATCGTCCACTTTCAGGAAGTCGCTGCCGCGGCGGAAAAGCTCATCCCCGGCAAAGAAGCGGCCGACTTGCAGACCACCTACGGCTTCCCAATTGACCTCACCAAGCAGATGGCGGAGGAACTCGGCAAAGCCGTCGACGACGCCGGTTACGAGTCCGCCATTGAGGAACATCGCAGGATCTCCGGCAAGGACCGCGAATCGACCGTCATCTCCGCAGTCCAGGGCGAACTCCCCAAGACCGACGATTCGCTCAAGTACAAGGGCCTGACCGGCAAGGCGAAGATCCTGGCCTGGGTCAAAGGCAACCTCGTCGGCGAATCGGGCAAACTCGCAACCGGCGATCAGGTCGCGCTCGTACTCGACAAGACCTGCTTCTACGCGGAACAAGGCGGCCAGGTCGGCGACGCGGGCTTCATCCGCACCAAGACCGGCGCCTTCCAGGTCGAAACCACGCAGCGCCTGGGCGATGCCATCCTGCACGTCGGCAAAGTCTGGGAGGGTTCGATCAAGATCGGCCAACCGGCAACGCTCGAAGTGGGCGGCGATCGACTGCATATCATGCGCAACCACACGGCCACCCATCTCATGAACTGGGCGCTGCGAAAAGTGCTGGGCGAGCACGTCGAGCAAAAGGGGTCGCTCGTAGATGCCGAAAAGACGCGGTTCGACTTCGTGCACAACGAAGCGCTGACGCCGGAACAACTCGGCGAAGTCGAACGGCTCGTCAACGACAAGATCGCCGCTAACCTGCCGGTGTCGGCGCAGAACATGCCGCTCGAAGAGGCGAAGAAAGTGGCCGGCGTTCGCGCGGTATTCGGCGAAAAGTATCCCGACCCGGTCCGCGTCCTCGTCGTCGGCGCCAAGTCTTCCGCCGAGGCGACGCTCGAGCATAGCGTCGAATTCTGCGGCGGCACGCATCTGTCGCAGACCGGGCAAGCGGGTCTTTTCAAGATCGTGGGCCAGGAGTTGGTCGCCAAGGGCGTTCGTCGAGTCACCGCGATGACGGGAGCCGGCGCGCTGGCCGCGGTGCAGCGGACCGCGGGCATTCTCGACGACCTTGCGAGTCGCTTTGGGTGCAAGCCGGAAGACATCGGCCCGCGCGTCGACGCCCTGCGCGAGGAGATCAAGAAGTTGCAGCAGCAAGTGAAGAAGGGCGCCGCGACGGACCTCGCCGGCGCGGGAGACAAACTCTTCGCGGAAGCGGTGTCGCTCGGCGCCAGCAAGGTCATCGTGGGCGAGATGCCGGCCGGGCCCGATGAGCAGATCCGCAACCAGATGGACCGGCTCAAGCAGAAGGCGGGTTCGAGCGTCGTCGTGATCGGCACGCGCGACGACGGCAAAGTGAGCCTGTTTGCCGCGGTGTCGGAGGATTTGATCGCGAAGATCAAGGCGGGCGACCTCGTCAAGAAGATCGCACCGATCGTCGGCGGCAACGGCGGCGGTCGACCGAACCTCGCCCAGGCGGGGGGCAAGGATCCCGCGAAATTGCCCGACGCCCTCACGGAGGCCGCGAAGCTCGTGCGAGAGGCGCTGCAGGAAGTTTAGCTGCCCGATTCGCGGCGGAAACGCCCGACATTGAACGCAATTGAGGCGTGTGCTAAGATGCGGGAGGTACGACTTCATTCGACCCTTTTATGAGGCGGTTTATGGGGAGTCCTCGAACCTCGGAAGAGACGACGAACGATACGCTGCAAAAGGAAAACGACCGTCTCCGCACCCAACGGCGAGAGTTCCTGTTAAAGCTCCTGCCTGCTCGGCCCGAGGAAGGATTCAATCCAAAGGATTACCGAGAAGTCTCCTGGGAGGACTTGCGATCTCTAGTTGGCCGCGACTCTTGATTTCGGGGCTCGGCTGCGATGTACAAAGTGGCTATCTCCGGTAAGATCGGCCAAGAACTCATCGGGCTGCACGGTGTGGCGCAAGCGCATGGGAAACATCTCGAATTCGTTGACGCCCTCAAGTCGATTTACGATCAGTTGCAGACCGATCCCTATTCGCTCGGCGAGCCGACGTTTCATTACCGTCAGCTCAAACTCATCAATTGCAAGGCTATCGTTCGTCCTTTGGTCATCGAGTTTTGCATCGACGATCTCGGCTTAATCGTCTACCTGCGGACCGTCGCGCTGTTCGGCTTTGACTGATATGACGCGTTCGTACGTACTTCGGCGCTTCTCAGAGCAGAGATCTGTCCGAGAATGCCAAGGTAAACTAGTAGTCCTCCGGTCAGGAGTTGGATATGCATCTGCCCGAATTTCTCACGCTCGCTGATTTTGGCGAAATCCGCATTACAGGTCATCGCATTGGCTTGTTCCACCTCGTTCGACGTTACAATGACGGCGCTTCGGCTGACACGCTAGTTTACCAATATCCGACGCTTTCCCTGTCTCTCGTGAATCGAGTGATCGCTTTTTACCGAGTTCATGGCGAGAACGTCGATGCGTATCTAAAAATCTGCCAAGAAAGTCTCGAGCAACAATTGGCGGACTCCCCAAGGATCGATGCCGCATCATTGCGAAGTCGAATGGAAGCCGTGCAGCATGCCCACGCCAGCCTGGCGTCCGATTGCGAAAATCGGATTACGTTCCTACCGTGAGCGAGATTCATTGGGCAATCTCGGCCCGGTGCCTAAAAAGGCTTACAGACGCTTTCCCGACGCCGCCACGGAATCTCCCATGCTCGCCAAGCTTAACTCCTTCACGCTCGCTGGCATCGATGCGCTGCCGGTGGAGGTGGAAGTCGATGCGGGCATCGGCATGCCGAAAACGATCCTCGTCGGGCTGGCCGAGACTGCGGTGCGCGAGAGCATTCACCGCGTCGAACGGGCCCTCGCCAATCTCAGCTATCAACGCCCCACGGGCCGAACCGTCATCAATCTCGCCCCCGCCGACCTCCCCAAAACTGCGGGCGTCTTCGATCTCCCCATCGCACTGGGCATGCTCGTCGCCACCGGGCAGCTCAAGCCCGAACAGGTCAAGAACGTCGCCATCGTCGGCGAACTGGCGCTCGACGGCGCCGTTCGGCCCATCAAGGGTGCGCTCGCCAAGGCGATGTCGGCGCACAAGCAACGCATCCCCCGACTCATCCTGCCGAGCGCCAATGCCCGCGAAGCCGCCGTCGTCGAAGGTCTCGAAGTCCTCGGGGTCGCCACCCTCACCGACGCGGTCGGCATCCTCACCGGCAAGTCCAAATGCGAGCCCGCGCAGTGCAATATCGAAGAACTCTTCTCCAAACTCGCGACCTACGAAGTCGACTTCGGCGACGTCCGCGGACAGGAGTTCGCCAAGCGCGCCCTCGTCGTCGCCGCCAGCGGCGGGCATAATGTAATTTTCCTAGGCAGTCCCGGTACGGGCAAGACGATGCTCGCCCAACGGCTGCCGACCATCTTGCCGCCGCTGACGCTTGCCGAAAGTCTGGAAACGACGCGCATCTACAGCGCCCTGGGTAGACTCCCCGCCGACGAACCGCTGCTCGCCAAACGGCCTTTTCGCGGACCTCATCATACGATCTCCGACGCCGGCATGGTCGGCGGGGGGACCATTCCCAGCCCGGGCGAAATCTCGCTCGCTCATCACGGCGTTTTGTTCTTAGATGAATTGCCCGAGTTCAATCGCCGTAGTCTGGAAGTCTTACGTCAGCCGCTGGAAATGGGCTGCGTCACCATCTCGCGAGCCCTGAACTCGACGACCTTCCCCGCCAACTTTATGCTCGTCGCCTCCATGAATCCGTGCCCCTGCGGCTACCTCGGCGATCCCCGCCATCCCTGCAAATGCAACCCGATGCAGATCGAAAAATACATGGCCCGAATCTCGGGTCCTCTCCTCGACCGCATCGATCTACATATCGAAGTCCCCGCCGTGCCGTTCCAGGACTTGGCCGCCAAGGCCGAAGGCACGCCCAGCGCCGTCATGCGCGAGCAGGTGTGGCGGGCGCGCAAAATTCAGGAGACGCGTTTCGGCTCAAGCCAGGTTCGCCTCAACGCCCGTATGACGAGCCGGCAGCTGCGTAAGTTCTGCGTGCTCGAAGCCGACGGGATGACGCTGCTGAAGACGGCGATGGAATCGCTCGGCCTCTCCGCCCGCGCCCACGACCGCATCCTGCGCATGGCGCGGACCATCGCCGACCTCGCGGGAGTCGATTCGATCCAGGCGCCGCACGTCGCGGAGGCGATCAACTACCGGAGCCTGGACCGCAAACTTTGGCAGCGTTGAGGACGCTGCTTCTATTTTCAACGAGAGGTCGCCATGCCGATTCGAGTCGAGTGCCCGCAAGGTCATAAACTTAACGTGGATGCCAAGTACGAAAACGTCCGAATCAAGTGTCCGAAGTGCCAGACTCCGTTCACGGCGGCAATCGTTCCCGACTTGCCGGTACAACCCGCGCCGACTAAGCACGCTACGCTGCCTGCTCCCCCTCAGCGCGAGCAACCAAAGTTTCAACAACCATCTCCCTACCAGCCCACGCAAGACCTTTCGCCGGCTCGCTATCAGCATGATCCGCAGAATCAGCAACCAACTCCGTACCAGCCGGCGCAACACCTCCCGTCGATGGATCAATCGCAATTTTTCACCGGACATTCCGCTGAATACGCGGAGATGCCCTATGATC